>CAZKOB010000052.1:0-22463 GCA_964554265.1 uncultured Bacteroides sp. | reverse complement strand
GTTCCTTTCATAGTTCGGAAATGTTGAAATGTTTGAGTTCTAATTCTTTTCCCTCAAATATTAAGTATATTTTTAGATTGTTGATATACAATAATCTAATAATATTTATCCAAGTGTTGAGTAACACACAGGTAACAAATATAAAATTTATTTGTAAGTGGCATATAAAGGCTGAGAAGGTGGACTGTTCGGGACAATCCACCTTCTCCTTTTCGGTGATTTTTGAAATAATGTGGTTTTACCATTTGTATTTTTTTGTGAAGTATATGACTGCGATGATCGAGATAATCAAGGCAACAAAGAACAGCACTATTAGGGCAGTCAGATCGCCCGACTGGATTTTTGTATTGGTATAGATCACCATCACCAGGAAGATGAATAGCCATACAAGAATAGCAAGTATGATGTATGCCGCCAGAGTGGGTAAGCTTATTCTGCGGTCTGCCGACTCCGCCCGCTTTACAATTGGCTCAATCTTTGAATTGAATCTGAGTGCCATCTCATCCGCTGCTTTCTTCAGTTCCTCCCTGAGGACTGATGCGAATTTGAGTGCGTCAAGCTGTGAGACCACACCTTGCATATTCTTCAGTATATCCGGTGCCTTCTTTGTGAAATGCTCAAGGAAATAGGCTATCTTCTCAGCTCTGGCCTCCTCCTCTTTCCGTTGTTCATTGTCCTTTGCCTCTGATATAGCATCGTCAATATCGGGCACATCAAATTTCTTTAAAGCCATACCCAAATATATTATCTTCTGAAACCTCTTTTTCTTACAACTCTAATTTTTGCACGCGCTGCCTCGGCACAACGACGGGCACGGGCAATCTCCTCTTCAAGGTCATCACGTTTCTTCGGGAGCTCATTGTTTGATGAGCCACCCCCACCTGACGTGTATGTCGGCACATTAAGAAATGCCAGAAAGCTCATAGCAACAGCGTACTGATAGCAAGCTTCGTTGATAAGGTCTGCCCAGTTCTCTGTCTCGCGGTAATCGAATGTGTCATCAAACACCTTCATCACCGGCTCGGGGATAAACCGGGTGTATGTCTCACCGCCATGCCTTATCTCGGTGCGTTGTGTGCCGGGGCGGTAAACGGTATAGTCGTCATGGTTATCATCGATTTGCTTTTGCTGTTCCGATGCCTCATGCAGCTTTTCCCATGTTCCTTCAAGTTTGGATGCCATGAGGTTGCGACCCTTGCCTAACTCGGAAGCCTTGAACTTCGCATTACCCTTGCACAGAACATAGCCGCGCAGGATACCTGCTTCATCAGTCCTTGTCATGACATCATATCCTTTGGCGCGAAGTCCGGCAAAATAATCCTTCACAGACCACTTATCCATTCCTTTGAGGACATCGAGACAATCCTTGCTGACCTGCTTTTTATTGACTTCACGAATGTTCGTTGCGGTCTGCCAGCCTCGCTTTCTTGCAATTCTTTCAGCAGCCCGTTGTGCCCGGAGGTGTATGTTGCGGTCATTGTTGGTGTTCCCGTTCTCATCGACACGGCACACTGCGGCGTGAAGATGCGGTATGCCGCTTCCGGATTCCCCATGCAGCCATACGGTGTATTTGCTGCCCATGATATTGGTCTTTGGTGAAAGCGTCCGACCTTTCTTGTCCTTGATTTCCTGCCTGTCGAACTCTTCCGCGAAGTCAAGCCACAGTTGCCTCCAGTCCTCCGGCGTGAAGTCCTTGGTGTGTTCGGCGGCAGGGCTAATCTCTATTCGGATAAGATTGTTTGTCAACCGTGGATGGGACATGGAGGTCAGCTTTATGGAGTTCCATATTCCTGACGGATCGAGACCCGGAGGGAGATTGTTGTCGCAGATATGAAATATTTTCTCCGGATGTTTCTTGTTCGCGGAGACACCGGTTATATAGTTCATGTCGTTTATGCCGTGCGATATTGATTTTGCCTTCGCTATCATTTGTTGAGTTTCCTAAGGTTGGTGATTGTGCGTTTCTGAATACGTCCGCCGCTGACAACCGAGTTGATGAAGTCGTTGACGGCATTCGTCACCGGGATTATCTGCTTGTACCATTCGAGCATGAAGGGCACTCTGTTGAACATCGCCATGCGCTGCTCACGATTCATACCGGCAAGGGCGTTGGCATAGTTGACTATATCCACGCGGCAGTTGTCAAGGTTATGCAAAAGCTCAGTCTCCTCTGCTGTCAGAGTAGAAGGAGGCTCATACCCGATGGCGCGTTGCCGCATGTATTCGCTTGGGGTCAGCCCGCATTGCCGTGCCGTCTCATGTATATGGGTGCGCTCGGCAGCGGTAATCTTGGTTGTTATGGTGGCTGTCCGGAGTTCCCCGGAGGACAGTTTCTTTCTTGGCATATAAGGGGATTTATAGATTAGTTATAATGACAGACGGGTGCGAGCCTGCGAGCAGACGTAACCCCGACCGGAGGGAGCGGCGAGGGCGTATTGGTGCAACCGAACGGAGTGAAGGTAACACCAATACATATCTCGCAACATACTCCCTGACTTCCGCTGACGCAACCCCTGCTTTCCTGCATAGAAGGATACATCTGAAAATCGGTTGTCAGGCACAGGTTTCTCTTTCATCTTCCGGCTTTTCAGGTTTCTCCCAGCCATTGACGCAGGAGAATGTGATTGCCGAGCCTACGCGCGAATTATAGATTTCGACAAGCCCTGCATCCTCCATTTTGTCGAGGATATTGTGCATCTTCTTCCGACCGAGATTCCACTTCTCCGCGAGACCTATCTCAGAGAACTGCGCCTGACCGGGCTTAAGGTTGAGCGGTCGGCGGAATGTACCGTAATAGCCGGCTGTGGTTCTCATTTCTTTCAGCAGTCCGCTGAAGATGTCGATATGGCGAATCTCGTTGCCGTCGTTGTCGGTCGTTGTTCCCGACAGCCATTCAATGGCATCCGCTGTCAGCTTCATGCTGATGCTTGAAAAGGGATATATGTTTTGTCGCTTCATGTGCGTTATTTTTAGGATATGGTTTTTGTTGGATTTTCCGATTATGTCAGTTTTTACCATTTCGATTATCACAGCAGATTTATTTCGTATAGCAACACCGATGTGATGTTGATTATATCCTCCTTCCCCACATATTGCGATACTGTTTTCATCAGTTCCAAAGCCCGGGACTGACGATGTGCCCGTATTGCGTCAACACCCCCGGTCTCCTTGTCGCACCCTAAGTTGAGATAGCGGTTGATTGTCGTGCGGTCATACTGTGGCAGGGTGTCTACCGTGTACGTGCCGGTTGCCACTGCAAGCATGGCACGAAGCGCATCGGACTCATAAGGTGAGCACCCTTGAAGGAACTCCATTATAATCCGGATTTTCTTTTGGTCGGTGGTCTTGGATTCTTTTGATTTAGATTCTGAGGAGTTTGCGGGCTTCTTGCCCATTGTGTTGGTTGGAATGTCAGTTGCCATAGTTATTAATTGGTTTGATTATTTTCTATTGTTCGCAAGGTAACGCTCAGCCTCGCTGTCTATCTCACTCTGTGATGAGATTCGGACGCTTTTCAGATATGCGTCGAGGTCGTCAGGGTCAAAGAAGCATAGTTTTCCGCTCGGCTTGTACATGGGGATGACGCGTCTCATCATCATCTTGCGGAAGTAGGACAGCGACAGTCCGAGGTATTTGGCTGCCTCCTGTGAGTTGAGAAGTTTTCTTTTTGTCTGCATCGGTTCGCTTATTTTTTAGTTTATGTTTATCGACTTGGAACAGTGCTGATTGATGGTCTTGTCAGCCTTTGGATTCCGATGCAAAATTACAACCGCCCCCATTGGGCGCAATGTGGCTTCCGTGGGGAAAGGTTAAAAAAGACAAACGCACTGTGCGCTGATTTTCAGCCGCATAGTGCGTTTGCTAAATTTCTTAATATGTCCCAGATGGGGAAAAGCGGGATTTCTACGGGGTTCTTCGCCTCGAACGCCATTCACAGATGGCGTGGTCTATGGATTTCCGGTAGCTCTTGTTGTCCTCGGTGGCATGGTCAGCACAGATGTCGGTGCGGTGCTTGTCGTAATATGACTTGTTGATACCGCATCGTCTGAGGAACAGCTCCGACCATATCAACGCCTCCTTCCTCGGGGTTATATTGCTTGCCACAGCATAGACCATATAGCAGACCCTCAGTTTCTCTTTAGGCACAACGGGGATAGCCTTTGCCTCTTCCCTTACGTTAAGGAAGTTGGCAAAGTCAAGCGGCGTGCAGTTCTCAAACTGGTTGTCGTTACACACGTCGTAAATCGCCATGCACAGCCCGAGTTCCACTATATCACGCCACTTGGCGGTCTCGAAAAGGACATTGCCGCTCATTTTCCGTTCCCTTTCTCCAGACGGTCAAGGTCGTTGAGTATGCTTCCTGCAATGCCGTTTAGCTTGGCTGCAAGTGCATACAGGTGGGAGGCTTTGAGGGAAAAGACATATCCGGCGCGTTGTCTTTCTTTCTCGTATTCATCATATAACCTCTTGACCTCAATCTGCCGGGTATCATGCTCAGCCTTCGCCTTCTCACATTCCTTTTCGGTTTCGGCATACTCCGTTGAACCGAGAGGGAGATAATCGAGGCGGTTGTTAAGTTCACAATACCGTTTCCAATAGGGATTGAGACTTTCCGATGCTTCCTGAAATCTGGAATAGTATTGCTTGGAATGCTCGTTGGCGATATCTCTGAAATTTATCCTATCCAGTCTGCCCATGTTATTAAGGAGTGTGGCAGTCTCATCTTTGAGCATTACAGCAAGCGCTCTCAGCATCCCGGTATCTTCGGCAGCAATCGTCTCAGCCTCGTCAATAATAACATTGGTGTCCTGATAGTCGTAATAAAACCGTGCAATGACATTCGCCTGTTCAAAAGGCATCTTGCCATCTGAACAAGTGTCGATAATGTCATTGACCTCATTTATCCGGGATATTATAAGTTCAATATGTTTTTTCATGAGTTAAAAAGATCATCCATGGTTACCTCGCTGTGAACAATGCTGTGATGTTTGCCTTCTCCAAGTCCAAATGTCGTGACAAATGTGTGTACCAGCGGTTTTTTATTCTTGGTTTTCAGATCAAACAGCCACATGCGGTCGCGCAGTTTCCTTTCATATTCAGCCGAAATGTTGAACGCCTTTTGCGAGAACTTCATCTCACATAAGTGGATCATCCGGTCTGCCCTATCAATTATCATGTCTATCTGTGCTCCCGGAAGGTCTTTCTTTTCGTCAGGATAGCTCCGCCATGTGGATACTGATGTAGCCATACCTGAAATACCGAGCGCATTTTTTATCTGCTGATGGTGCTCCATGCAGATGATCTCGAATGTCAGACCCTGCCACGCTGATATACTGCCGGAATCCAGATGATGGGTCCACCATGAGCTGTCAAGTGAAAGATTCTTTTCAATGAACTTAAAATAGAAAAGCGTATAAAAATCAATAAGCCTGTATATAGCCTCGTTTTTCTTATTACCGAATTGGGCGCGTTTGCCAATAAAACTGCACTTTTCAAGATTGCTTAGAATGCGTGTAAGGTTTGTGCCATTCAATCCTATCTTCTCTCCGATTTCTTTCCTTGTAAGTCCTTTCTTGTGTTCAGAAAGCAATCGCACTACAGATATATATGTGTCGGCAACGGGGAACACGGCGTTATACAGCTCATCAAATTCCTTGCTTAACGCACCGTCCTCCTCATAGCATAGCCGGTCGATATTTTTGGCAAGGCTCTCCCTCGGATCTATGAGGTCAAGATAGAATGGCACACCTCCTGTTACCATATAGCATTGTAGCATCTCGTACCTGTCCCATGTGGTGCGTCGTTTCCTGAGATACTCTTCGGTCTCCTTAAGAGTGAAGGGTGAGAGATAAAGCCTTCGCGTTATCCTGTTGTGTAGGCCACCACGGTTTTTCAGCAATTTGTCGACCATCCATGAGGTAGCCGATCCTGTAGCCACGAGAACGATATTGTATTGCCCGCTAGCCCAGCCGTTCCAAAAGTTTTCCAAAGCGCTGACGAAATTGGAACGCTTGGAATCCATCCACGGCATTTCATCGATGAATACAACCTTTTTTCTTTCTGACGGGAGCGATTCAAGATATTCCTCCAGGGCGTCAAATGCCTCGAACCAGTCCTCGAACTCAGGGTATTTCTTTTTTGAGTATTTCCTAAGTGCCTTTGAAAAACTGCGCAGCTGTTCCCTTGTGCGAAGATTGTGTCCTCCCACAAACTTGAAGTCGAACTTACCATCAAAGAATCTGTCGACAAGATAGGTCTTTCCTATTCGTCTCCTTCCACAGACGATCACAAATTCCGATTTGTCGGACTCCAAACATCTGGTAAGTTCTTCGCATTCTCGCTGTCTTGCTATAAGATTGGATGTCATATTATCTGATTTATAGGTGCAAAGATAGTGAAAGACGGTGACATGGACAAATATTTATCACGAAAAATAACTTTTTTAGTACACTCAAGACCTAAAAAAGGTTATTTTTGGGGAAAGAGCAAAATCGTTCTATCCTAAAATAAGGTCATTTTCTCTAATAACACCTCCATTTTGTAGAGTCCTTGCTGTCAGCTCCGTAATAATAGAATAAGTTGAAATAAATTTTTGCTGTTTTTTTTGATTTTCTTTGGTCGTATCAGAAAAAAGAGTAATTTTGCGACTGAAATGGTTGCTCTGCCGTCCAAGAGTGGAGGCGTATAGGAGCATCAAAAGGGAATGAGGTGTGATTCCTGTCGAGCACCACCTAAGACCGATAAGTTTCAATAATTTAGCGGTCTTTCTTTCACCTATACCCCTACGAGTCACCACAAAAGTCACCACGCCCACGGTAAATTGCTGAAATATTGATGGTTATGCGTGTAGCGGTGTGCGTATATCTATTTAGGCAGACATGTAATGTGTTGATTATCAACACAAATCGAAGCGTCATTCATAATCATTCACCATCATTCAACCCCGCGCCATAGCCTTGTAGCCTCAAACTTTAACAGACTTTAACTATAATAGCATTATAAAAAAGTGGTGACCTCAGCGAAAAATTTCGTCGGGTCACCACAATAATGGATTATTCTACAGTAATGTTTTATTCTAATCCTAATCGTGCTTTTTCTCTTGAACCAGCTCCTGAACCTTTGTAGCGGAATGGTTGCGTATTGAATTGATAGGAAATACCAATGGACAATATGCGGGACGATGTGCGTTTGAAATGCTGAGAAAGTGTCACACTCTCTGAATATAGCCGCGTGTCACGAACCGATCGGTCGAAAAGATCTCTTACTTCCATAGATAACCGCAAGCGTTTATCAAATAAATGTTTTGTTATTCTGATATTAAGCGAGGATGCTGAACCGTACCGAATATTTCGCATATCGCCTCCTGAAATATATTCGACATCACAGGACAACTCCACATCACGAGGAAGCGTCATCACATTTTGCCATTTCACTAAGAATATTGGTCGATTCATAGACATATTGTGCCCCTCTTGCAACTGCGAGAACTTTTGCATAGTTATCCCCACATCGCATTTAGGATGCCATGCCCCTACATGGACCACCCCACCTGCAAAAGCCTCATAATTATGTAGCCGTCCGGCATTATCTTTCGTGAGCAATTTCATTGTTCCATCTCCATAGGGTATAATGTTATCTACTACCGGATTAATTATATCCGTGTATCTGACTCCTGCTGTCAGCCATTTCCAATTAACTAACGCCTCTACATTAGTGACTGTTGATGATTTAAGTTGTGGATTTCCACTCTGAAGTGTAAGGGAATTAACATAAACAATTGTTCCATCGAGGCTTTCATAAGCAGGTCGTATTCTTTTACGGTTAAAACTTAGCACTGTATGTGTCTTGCCTATATTGCCTGAGATTGAAAATGTAGGGAATGTATTGTTCAGGTTTCTTGTCAGATTATCAATCCGTTCTCCGCTCTCAAGATGTTTTGATTTGATATGTTCATACCGGAATCCCGCTGAGAGATTATAATTTCTGATCGAATATCCAACCTCGCAAAAAGCGGCGATATTCTCTTCAAGCACCGAAGTAGCAGCATCATTAAGATTATTGATATTGGTATGGAAGTTAGATTTTGATGAGGTATATGTATATTCATCTCCAATTGACATTCTAACTTTACCCACATTATAGCCAATTGTAAACTTTTGAGCAAAGAGCTTGTTTCTGAGACAGGTATTTGTTTGAACGTCTGAGATACCGTTGATGTATGCCTCAGTGCTCGCCTGTGCGTTTGCTCCCTTATGACCAATGTAATCAATGTTCAGATCCAATGTCACATTTGATAATTTACCTGAATAAAAGATATTTGCGTTATGGCACGGATACTTACGGTATCGAATGTCTCCGTCAGCGTCGTTGAAGTGATCGCCGTCTATCGTAGAATGAAGTGTGTAGTCGGTTTTATTGGATATTTTTCCATTTTGGTAGTATGCTCCAAGCGAATGGAATTCACTCGGAGAGAATGTCATGCCGATCTTGCCAACCCAATTATTATTGGTGTTATGATTGTTGATTGTAATGAGCTGCTGCATAGGATTATTGCCGATGTCCGACATTTGTGTGACGGTTCGGGTGGATATAGGCTCATACACATACCCTATATTGGTAAATATTCCAAAATTACCTGCGGTGTAGGCCAAATCGAGATTATTATGCGTCGATATATGTCCGTTAAAACTTTCCTCGCTGCGTATCTGTCCTCCCAGTCCATTTGTTTCACGTTTCTTAGTCCGGATTCTTATTACTGAAGTAACTGAACTGCTATAAGCCACTCCAGGATTTGCTATGACTTCTATGTCTTTGATGTCGTTGGAACTCAGCCGCGACAGTTCAGCGTTGTCACGCACGGCTCTCCCATCGATGAATATCTGTGGGCTATCTTTGCCAAAGACTGAGATCTCACCGTTCTCTATAATAACAGATGGTACTTTCCTAAGCACATCTTCTGCATTTCCTGCTTCAGACAGAGAAGTATTTTCGACACTCGTGGTTCTTCCTTCAGAGTTCTTTCTGAGTGTCGAACGATAGGCTTTGACTGTTACCTCATCAAGCATGACATTTGACGGAACCATCATCACGTCACCTATTTCACCCGATTCCGGCACCGACACTGCACAATCTTCATACCCCACATAAGAAACCCGGACAAAGGCATGTGCACTGTTGTTGTCTCCAATCATAAACATTCCATTGTCATCCGTCATCGAAGCACCGATTAAGATACTGTCGGGAAGTGAAAACGCAGCTACGCTTACGAATTCCATAGCCTCGGATGATTCATCTAAAACGCGTCCTTTTATGGTCTTTGCTGATACGCATACCGGTAAAAGTACAATAATATATGCCAGTATATAAGTTAATTTATTCATACAATACAAGTTATAGTTTGTTGTTTTCTTATCTATATGGACATGAGAGTCCCTCACTCCAAATTTATCAGAGTGATACTAAAGTGAATAATATGATTCTTTTAACGGATTATAGGCAACGTTACAGAAAACGAATTGTCTGTTTCCGTAACTGAGATGCTAAGATTATGCAGCGCATATTGGTGTCTTATATTGTCGAGACCTACACCCCTCCCATAAGAGGATTTGCGTAATTGCCGATTGTTGACTACTTTTATCGCTGTATCATCAATAGTAATTTTTATTTTCAACGGTGCCTCTTTTGAGCATACATTGTGTTTGATCGCGTTCTCAACAAGTTGTTGCAAACTTACCGGTATAATTGATCCATTTTGTATAGACCTCCGGTCATCAGTCGTTACAATGAGGGAGCCTCCGAACCTGACCTGCTCAAGGAAAACATACTTATTGACACAAGTGAGTTCATCATTGATTTCAACAGTCTGACTCTCACTGGTTGACAATATATATCGATAGACCGATGATAACCTTTTGGCAAAAAGGTTAGCCTTTTCTGCATCGGAATATGCGAGTGAAGACAGCACGTTGAGACTATTGAAAAGAAAATGTGGATTTATCTGGTTGCGAAGAGCAATGAATTGATACGAAGCCTTCTCACGTTCTATTCTCTGCTGTCGGGCATTATAGAAATAAAGCTCAATCAGCAGGGTAACAACCCAGTTCCATGGAATGGATGGAACTGCCGACTTTATTAGGGTATGCAACGAGACATCCATCAATATAAGATTCAGACCGCATATGATTGTCACGGAAGTCACAGTTGTGATGATGAGATCGGTAACTATACGCAGAGTATTGCTTCTGACTATCTTCTGTCCCGTCTTAACTAAAAGATAGTCACATATCCCTATCAGAAAACATGCTGGAATATTTAAAATGGTGGTTAGCCATAGATTTTCCGGCCGTCCGCTAATAATCCAATATATTCCTATAAATGGGAGGAATGATATGGAAATCACAAAAATAAACAGGACTATGTATCTTGTTTCTCTTTTCATATTCATCAATTTATATTATCCCGCCTATCCATTCGAGAAAAGACTTGGCTCTGCTGCGGCTTACGATATTGTCTGTGGTCAACTGTGGCTTGCAATGCAGCTTCAGCCGTCCACCAAAATATCTGTTGCACTTTTCAATAGCGTGGATATTTACGATACATCCACGGGAAGTGCGGAAGAAAATCTTTCCGTCAATCATCCCAGCGATAGCGTCAATCGTATAGTCCGTGATAAATCGTTTGCCGGAAAAGAGGTGTATATACGTGTACTTATCCTCACTGTAAAAGAACGCTATATCAGTTGCCTCAACATGGGAAAAGGAATCTCCAATTTTTACCATGAAACGAGTTCTCGGAGAATTGCAGTATTGAGTCTCCAAAGTTGAAAACAGCTCCGGTGTAGTTGACTTGACAGCATTACGCTCAAATCGGAGTATAGCCTGTTCCAGTTCCTCCGCCTCCACCGGTTTCAAAAGATAGTCAATTCCGTTGACCTTGAAAGCCCTTATGGCATACTCGTCGTATGCCGTGGTGAAAATAATAGGAACATCCACGACTATTTCATTGAAAATATCAAAACACAGCCCATCTGCCAAAGATATATCCGCAAATATCAGATCAAACGACATTGATTTCAACATCGATATACTTTGAGCTATACTCTGTGACCATCCCGACATCTGATAGTCGGGACGTAATCCGTCAATCATCCTTTTCAGTTCCTCAAAGGCGAGTATCTCATCCTCTATTATCAGGTATTTTATCATTGTTGGCGTTGAATTGAATTTATAATTCAAATTTACTAATTATTTCAGAAACAGAACCTAATGCCTGCCGATAATCTAAGTGAAACATTAAAATATGGATCATCCTTGTCAGCATCCTTGAAACTGTCGAAGAATGCCTTCAGGCTTCGTTCGGTTTCACTTATACCTCTTATCCAGTTTCCTCCAACCTTGCCAAATATGCTGAGCTTATCATTGAGTCGGAATGAGGGCGAAAAGTATGAATGCAGCATTATCATTGAATAAATCTGTTCTTTGTCACCTCTGGATGTTACAGCCGTAAGACCGTCAATTTCAATCGGAGTAAGTTCGAGGGTTAGTCTGTTCCAAAGTGTTGTTGAGACCGAGGCTTTTATGCGATTGCCCATATCTATATTGAAGGCAAACTTACCGTTGCGCTGCCAATTGAGATACATCATAGGCATGGCCATCGGTGTGCCGTAGGAATTAGTGACACCTCCGCCGATACCAAGGCTTAGATTATCATTCAGCCGGCAAATGAAAATCGCGCCTCCATTTCCTAATACAGACTTTAGATTGATTTCACCGGCCGGAGCATAAACACCTGCACCTCCTGTCAACAAGACACTCCATTTCTTGGAGATTGGTTGAATGTAAGTAAGGTTCAGACCTGAGTTAATGATTTTTGCCGGGTTCATCTGCGATGCTTCACCCTCGTTTGACAAATCTGCATACGTGGCATAAGCACTTGCAGAAAACGATTTCACTTGTTTCCGGTCGTTTATTTTCGTATAGATAGGTATATTATACCCCCCGGAAATCATCCACATACTTCCAGAGCCGAAGTTGTCCCCGGTTTCATTTCGCAACCTGCTTGTAGAGAAGTTGTCGATTGAGATGTAGCCTTGCGCTGACATCAGTAGTGCTTGAAGCAGCAAAATTAATAATAACGTTTGTCGCATAGTCTTTTTTTACGCAAAATTACCCTCTGTCGCACCCCGTGACAAGACAATTCCGACAAGATGCAACTTGATACGGATGAATTGTTTTATTTGGTCTCTGAAATGCTTAGTAGAATCATTCCGACTAACGGAATGATATTTATCTGCCTCCACCTCTTTGATAACACTGAGCATATCAAAACTATCCAATATTAGAAAGAAATGTCGAAAACAAGCAACAAGTGCTTTTTCGACATTTCTCATTAACCTATAGCATAGGTCCTTTACGACGTTGCTTCGCTTTCTGCTCGTCTCGGTAACGACGGAGAGCCTCATCGATACTGAGCCCGGGATGACGGCTTAGCCAGAGTTTGAAGTCATCCGATAATCCCTCTCCGGAGGCAAACCCATGATCATCTTGTACTCCGCCTCTGAAAGAAGAAGATGGCAGAGTGCTTCCTGCTCCTTTTGATTGGGATGTTGTTGACCGTTGGGGAGCATCAGGGTTGGAACTGTAAAAGCCCGGAACCATACGGTCTGGATCGAACTTGATATATACAGTCGGATAATTACCTTGACAACCATCGACCCGGATTGTCTTGCCAGCTACATAATCACTGATCTGTGTCCGGGTAAGCTGAACGCCTTTATAGCTTTTAATGGGTACGATTGTTCCATCGGCATACATCCATTTTGACAGAGGATGCAGCGGTCTGTTCCACAATCAGACAGAGATCATTTAGAAATTTTTTCAAACATTTTATCCACCAGATTGACAGCCTCAATTTTCTTACTGTCAATGATTTTTGCGTATATCTGGGTGGTTCTGACATCTGCATGTCCCATCAGCTTGCTTGTTGTATAGAGGTCTGCTCCGGCAGTAAGCATCATTGTTCCGAATGTGTGGCGCGACGTGTGCAACAGAATAGGCAAAGCAAGTAAGAGCGAACAGGTGAAGATAAAACGTAAGTCGTTTGAAATGAGCGATATTTCAGTATTTTACCAAGTGGTGAAAATGCAAATGACAACGGAATATTGAGGTTGTTCAGTTACCAAACTGTTAGTCGTCCGGTTACCGAAACGGGAATAGGTAACGGCAGACAATGAAAAGAAGCCCTCACCGTTTTGTTTGCACTCATACACAGTGTTTTGCATATCAAGGAACGCTTATACGGCAAGTAAATTTGCACTTAAAAAAGCAAGATTCAATAGGAATATATTAGAAATAAGCAACTTGCATACTTTTCGCTAAAAGCAAGGTAATGACTTGGCAACGGTTATAAATTCTGCGATATGCAGTGCAATTCTGTCAAACAACTCTATGCAAAGGTAACATAATTTTCTGATAAACGAAGTACAATCAGTATTTTATTGCCGTTTTCCTTCCAATTTGCCTAATCGCATTACTATAGATGTTTGGCTTCGACCCATTTTTCCTGCTATGTATTTTATGCTTTTCCCTTCTTGGTAAAGAGTGAGCAGGAATTTATCCTCACCGCGCGTCCACTTTTTATTAGCGTTTGGATGCTTGGCATAACTTTCTTCAGTAACTTTCTCTGGATGTAAGAATTCGTCTACAAAAACGGAGGGAAAACGTCTGTCATACAGTACATAGGTCTTAACTTTCGCTCTGGTAATGGCAACATAAAACAACCTGCGTTCTTCACCGTATGGATATTGGTCGCTTTTTGTCAGAACATAATTAAGCACCGGGTCATCGCTTACAAGTGACGGGAACCCGTATGTGTCCTTATTGCACTGGAGAATTATCACATAGTCCGCTTCAAGCCCTTTAGATTTATGAACAGTCAGAAACTCTATTTTTCTATCTCCGATGAAATAGAAAAAGCGATTACCTTCTCTCACGGATTTATACATGAACGATAAGTAATAATCGTCAAAGGAATATCGTCCTAACAAGAATATGGATTTTCCCAATGGAATTGATGCCACCAATTGTCCGATGACATTGCAGTAATCCCGCCTTTCATAATCGAAAAACTGTATCTCTGTTTTAACTTGCGGGTTGAAAGGATGGATGTTCTTTTTAATTTGAGTTTCGTTGCGCTGGATGAATTGTGAGGATAAGCGGACTAATGGCTCTCCAAACCGATATGTTGTTTCAATCTTATTGATTTCCGTCTGACCGAAGTAATCTGAAAACTGATTGAAAAGTGCCATGTCACTTCCTGAAAAGCGATATATGGACTGCCAGTCATCGCCCACACAATAAAGCTTTGCAGACGGATTTCCCTCTCGCAATACTTTCAAGAAGTTGTAACGGTCAACTGATATGTCTTGAAACTCGTCCACAATGATATAATCATACTCAACAGGATGTGAGGTACGACATATTTCCGTGGCTTGGAGAATCGCATCGGTAAAATCAATTTGGTTACTATCGCTTAATTCGCTTATATAACGTTCATATACAGGTTGAAATATGTTCTTGATAATAAAAACACTTCGTTCGTCATTGGCATTGTATGCTTGTTTCAAGATTTCATTGATAGATTTACAACTCGACTTAATCAATGTGACGAAAGTAACAACAAGTCTTATAAACGCTTTTTCCTGTTTGCCGTCTTTGGGTAGAACCAAATCATATAACTCCTCATCCGTTTTTTCTTGAATAGGTACGCCTGCATCCCTTAATAGTTTTCGAAGCTTATCTCTTATATCTGAATAATGGAAATCAGCACTTGATGTTACTAATAGTTGTGTTCCAAACTTTTCGTGAGCTGCTTTCTTCCAAGTTATCCCATCATTATATTTTTGATTGGCTTCTTCGTATGTGATATTCTTATCCTTTGCAAACCAAACAGGGACAAGACTGTGGTCATCAACTCCGAAGTGTTCCAAGTAGATGCGTTTTGTCCCTCCCTCTTTGTCAAAGTATATCGAAAAATCGGGACTGTACTGTGAGTGCATTTCATCAGCTAATTGATGCTCGTATGGTTCTTCATATCTGAATTTCACCCCCAGTGAAGACAACACAAAACATATCTTTTTCTCTTGCTCACTTCTTACATATATGGCTTTGCCGTCCATGTCGGGAAACATCGCTTTCAGCCGCACATTTTTCTGCTCGGATAATTGCTCCTGTCTTTCACTCTTATGTCGTTCCCATTCTGTTTCGTGGGCAGTATAGTCTATGAAATATTCTACGACGCTTTTCTTAAAAGCGGAATCTTTCAATAGCTTATGATATATTTCTACAAACAAAGCATCTGTGTTATCGCAAATGGATGGTTTGACACCTGTCGCTCTTCCGATTATATCAATAGCTAATTTATGAAATGTATAACCCTTTAGACCACCCGTAGCCATTCTTTCAGTAAGTTCAGTGGCAGCCTTATTTGTATAACTGATAAGTAGTATTCTTTGAGGCTCAATACCTTTAATTTCTGTAAGATATTTGACTTTTCCAACAATAGAAGAAGTTTTGCCACTACCTGCACTACTAACCACCAAACAATTATCTTCCTCTGAAACAATGGAACGCCTTTGTTGTTTATCTAACGGATATTTCAGGCAATGGTCAAAAAACTCTTTGTGTGCATCAAGTATATGATTTATAACTGTTTCATTATGTTGCTTGACAATTTTATTGATGTTCCCAAAATCACGGATTAGTTTTGAAATTGTTTCAGATGGGGTAATATGGAATGCTTCAAGTTTCTTGGTAAGTGAATATGCTTCTTGAAAATATGAGTTATAATGATTCGTGAAGTCTATTTCTTGCGTTGTAGATATTATCTTGCCATGAAATTCATTGTTTAGGTCAGTCGGAATATCAATAAATGCTCCGTTATTTAATGCCGATAATCTCTCTTTTGCTTGCTCATAATTGGATTTATCGCTATAGGAGGATATATGGCTTAACTTTTCTGAAAGATCTTTGGACTTATTTTTTAGGTGTATTCGTATTGTAACTATTGCGATAACAGAAATAGCAATAATACAAATAGCAAAAATGAACAATACCTGCATGTTATAAAAAAGATTTGCCGTTGATAAAAGGTTAGCGTGCCACGAAGGCACACCAACTTTCTATGTTATTAAGGGACAGGAGTTACAGTAAAAAACTATCCTCCCTAAAATAATCTATTATATCTTCATCAGAAGTTGCTTCATCTACAGCTTTTAAAATTTTTGCAAAGTTCTCGAACTTATCAACTTCATAACCGCCACAAGTCGTAAACTCTTTATCGCAAAAGAAAATCATTTCTCCCGGAATAGTCATTGAGCCTGCACCATTAAGACTTCTAAATCTATGACTTACTGCCCAACCTGTAAATTCACCTTTGTGATATTTAGCAACGTTTTCTTTTAAAGAAGCAAGTTGTTCTGAAAGTTTCTTGGTATATTTATCCAAATCAGATTTGGCCTTTTCTTTTTCTTTTTTTGCCCGCGCATATTCTCCACGAGAGTATTGAGAAGAATATCCATCAGGAGCAAAAATATCCATAGAAGATTCAGCAGATTCAACTTTTCTTTTACATCTGTTTATTTTAGACATCAAATCTTTGATGTCATCACTGGTTTCCATAATAGGGTCAATAGTAGTTACATCAATGAACATACTATCAACTTTTGTTGATATTGGTTCATAGGAATCTGGGTGATAGAGATAGTCTTTAAGCGTCTCTTTAACCAAATTCTCAGCTTTTTCCTCGTTAGAGAGTGTGCAAGAAGTCATAACTAATGCAACTGCACAGAATAATAAGGTAATAACATTCTTCATGATGTTCGCTATTTTAATGATAATTATTGACACTTGTCCAAAACACGAAGCGTGGCACTGCGATGCTACGTCTTAGTTCGGAGGTCCTGAGAAAACCCTGTGTACAGATGTAGTAATAGCAGCCCACGCTATAGCGTGAGAACCACTATGCTACCCTTGTACACAATTCAGAAATTTCTCAGGTTTCCGTTCTACAAGATAAGCATAACGCTTCTTCTTTTTTCGTATGTCTTGGAAAGGGTTGCCCCAATCCGATTGCAAAAGTAGCTAAAATACTTGATAAATCCCTTTCATTGAATGATTTTCTCTACTTTCTGAGTGAGATTCATGTATATATTAGATTTTCATCCCACAACTTTGCTTTGTGGTATCAATTCCCAAGCCGTTTCTCCATTCATGCGCTTTCTGTCGGAACCACTGCACAAGCGGAATATCGTTCACGCATATTTGGAAATGTCCAGTCCTGCCTTTGTCTTCTTCAAACGAGAAAGCCGCACCTTCCGCATGGAATTTACGATTAAACTCAGGTGAGTAGAAATCGCCCTTCAACTTCACTTTCTTCAACTTGCACAGTTCTTGGATAATCCGTTCGGAGAAGTGCAGCGTATTACGGCAGAATTCTATCAGGAGCAACAGCTTCTCCACATGAGGGAAATATCGTTTTACCTTGTCCGTATATTCACTGAACTTGCTGCATTGGACTTGGTGTTCACGTTCCATCTGCTTAATATGCTGTTCCAACCTTGTATTTTGGTTTTCAAGTTCCGCTATGCGCTGCTGGAACTCTTCTCTTTCCGCTTTCATCTTCCCACCGCCCAAAAGAGAACCGACCTTTGCCACGAATGCGGCTTTCGCCTCGGTCTTGGCGGCTTCCAATTTCTCTGACTTGATTTCTTTCTTCACCTCGTCAAGTTTCTGTTCCGCCTGTTGCCGTTCCGCCTGCAACTGCCGCACACCGACTTCCAGTTTCTCCGTCTGCCGCGTCAAGTCACGGTAGTATTGGGAGGTGGTGATGTGCCGTGCCTCCGAACCACGTATGCCGCGCTGCAAGCCGTATTTCGCCATCGCCTCCGCATAGCTGTCATGGTAGGCTGACAACTTCTCACGTGTCAGCACGTCATCGGCGCACAGGCGGACGGCATCCGTTTTCTTACGATAGGTACGCTTACCCTCCGCCTGTTGCCTCTTTTTCGCTTTCCTTCGTTCGCCTGTCACTATCGGCACTACCGTGGCGTGGATGTGCGGCGTATGCTCGTCCATATGCAGGACAGCCGAAACGGTGTTCTCCCGTCCGAACGTGCGGTGTAGCCATTGCAGGTTGTCGGCACACCATTCGTTTAGTCTGCCCTCATCCTGCACTTTCGCCATGTCCTCATGTGTGCCTGAAAGCACGATGCGGATTGCCCTCACTTGGTCGGGCGTTATCTTCCTCTTGATGCCTGCCGTGCGGATACGGTGGTTGATTGCTCCGGTGCGGTCTGTCACGCCATCGGGAAAATCCACCAGCTCACGGTTGAGGCCGGTACGTGTAGGGTCGGCATTCTTGGGTATGGTCTTGCGTTCGATGTGGTCGGACGCGCCCGTGTCTGCCGAGCCTTTCGCCTTGTTGAATTGGATGCTTATGTATCCCATGTCCGTC
Source organism: uncultured Bacteroides sp. (assembly GCA_964554265.1). Lineage (GTDB taxonomy): Bacteria > Bacteroidota > Bacteroidia > Bacteroidales > Bacteroidaceae > RGIG8745. The sequence goes on along the minus strand of CAZKOB010000052.1, from coordinate 3,953 downwards.
TTTTGTTTTTATTGGTTTTACAAACTTGTTTGTTCATGCCCGTCCGGTGCGGTCGTACCGCATGAAAACGGGGTGTCCGGAGGGGTGGAACCCTTTCGGCTCATTGGGGCGTTTTTAGCATTAGCGCAGCGGTGCGTGAGGAAAACGCCCTAATGAGCTATGGCTTTTCCATTCCCCAAAATCCGCTGCGCTGTCGGTGGTTACCGGATGCCTTCCTTTTTTTGCCTGTTCGGAATGTACGCCATGCCGCCATGTCTATATGTCATCATGGTTCCGTGCCGTCATGCGGGCATACCTTTTTGTCTGCATATCGGCACACGTAATACCGCTTGGATTGCCTTACCGTTTTCCCAGCGGACTTGTTGGCGTGTGCAAAAGCGTTGAACCGTTGAATGTCGCACGCAATATGCTGATATATTGAACGATACATATTCAACTTGTTTTCAACAAATGCATGATGCCCAACAAACGGCAACGAAAAGAAAATGTGATGACAGGACTGGATGCTGCCACATTCCCTCTTCATCGTCCGTTGGGTGTTGTTGGCATTCTGTTGAGCCTGTATGTTGCTATATATCAATATTCTATTATATATATTCAACAATTCAACAGAATATCAGAGGCTCTCCAGCAGCCCCTTGGTAACAGTGTAATACCTGCCCACGCCTTTACGAACCTGATACCGTCCGTCACCGCCATACATATAGGTGGTATAGGTAAGTCCGTTTGGTGCGGGGGATAATTTCCAGCACTCCTGCACTACTTTTCGAACCTGCGGTTTCTCCGCCTTGACCTGCGAACACAGCAGCAGGGGAATAATGTCATTCAGGCAGAATGACACCGTTTCCACCTCCATCCTCGTCATGATGTCGAGCAGTAAGTCCGCCATCTCAATCTCCAAGCGGTTGCGGTTGCTGCGGATTATCTTCCGCAGGGCTTCTGTCTCAATCAGCTTCGGGGCAAACCACATACGGCTTTCTTTTTTCGTTGATGGTTCCCTATGAATAAGGAAGTACAGGAAAGCAGGGATTTCATTCTTCAGCCTTTGCAGGAAGTCGGTATCGTCACACTGTAACCGTTCTATCTTGCGCACCCAATAGCGTGTCTCGCCTGCGTCTATGATGACGGGCAGATGCTCGTTGTTGGAACACAGCACGAACTTGGCGAAGAAGCCTATCTCATTGCGGTCTTTGCCTTTCGCCTCCACTTTGTAGGAAAGTGTGGTACTGAGATTTTTCAACCGTTCGCTGTCCTCCCTGCGGTTGAGCAGCACCTCGTCCACCATGATGAGCAACTTGCCTGCCCAGTCTGAATTGAACTGGCTGCGGAAGTCCTCGTTGGTGTTGAACGTCACGTTGTCTTGGAAAATGGCTTTCAGGAAGTTCAGGAACGTGCTTTTGCCTGTGTTTCGTTCCTCTGACACCAACAATAGGATAGGCAGCTTTTGAATGGGTTGCAGGTAAAGCAGTTGCAGATAGTCCATCCCCAACTCGTATTGTTCCCCGAAGATATGTTCCACTAACGAGCGGATACAGGGGAAGCCGCCCTCCTGCGGTCGGTGTCCTATTGGCTCGTAAAGATTGAGGAACTTGCCCACAACAGGCTTGTAGTCCACATGGTCGGGGACGGTACAGAAACCGTCATACTTCGGCACGGTCGCCATGCGGTCTTTGCCATAGTCCTGCCGCAAGGTTTCGGAGTTCCATGCGATGCGTTTCTTCACACAGCCTCCGTCAATCAGTGGCTGGTCAACAATCTTGTAGAGGGTTGTCCCCACGCGGATGAATTCGTCTTTTTCTTCCATTGGCTTTGCTTGGTTTTATGTCTCCGACAGTAGCGTCGGAAACGGGTTAAACAATCAGGTGCAAAGCTACAGCATGATACTTAAAACCTTGATACGCAAAACGAAGCAGAACAGTGCAATCGTAACCGGCATACAAGAAAATGCAGAAAATCTCATAGGGAAATGGGCTGGGAGGAATAAAGAAAGCCCGAAGAGGCATTCCCTTGTCGCTTCTTCGGGCGGTTGGCGTATGTACGTACCCACGCTCTAACAGTCGCACATAGGTCTGCCCGTTGCTATCCACAGAACTTGTTTCTCTTTTCGCCCGTAAATTCTTTCCAGCATCGCATTGCGCACCCTTGCTGCACACGGGGTGTTGATGCGGAAAGCGAGTGTCACGACCATAGGCAGGGTGTACACGTCCATGCCGTACCCGTCAGGCATACGGATATACCGTTCTGCCTCATGTTGTTTCAGCACTCCACTCTTATATACGGCTCGGATAGCGGCACGAAGTGTCGGGGCGATTGTCTCGAACAGCTCCACCAATTCCATTTCGTTCATCCATATATTTGCTGTGTCGGACGGTACTACAACCCTGCCGTACCCATCCATTGTTACAACTTCTCGTTTCATAGGCTATAGCTATTTGGCGAAACGTCTGCCTATCTTGCTCTCAAATGCGGAAATGTCGCTGTCAAGTTTCGTGTTCGTCACCTTGGCGTAAATCTGCGTGGTGGTGATTTTCGTGTGACCGAGAATCTTGCTCACGCTCTCTATCGGCATACCGTAGTTCAATGCCATGACTGCGAAGCTGTGGCGACTCACGTGGAATGAAATCCGCTTCTCAATACCGCATTTCTTCGCCACACTTTTGATACGCTGGTTTATCGCACTATATGAAGCCATGTCGAACAGTCGATAGCCCGTCCTAAAAGGCTCATACCTCTTGATTATCCGCTTCGGGATGTCCATCAGCTTGATTCGGAAAGGCACACCCGTCTTCTGCCGTTTCGATACTATCCACTGTGCACCGTTCGTTTCCACAAGATTGTCGGTAGTTAGGTTCTTGATGTCGATGAACGAGATGCCCGTCCAGCACCCGAATAAGAAAAGGTCACGGGCGAATGCGAGGTTGGGGTCATCCAACTTGATGGAACTCATGCTGCGCAGTTCCTTTTCCGTCAGGTACTCGCGCTCCTTGTGGTCAGGGTCAACATGGTACATCGCAAACGGGTTTCTCGGTATCTTACCATGGTAGTGCGCCGTGGTCACGATATGCTTCAAGGGAGTGGAGTATATCCACACGGAAGATTGTGCAAGCCCGACATCGTTACGCAGGTACAGGCAGAAGTCGCGGATGAAATCCTCCGTCAGTTCGTTCATGCCGAGGTCGTTCCGCTTGTATTGTTTCTTTATGAACTCCGCAACGTACTTTCTGACAATGAGGTGTTTTCGGTAGGTGTTTAAGGAACGGTCTTTGCCCACACGTTTGGAAAAGATTTTGTTCTCCTTGTCCAAAGCACGCAACAGTGTCTCATATTCCGTGCCGATTCCCTGATAGGCGTTGCGCACCATTTCCGCCGTCACGTATGCCTCGCGGTCGGAAATGCGCTGGTAGTGCTTCGTTATCTGCGCCTTGATGTTCTCCAATGCGAAGTTCACCGCCTGTGCCTCCTTACTTTTACCTTTGGCGCGGTTGCCTTTCGCATCCCAAAGTGTCTTTGGAATGGTCTGCTTGCAACTGAACTGTGCGATAGTCCCGTTGATTGTCACACGTCCCATGATGGGGACAATTCCGTTCTTCTCCTTGCTTGCGTTCACGTAGAACACGGTCTTGAATGTACTCCTCATAATCCTTATTTTTTGTTTGGTGCAAAATTAGTTTACGGGAGTTGCAAAGGCAGAATGTAAACCTATGCAGAACGCAGAAATATAGACCGTTAGTGTTAAAAGTGCATCTGATGTCAGGTAATGATTTGGAAGAGCATCTGTTTCTATATTTTTCCAAAAGCCTGTCTTCCACACCTATGCCACTTTGTGTCAACCTGTGCCAAACTTATTGACTTTCAGCAGGAATGCTCAATTATGCTCAAATCTGCTTTTCATCCTATTATTTGCACTTAAAAATATAAGCGTATGAAAGTAGAAAAATTCAAGGTTCTGCTCT
>CAZKOB010000051.1:0-22601 GCA_964554265.1 uncultured Bacteroides sp. | reverse complement strand
ACATTGACATATTATTGATATTCCAACGAGCAAGGTAACCAGGCTCCTCCCCTAACTTAGGGGAGGTGGCGCGAAGCGACGGAGGAGTCTGTGAATACAACTGCAAAAGCAACTAATTTTTGTTTATGAACATTCGGTCTTTCTCAAAAAAAATTTCTTCTTACTTTTTGACACTAAGTCCACTCGTATCGGACGAAACATTTTTAACACAATTAAGATTCATTTACACCTGACCAATCATTGAATTTTTGAGGTTTTATTGATAAATCATTGATAATCAATAAAATACCATATCAGCGGAACCGTGCAGTTTTAAGTACAAGAAACATAAGTAGGGATTAAAATAGGATATGTTGATAATCAGTGAGTTATAAAAATAATTGCCAAAGATGCTTGTTTTCCACCGCCGGAATCCATCTTTGTTTTTCGTGGCATTGAAAAATCTGATTTTGATTTTTTAAGAAATCAATTGTAGTCAATACTCAATTTCAGCCCGAAAAACGGACGTTCTCAAACTCGTTCACCTTGAAAATAAATTTCTTTCACCTTGAAAATTTTTTTACAAGGCACTTTAAAACCATTTTCAAGGTGAAGAAAATTTATTTCCAGCGTACTCTTTTTTCAGAAGACACACGCGCGAATGTGAATTGATGTATCTTTTTGGAATGAAAATTATATTATTTTCACATTTGAAGTTCAAGGCCAGAAAACAGCCTTAGAATTGCACAAATGGAACTTCGGTAAGGTTTGGCCGATTTTACGCGATTCTGCGGAGTCTTGAATTTAACATTTTCAATTTGTCAGAAAAAGCCTGTGATTTATGACAAATAGATGATGTGTGACGGTGTAAAGGTTTACATCTGTATCCGCTTCGCTGCATTGAAAAGTATACAAGGAAACCGGAGAGGATACAAATAAAAACCTGCCAAATATTCATGAATGGGATATTGGCAGGTTTTTATCTCTAACATTTTTATGGTTTACGTAATTCTAAAGTTTCGAGTGCGTACCTTCACGGCACCTTCTCTATTATGAGTAAAGATTTTTTATCCACATGGGAATTTCCATTCCTTTTTTTCACGATGCAAAATTACATCCTTTCCTTTATATCTGCAATACTCATAAATTATGAAAAATCATGCGTTTGCGACTGAAAAGTAGGTATTTTGATACCAATTCTCTGTTATGGGCTACCTATATATCTTTTTCCGCATTTCAATTGGTTACTGCTTTTTTATCCTGCATAGCTGTGCATGCCTCCAAGCAGATAATTCACTCCGAAGTAAGTCATCAGAACGGTGAGGAATGCCAAGACCATGTATGTATGGAAAAAACTTGGGTTGCGGAATGCTTTGAGAGAGGATCGGTGGAATGCGAGTCCGTATACAATCATTGTAATGAGTGCCCATACTTCTTTCGGATCCCAACTCCAGTAGCTGCCCCATGACACGTTTGCCCATACGGCTCCAAGAAATATGCCGATGGCAAGCATGAAGGTCGCCGGATACAGCATCAGTCGGCTGAGTATGGTGAGTATTTCAATCTGTCTGTTTTTTCTTTCGGCTTGTTCCGTATCCGGTAGAATTTTTTTGTGAATGAGACATAATGCTGTGATTCCATTGAGCATGATGAATGCAAACAGTGAATAGGAAATCATAATCAGCGATACGTGGCTGCTTAACCAAGGTGATACAAGTACCGGCATCAGTGGGGTGATTTGCGGATTCATTTCTCCAAGATGGCTTACGAGAAGGGTGAACCCTGAAAGAATGAATCCGAAGGGCAGAGTGAACGGAAACCGCCTGTGTAGTATACAGGCGATGAGCAATGTGCACAGTGCCACGAACTGCATGGTTTCAAATCCGTTTGTCAACGGTATGTTCCCGGATATATACCAGCGCAGACAATACCCGATGGTATGTGTTGTCGTTGCTATATACAGGAGAATACTTCCGGCTGTATGGACCTTGTTGATATGTGGCACTTCTTTTCTGCCATTGCTGTGGAGCATGGCATACAGTGTCGTGAAAAAGAGCAATATTCCGAGTGTGAGGTTGAAGATGAACAGAATTTTGCTGAAAGGGATGCTGTTGTATATCAGTTCTGCTTCAACTTTGCTGCTGCTCAGGGGCTTTACGCTTCCGTCTTCCGGCAAGGGGGTTATGAGTGTGCCGTTGGTCAACATAAGAATGATGCCTATTTTTTCATCCGCTTCTTTTATTGCTTTTTCAAGTTTGTTGTGGGTACCTTGTTGTTCTTTGTACAGTTCTGTCAGACGGTAATTGCCTTTGGAGTCGAAGAAGTCGGCAAAGCTGGCATACTCGTCTGTAAAACCGAGTCTTTTCTGTAATTCCCTGTTTTTCACCTTTATCATTTTCACCTTCTGCCATTCTTCCGGATACAGCGCCCAACTTATCATCACCTGCTCTGCCGAAAGTTTGCGGAAAGATGTTTTGCCTGTGAGCTTCTGTACGAAATCTTTTGCAAGGGTGTTTAATGGGACGATTCGGTTGTTGTAGACCACTTGCTTGCGCTTGAGTCGATAGGCTTGTTCCGCTTTTATTGCAGCCACAGGCTTGTCTGTCGCCTGATAGACTTTCTGTATTTCGGTTGCGTTGGTCTGTTGTACGGACATGATTGCGGCAATGAGTAATCCGCCCTGTTTGAGTGCCGGATGTTTCAGGAGTCTGCGAAAATTCTCTTTTCCGGATATCAGAGTGATGATTACGGACAGGGCGAGCATGGCATAGCCTATATAGGTGATGGTTGTGCCCCATGGATCATAATTGACTGTCAGCCAGCTTCCACGGTAATCCTCGTCGTATGACGATTGATACAGCCTGTATCCGTCAAGAGTGAAAATGTTGTTCATGGAGATTGTTGTTTCACGAATCTTTTCGCCCTTTGCATTGTTGTAGATGATATGGCTGACAAAGTCGGATGGAGCGTCTGTTCCGGGATAATATTCAATGCGGAAGGTGTCCAGACAAAGTTCAAAAGGTAAAGCCGCAAGCCCTTCTTCCTGAATGTTGAAGGTGCGTTCAGGGTGTCCTTGTCTCAGATGGATGATTCCTTTTCGGCTTGTCAGTGCTGTGGTCAGTGCACCACAGAGTATGATGAGCAGCGATGAGTGCAGCATAAGAATCCCGATGCGTATCCTGAGTCTGTATCTTAGTATCACCCATAAAGCTGATATGCCTGTTGCTCCCCATAGCAGCCGGAACCACAATGTGGAATAGACATGTTGCATCACAAACTGCGTGTCGGTGCAGTCTTCAATGATTGTGGCTGTGCCGATTGTGATTGCAATTATGATGAGGAGAAAGAAGGGGAGGTGGCCGGTTTTAATCATCGGATATGCTTGGGTTTATAGGATGACAATGGTGAGTTAAAGGGATTGCCGACACAAAAGGCACATGGGACATGGATTTTGTATAGATGACTGATAGAATCATCCATGTGTCCGGTGTGCCTTTTGTGCGTGGAGATATAGTTGTTAAAACTCTCTGAACTGAGGGTTGGAGCGTTTCGCCACTGCGATACATTCCATTTCAATCAGCCATGTAGGACGGCATACAGGAGCGAGAGTGATCACATGTGGAGTGTTAGGGAAACGTCTGTCAAACATGTCCTTGACAGTCTGATAGTCGGCTACGTCTCTTAGGTATACAATCATTTGCATGACATCATCGAATGTGGTATCGGCCTCTTCAAGCAGTTTCTCCACATTCTCCCACATCCGTTCCGTCTGTTTCACAATGTTGCCGATATGGACAACTTCGCCTTTGTTGTTGATGCTTGCGGTTCCGGATATGAATACATGGGCGCGGTCACCATATTCCATAAGTGTTCCGCGTTCAAATGTCACACCGTATTCGTAAGTGGGATTGAGATGGGTGGGAGCATAAAGATAACGCTCCTGCTCTTCTTCAAATCCGGTTACAGAATATGCCGCCATTTGTATGAGTGCACGAGTATCGGCCGGCAGTCCGCCTATGCCTGTACTGGCAATGTAGTGAGAGTGTTCTGTGAGTCCCTGCTCTTCAAAATTCTCTTTCCGTGCTTTTACCATGCCGGCATACTGAGTGTCGACATCGCGCACGAAAAACCATGTGCGTATGCAATTGTCTGCAAGAGTCGCATTGAAGTTCTGCAAGTCTTCCTCATAACTGATAAGGAGACTTTCTGTCTGCCATGCCGAGTCACCCTTATGTTCGTGCATACCCATCTTCCACAGATGGCGGTAACCGTTGTGTTCACAGACAATCATGCCGTTCTCATTAGCTACTTTGCTCCCTTTCTGCATGTAAATCCATACTGCAATTTTACTTCCGTCGAGAGGTGGTTGCTGTATAATTGAAATGGCACAATCCGGCTCTTTCTTCATCATTGGATGCTGATTGGTCGAATCGCTTAGAAAATAGCGCTTGAGTATAGTACTGGAATCTTTCATCTCCTCCAGTTGATTTACTCTGTCTTCTGCGAGGTATATGCGTTTCAGTTGTCCTTCAAACAGTTCTTTGCGGGGTTCAACATGAAGCATTATATGATATTCTCCGATTTTTCCAGAGGGAGTATATTCTGATATCTCAGCTGTCACCCCGAGGTCTTCCCAATATATTTTCTTGGTTTTCATATATGTTTTCTGTTTCTTCTGTAAAATGAACGGTCTGTGAGTTGTAGGGAGAGTCAGGCTTGCTTTGTTGTACACTGATTATCCGATGCTTGTCAGTTGTGTGCTCCGTTGTCAATCCAGTCGTCAATTAGATTGAGCTTTTTTGCAGATGTAATCATGTCTTCATGGTTAAACCTTAATCCGGTTGCATAGTCCTTGTTGATGACTTTGTGCAGCACACTGTTCTTTGCGTCTCCGGGAATGACAAGTGTTTCTCCTTCAAGTTTCTTTGACGGCTGTCCTACAAGTGCAGCGTAACTTCTTTCTTTGGTAAGGTAGAGATCTGCTGCCGGGGTATTTGAGCCACCGTGACATTGCACGCAAGTTGATGTGAAGATTTCATTCTGTATGCAATCATACATCCCTGCATCTACTTCCCCTGTGTCAAAGAATATAGAGTCTGTTCCTTCCGGAATATCTATACTTTTTAGTGTGACGATTCTTTCGCGTAGTATATTGGTCACACACAACTCTATAGTCTTGATGTCATTGCTTGTGATGGATAGTGTCAGTTCGACATCGCCGTTATCAGATGCTGGTATATTCTTTTGTACAATGGAATAATCGCTGTCACCAAATCCGGCAAGTACTACACTGTAGTTGTTGCTCCAGTTTTGGATGCCGTTGATTTTTCCGGTCAGTTTTACGATGCGTCCGTTGTTATTGTCCGAATACACTTTCTCCTCAATGTCTCCGTCGTCGCATGATGACAATGTCATTGCAGCAAAACCGAGTGCAAATATAAGACTATTTTTTTTCATATCAGAATGTATATTGTAACAGTATTGTGGCTGAGTGTGTAGAAATACCGAGGTCATCGTTGTCGCGGTCAAGCTGTGTATCATGTCCTGTACGTCCGATATATTGGTACATGGCCTGAAGCTTAAGATTGCATCCCTTGAAAAAATAGTTTACTCCCACAGCTGGCATGTTCAGGAAACCGTTGGTATCAAGACCATTTCGGTTGAAGAAGTCATAGCGGGCTGCTACCTGTACGCGTGGAGCAACGAAATATCCTCCCTGCACATATCCTCCGAGATAGTTGTAACTTTCGTCTATCTTCTGTCGGTCTGTAAAGCCTACATTCATATAGTACATTTCTCCCCCGAGATAGAGTCTGTTCTTGAGCATGGCGAATTCAAGTCCGGCGCGGAAGTCATTCGTACTTTCATTCTCGCTTTCCACATTAAGGCTTGTAGATACTCCCAACATGATTTTGTCTTCGTGCAGACGGTTTGGATTTCCTTGAGTAGAAGGCATTACTCCTTTAGGCATCCATGTGAATCGTCCGGCATAGAGCATGGAAGGAATGTGCCAGTCGTCACTGAAAGTTTTTGTGGCAGTGTTGACAGAGGCACCTGTTCCGTTGAATATGCCGACCTCATATCCGTATTTGCCTCCCAGGAGACCATGAATTTCCACTCCAAGATCAAATCCTGTTCCGATATTCGGTGTGACAGCATTGAGAGAGTGGGGAAGTATTACCGCCGCTGTGAGCGAAGTAGGCAGTTGAGGCATCAGCGTCTCTCCAAGTGTGGTGAGATATGCGTGGCTGAACGGAGTTTTGAACTTACCTGCACGTATGGCAAATTCATCTTTCAGCTTGACGTCAAACCATGCCTGCTGCAACAGGTTGCCCCCGTTGGATGCAGCATTGAGCGAAAGATTGAAGGTAACTTTGTTGAAAGCCTTACCTGTAAATCCGAGTACTGCATAAGGTATCGAAAAGCCGGAATTGGCCACATTGTCCTGATTGTATGCCTTGTCAAGACCCTCATCATCGTAGTAGTTGAAATTGGCTGAAGTCTGCACAAGCAGATAAGGCTTGAACTCGAAGTCCCCTTTTTTTGATTTCACCGTAAGTCCGTTGTCGCCATTGAGTGACACTATACCGTTCTCGCTTATCTCTTCATGTTGTGCCATTGTTGCAAGCGGAAGGGCTGCAAGCATAGCCATTGCTAATATCTTTTTCATCTTGAATCTTGGTTTTTGTATTTTTGTAAATATTTTGTAGGTCATTATAATGATTCGAGGAACTTGAGCAGAGCATCCCTATCTTCTTTCGGCATCTTCTTAAACAGATTTTTTGATGCTTCTCCTTCTCCTCCGTGCCACATGATGGCTTCTGTGAAATTGCGTGCACGTCCGTCGTGCAGGAAATAGGTGTGTCCGTTGACTGTTCTTTGAAGTCCTATTCCCCATAGAGGAGTTGTACGCCATTCATTTCCGCGGGCGAGTCCGCTTACGTAGTTGTCGTTAAGTCCTACCCCCATGATTTCGCTTCCCATGTCGTGAATCAGGAAGTCGGAATAAGGATGAATTGTCTGGCTGCCGAGCCATGTGAGCTGGGTGCCATTGAGCAGTGTACTGCCTCGTGGACGTGTATGCAGTGTGACGGTATGGCACAGATGGCATTTTGCCTGATAGAACATTTCCTCACCGCGTTTTACTGTCGGGTCATTTACGTTTCGTCGCGCCGGCACTCCAAGACTTTGCATGTACAGGTCTACGTTTTCCATATCTTCGGTGCTGACATCCAGTTTGTCATAGAGCAGTCCCATCATGCTTCCGTCTGTCATTTGTGTCTGACCCTCGCAAATCTCTTCCGGATAGCGGCTGTTTGTCGAACCCATGTCTGAAGAGAACCCGAGTTCAACCGTAAGGTCTGCATGTTGCGCCTTGTTGCCCGACAGTCCTACACTCAGCACTCCGCGTTCCATGATGTAGTTGCACCGTCCGCTGATTCCGTACTCTGGATAATTGCTTTTGGCTGCCAGAGCTTCTATCTCTTTTGTGTCGATTGCCATCATTTGTCCCATGCCGACATGGCGCAGTGGTATGCGGACTGTACAGAACAGGTCTTCCGGACGTATGCTGTCGGCATACCATTCGCTGATGGAGTATGTCGGATAGCATAGCTCGTAGGGTTCTCCGTCCGGAAATTCGAATTGGTCATAGTGCCATTCTACGCTCAGCTTGCCTTCAGGCTTGACCCCATATATGGCTTGGTCGTGGAGTACTCGCCCGTAGTTCTGGAAAAATGCTCCGTTTCGTCTGGTGATGTATATGAGCATGGCTGAGAACCCGTAGGGACCTGACCCCCCGTCACTCCATAATGCAGGTTTGGTGCGTCCGGCATTTCTATGGCAACTTCCACATGAATATCCGGCATATACCGGTCCGAGACCTCCGCCAAGTCCGTTACTGCTGCTGCGTGCGTCATCATACAATTTGTCTCCTCTGTTGAAACGTTTTTCGTATGTTCCGCTTAACCAGTCTGCCGGAGAGTCATATGCAAAAGACGAATTGATGAAGATGGTCGATGTGCCCGCAGAGAGCGCATATCCTTCAGGCACATCGACATCACGCACATCCATTCCGTCTTCTTCACACGAACTGAATAGAATGAGTCCACCTATCAGCAGTGGAGATATTTTCTGTATTACGTTCATATTTCCTTTAAATCATGATGTTGTTGCTTCTTTTTATGGCAGATGTTCGGTAAGAACAACTACCCCTCCATTTAATGTCAAAATGTGTAGGTGAAATTCCTATAAAGATATTCACCTACACTTTCTGTGTATACACAAGATTGTAATACTGTTTGTTATTTTATCGTACGCGGTTTTCCGTTTGTGAAAAGAAGGAACTCCAATGTATGGAAACCGCGAAGGTTCTGTGCGGCTTCTACTTTGTCGTCCGAATCACCGTCGATCCAGTTAAGGTCATCAAATTCGCCGGAGCTGAGCATATTCTTGATAGCTTCCTGATCAAGAGGCCATGAGTCCATGTTAGGGTCAAGTCCGAGTGCATCTACAGGTCCGAAAAGGAATGCCTCACTCTGTTCCCACGGCTGGCGCGCATTGATCCAGCTTGCCGCTGCTTTTGCGAATGACGCGTCTGATGGCTTCTTTGTGAATGCAACAATGTCATTATAAAGTGTTTCGTTGGCATCTTTCAAATCCTTATATGTCGGAAGAATAACCTCATCAACGTATGCCTCTACGATTGTCTGAAGTTCTGCTTCTTGACAGTTTTGTACAAAACCTCTCAAATCTTTATTGAATATTTCTTCAAGACTGGAACATGCGTCCATTGCGGCTACTGTCTCCGAAGAAGCAATGTTGTTACGGAAAGGTTGAGGGATAGCCTGGATTGAATTAGCGGCATTCTCAATTGCTTCCTTTATTCTTGTGTCAAGATCAGGATTGTTTTTCTTTACTAATGCAGAGAGTGAATTGCTTGCGACTGTTTTGTCGCGACTGCCATAATATGAATTTCTGATCGAATAGATATTATTGGTATAGTCGTCACGTGAATGCCAGCTGTACCATGACTCAACGGCAAATACAGCTTGTTCATATTGCTTGTTCCTCCAATAGTCATAAGGCTCGCCGATTTTGGTCTGACCTACTTCACTTGCGATATCGCAGCATCCGTCTATAATCTGTTCTATACATCCTACAAAACTTGTCGTACCGGAAATTCCTGAATGTGTCTTGAAAGCTGCTGCAAAGCTTTCACCTCCCTCATAGCTGTCATTCCATGATGCATAGAGTGTTGCTGCATCCGATTTCAGAAGACTTGCCACGTTAATCATGTAGTTGTGCCAGCTTAGGGAATTTTCCGAAGAGTAGTCGATATTGTGGGTATCGATCACAATGATCGGGTCATCATCCTCATTAATGATCGGGTCATCATCATCGTTGCATGATGTGGATGTCATTGTCAGGCCCATAGCGAACAGGGCCGCATAGAAGAATTGTTTTTTCATCTTGTCTTTATTTTTTATTGTTTTTATTGTTTTCTTTATTTCTTGAAGAACCAGCTGGTGTAGGCTACACCTATGGCGAATTCATTCTCGCTGTTGTATGTACCTGTGCCGAACACCTTGCCGCATCCCACTTGTCTGGTGGTATAGTCTGCTTTGACGATAAGGTTGGGCAGTGCGCGCCAGTTGAGTCCGGCTGTCCACATGCTTATCCGGTTGCGCTTCTCCATGACCTGTTTGGCTTCTCCCTTCTCCTGCGGATTGTAGTATTCGTAGCGTGCGAAAGGATAGATGACCGGTACGCGGTCGTCATTGAATATTCCCTGAAGATTCAGTCCGACTTCCGCACCATAGCTTACCGCTTTCTTGGCGATAGGGGTGGTACGGCTGTAAGGGGAACTGTTGCTGAGGCGTCCGTTCATGTCGCTCAGCTTCTTTGAATTGCCGAGATTCCCCACAAGCACATTGCCTCTTGCCGTGACATATCTGTTGATGAACTGTGCGTCTGCGGAATATATCCTTACGGGTACGGTAAAGTCTCCGTATGTCTGAGGCTTGTCGGAATTGGCCGATGCGTCTTTGCAGAAATAATATGAAACTCCTACACGCAGTCCGGGTACACCGCGCCAGTCGAGACGGAATGCATAGCCGGGAGAGGTGAAGTTGTCATCCTCGAAATAGCCTTGTTTTCCGGATGCTACCCATGTGTTGCGGTCGAATCCGTTGGCATTCAAACCTGCCACAACCATTGCCTGATAGTCGAATGTGGCATATCCTCTGCCGAATGTCCCGAAAAATTCAAGTCCTGTTTCATGCCAGGTGGAAGGCAGAATGGTGGTTTCGCCTTCCGGACGCGAAGTGCCGAAGAATAAGTTGGGCTCATGGTGTGAGTTGGTCAGGCCTACCGGCACAATGATATGTCCGGCGCGAATGTTGAATTGAGGAACTATGAGACGTGTGATGTGGAACTGCTCCAGTGCCACTTCGCCTCCCTTTTCCACTTCCTGCTCGTATTCACCGTTCTCCTTGTTTTCAAGTTCGTATGCTGCTCCTGTACCTCCGCTTTCGAATTCAAGCTCTGCGCCGAGAATCCATTTGGAATTGAATTTATAGTCAAATGCGAGAACAAAACGCGGAATACTTATGGTGTTTCTGTCTATTTTCGTATTTCCTTCTGAATTGCCGTAAAAGCGGTTGATGCCGTAATCTTTGAAATTTGCCACCATTTCTCCGTATCCGCCTACACGGAACCGGTTCCATCCTCCGTATTCAATGGAATCTTTTGTTTCCTGTGCATTGACCATGCTTGTTGCAATCAATGCGGCTGCAAATGTTGCACCATTAAGGAGTCTGCCTGTTTTCATCTTTTTGCCTTTTTAATTTTTTGCAAATTTAGGGCTTATTAGTGATGGTGACAATACTCTTTTTTTATGAAACTATACCTCTGTTCTGTGAAAAGGATGTTAATATATTACTTATTTTTGAGATTCCGATACTCAATTTGTCGGCTTTGATACCCGTATTTGGGTATGTTCTGTCTTGATCCGTATTCAATAAATTTTATAAATATTTCTTTTTCAGATGAAATGTCGACCGGTCGATCAGTCATGATGTTTTTGATATAAAACCTCTCAAAACTCTCGTATATATATACCTTTTTTATCTGTCCGACTGCCATGTGGCAACAAGGCCGGCATCCTCATAAACCGGTCCGGTCATCCCCACCGTCACACCGTCTGCTTATCATAAAAATCAAGCCTTTTTTTGAGCATCTGAAATGTTAAAATCCAAGGCCTCGCAGAATCGCATAAAATCGTCCGAACCTCACCGAAGTTCCGTTTGTGCGATTCTAAGGCTGTTTTCAGGCTTTGAACTCCAAATGTAAAAATAATACAAATTGTGTGCTTAAAAGATACATTTATTCACATTCGCGCGTGTATCGTCTGAAAAAAGAGTACGCTGGAAATAAAATTCGTTCACCTTGAAAATGGTTTTAAAGTGCCTTGTAAAAAAACTTTCAAGGTGAACGAAATTTATTTTCAAGGTGAACGGGTTTGAAAAAGTCCGTTTTTCGGGCTGAAATCCGGTGTTGTCCAAATTTATTCCTTAAAAAACGTTAATCGGATTTTCAGTGCCACGAAAAACAAAGACGGATTCCGGCAGCGAAAAACAGGAATCTTGGACAATTAATTTTATAACTTACTGATTATCAGTACATCCTATTTTGTCACAACCTGTACCTTTTGCATCTGAAACCGCACCGTTTTATCAAAATAGCATTCTCTTGATTATCAACCATTTATCAACAAAAGACTCCAAATTCAACAAACAGTCAAATGTAAATGAATCTTAATTATGTTAATAAGATTCCGTCCGCTATGGGTGGACTTATCATCAAAAAAAGGAAGAAATGCCTTTAAAAACTCTGCTGATTTTGCTTGTGTATTCACAGACTCTTATTATTTGTGATTTTGTGAATACACCGTTTACATTATTATTATAAGACGATTCTGTGAAAACACCTGAAAAAACACTTGCAAGATTACTTAACTTTTTACAGGACTTTCTTAAAAACCGGACTCGCGTAAAATTCTGTGTAAAATTCTGTGTAAAATTCTGTGGCATTTCTTGTGTAGGCACCAATATAATATAGTATCTTTGACACGCGAACCGGGATGTCAAGGACATGTCACGTTCAAAGCCTTGCGCTACCATGTAGTTACGATGGAATAAGAATATATAGAATTGATGTTAAAAATATAAAATAGCAAATCATATTGGAATAAAATACTTAAATTTGCCAAAAATTCAGAGATGTATAAGTGGAGGATTAAAAAGGGGATTGCTTCCACATCGGTTGTAAATACTTGTATAAATCCCTTGTTGATATACGAAAAATAATAGTGAAGGGTGATATATTCCATAGTATAATGTTGAATATCAGAGCTATAATGGTTGCTGTCGCTTTTTCGTCGGGATGTGTGGTGTGTAGAGCACAGCAGCTGTTAGGAACTTCCGGGCTGATGAATGTGCCGTCTGCAGATATGTATGCGGCCGGAACATTTAAGGGCGGTGCGAGTCTTGTGCAGAAGAATTTGCTTTCTGATCGTTTCAATTACAATACGGGTATATATTATATCGATTTTACGCCCTTCTCGTTTATGGAGATAACTTTCAGGGAGACACTCTTGAAGACGCGTAAAGGCGGCAAGACGGGATTTTATCAGCAAGACAGATCCACGACCTTGCGCTTGCGCCCCCTTAAAGAGAGAGAGGGATGCTGGAGGCCTTCTGTGGTTGTAGGTGTCAATGATATTTATTCGGACCATGGCAGTAGTAACTATGCGGCAGTCTATGGTGTGGTGACCAAGAATGTTCCACTTGGCGGCTTCGGATGCTTGGGGGTGACTCTGGGATATGCGAAGGCCTTCGACAAAGGTGATGCGTATGACGGAGTGCTTGGCGGAATACGCTTTAGTCCGGAGGCGATAAGGGATGCAAGTGTCATAGCGGAATATGATACGCGCGGTTTTAATATAGGAGCTTCTGTGCTGTTGTTTAAGCATCTTAATCTGATGTGCTTTACGCGTGAGTTTACAGGCATTTGTGCCGGAGTCAGCTACCAATATACAATAAGATATTAGCAATATGGTATACAGGTTGATAGTTATATTTGCATTTATTCTGAATATTGTGGTGGCACATGCGGTCAATGGCACTATATCCGATTCTGCAATTTCTTTGAAGGAAATGGGATTTGAGAATGTCAGGGTGAAAGTCGTTGACGGGATGGTATATGCCGCTGTGGAGGCGGCTGCATACCGTGGCACTTTCAGGGGGGCTGGAGTGGCTTTGAAGAAATTGGCGGCAGATTATCCGGACATGAAGAACTTTGAGCTTGTGGTGCTTGAATATAAAATACCGGAAATCCATGTGCATGCTTGTTGTGAAAATGGCGACTGGAAGGTTGGTGTAGACTATAGGGTGGAGGAGGTGATGTCAAAATTGAGCGATACGGAGCAGAACTGTAATACGGCAGGAAAGGTCGATGTCACGTTTTATCCGATGGTGTCTGTGGACAATCATCGCTTTGACAAGTTGTGTGAGTTTGTCGTCAGTCTTGCGCCTTCGTTTGAGACTACATTATGGAAGGGCAATAGGATAACGGTCCAGCCGATATTCCCTGTGGCATGGAATGTGGCCGGTGGAAGTTCGGATACGTATATACATCTTGGTGTTGCAAGTTTGCGGCAGGAATTCAGAGACAGGAAGGGCAGATGGTATGGTGATGTGGCGGGAGGTTTCTTCTTGTACGATAAAGTCGGTTTGCATGCAAGTGTGGGATGTCATGTAACAAAAAGTCTTGATGTGTCTTTGCGGCTCGGGCTTATGGGAGATGCTCTTGTGGATGATGACGGCTACAACATAGAGAGGCCTGACAGATTTGATTTTATGTTCAAGGCGGATTATTATGAACGGTTTACGAAGCTGCAGTGTAGTTTGTCTGCAGGGAGGTTCGTATACGGCGATTATGGGGTACGAGTCGATTGTACGCGCCATTTGGGAGAATATGCAATAGGGCTTTATGGTATTCTGACAGGTGGAGAGCATAATGCCGGTTTTCATTTTGCGATTCCTTTTGGTGGACGGAGGCAGAAGCGGAAGGGTGCTGTCCGTTTACGGTTGCCTGAGTATTTTGACTGGGAATATAGTATGGTTTCCTATTTCAAATATACTTCGGAAAGGATGGGGCAGGAATACGAGGAACGCCCTGACAAGAACCGTTCGGCGCACTATTGGCAGGTCGGATATGTTGAGCAATATTTGCAGAAATATTTGGACGGACTGATAGAGTGATGGTATGTGAAGGGGAATGAATTATATATTAACTAATTTTTTTATTTATATTTTAACAGTTTTAAAAATGAGAAAGTTTAATTTTATTTTCGGTGTTCTTGCTGTTGCATCAGCGGGACTCATGACGTCTTGTGACTGGAGTGACGATGATGACAAGGATTTGGCACCTAATGTCACTGTACCGTCTTTGGATGGAAAAACATTGATTGTGAATACTAATGAGAAGGCTACTATTAAGCTACAAGATGGTAGCTCTCAAAGTGGAACAAAGAGTGCTAAATTTGATGTTTCTGGTAATACAGCGACAGCGACGGTTACAGTTTCTGCTGCCGGCTATTTGACTCAAACTGTGGAGGTTACTTTTGGTGAAAACAGCGTGTTGTCTGTTGATGTTAATTTGGTTAAGGCTTCTTCTATCACAAAAACTCAGGAAGAGGCTAAAGGTTCATCTGTTTCGAATGACTTTGAAAATGTGCAGGCATCAGGTGTAAATGCTTCTATTGGAGTACCTCAAAATGTTGAGATTAGTGGGAGTACAGGTGATTTCTCTATAGTTGCTTATGTTCCGGCTGAAGCAGATAGGTCGGATCTGAAAAAGAATGATAATGTAGAACTTCCGGTTTTGGCGCTTAACTGTACACCAGATGGTGCAGATTTCTCACAGTCTGTTACCCTTACAGCAACAACAGACGACGCGAAGGGCTGTGAAGTTCTTTGTGTAAGTGATAAAGAAGGTGAAGCACCTATTATTGCAACAGTTGATCCAAATGGTACTTCTGTGTCTGCTAAGGTTGGTCACTTCTCCGTATGGAGATTCGTATTGAAGGCAACGCTTCGGGATGTTACGACAAAAGAAGAGGTAATTAAGAGCGGTTCTATGCTTTTGGCTAAGGGTAATAATACGATTTCTTATACTCAGAAGTATGGTTTTGAATCAAAGGTTCAGAATGGCGGTTTGATTGCAAACTTCCTTGTAAACCAGTTTGGTAAGGCTGGTAGTATCAGCAAGTCTGTTAATATTACATCTGACAAGGTTGGTTCTGCTGAATATACAGTAAAGCAGGCTACGAAGACATATACTTTTGAGTCAGGAAACAGAAGATTTACTGCAACGGTTTACGGTGCTGTAACAGTAACAATTGACCGCACAACATCTGATACATCAGGTCACTCCGGTGGTGGCGGTAAATAATTATGGCACGATTTAGGAACTGAAACAGTCACTGCATTATAGACAAGGAGGAGTATGCGAGATAAAAGCATACCCCTCCTTTTTCGGTCTGTAGGAAATCGGGCTTTTATTAGTGCGGATATTTCCGTAAGAGACAATAAAATGTTATTTTTGCAGTATAATATAAGTGGACTTTTATGAAGAAAAACGATTGGAAAGAACGTCTTGGAATGGTATATTCTACAAATAAAGACTTTTGTTTTGAATATGAAGATTCCAATGATGCGGAGACTTTGCCGAAGAAACAGCAGCGTTTACGAGTCAATATTGAGAAAAACGGAAGAGGAGGAAAGACTGTCACCTTGGTCAAGGGATTTGTCGGCAAAGATGAAGATTTGAAAGAATTGTCCAAGATGCTGAAGGTGAAGTGCGGTGTTGGAGGTTCTGTGAAAGAAGGTGCGATTATCATACAAGGCGATTTTAAGACAAAGGTGATAGATTTGCTTCGTGCAGACGGGTATTCCGATGCTAAATAGCTAACAGTCTGCCGATACCACTGTCAATAACTTGTGGATAAAAAAAACACTAAAACGATAATAGTCCCATAGAAAAACAGTATCTTTGCCATTGTGAAAATGTGTGGTTGTGTTTGTGTATATTTTGTTTCATGAATATACAGGCAGGGCATGATATTGTGAAATTGAATGGAAAAATAGGACGTTTATGGGTAAAATCATAGCTTTGGCTAATCAGAAAGGTGGTGTCGGAAAGACAACGACAGCTATAAATCTGGCCGCTTCTGTTGCGACGCTTGAGAAAAAAGTGCTTGTCGTAGATGCGGATCCGCAGGCAAATGCATCATCCGGACTTGGAGTTGACATACAGCAAGTTGACACTTCCATCTATGATTGTATTATAAGCAATGTGGATCCTCATGAGTCGATTTATACATCAGATATAGATGGACTTGACATTATTCCAAGCCACATAGATCTTGTTGGTGCAGAGATAGAAATGCTTAATATAGATGGACGTGAGAAGGTGCTGAAGCGTGTTCTCGATCCTTTGCGTAGGGAATATGACTATATATTCATAGATTGTTCACCTTCGTTAGGACTTATAACCGTAAATTCTCTTACAGCGGCGGACTCTGTGATAATACCTGTACAATGTGAGTATTTTGCCCTTGAAGGAATAAGCAAGTTGCTTAATACCATAAAGATAATAAAATCGAAGCTTAATACTCGTCTTGAAATAGAAGGCTTCCTGCTTACAATGTTTGATTCTCGTTTGCGCCTTGCGAATCAGATATATGATGAGGTGAAGCGGCATTTTCAGGAGCTTGTATTCAAAACAGTCATACAGCGTAATGTTAAGTTGAGTGAAGCGCCGAGTCATGGTGTGCCTTGTATCTTATATGATGCCACATCAACAGGAGCCAAGAACTATATAGCTCTTGCAAAGGAAGTTGTAGGGCATGATGAAGTGGAAAGTAAATGAATAAGTAGATAAACGATGGCTGTAAGAAAAAAATATAGTGCACTTGGAAGAGGGCTTGATGCCTTGATTTCTACAGAAGAAGTACATACAGAAGGCTCTTCAACTATAAATGAGATAGATGTAAGTCTTATAGAAGCTAATCCCAATCAGCCCCGGCGGGAGTTTGATGAAGATTCGTTGCAGGAACTGGCAGATTCTATATCGGAAATAGGTATCATTCAGCCTGTGACTTTGCGCGAACTGGAGAATGGGCATTATCAGATTATTGCGGGTGAGCGCAGATGGAGAGCCTCACAACTGGCAGGACTGACGAGCATTCCCGCATATATTCGTACAGCGGATGATGAGAATGTCATGGAAATGGCATTGATTGAAAATATACAGCGTCAGGATCTTAATTCTGTGGAGATAGCATTGGCATACCAACATCTTATGGAACAGTATGGACTTACTCAAGAGAAACTTAGTGAAAGAGTGGGTAAAAAGAGGGCTACTGTAGCCAATTATCTGAGATTGTTGAAATTGCCTGCACCTGTGCAAGTGGCTTTGCAGAATCATGAGATAGATAATGGGCATGCCCGTGCACTGCTTGCTTTGGATGATCCTAAAGCTCAAGTGAAACTGTTTAAGGAAATACAGCAGAAAGGCTATTCTGTCAGAAAAGTTGAGGAGATTATAAAGAGTATTAATGAAAGAGAAGATGTAACAGAACAACAAAAAATTGCAAATACGACAAAAGAACTTGATGAGGAATATGACGGGCTTCGGAGGCAGATGTCACAGAATCTTGGAACAAAAGTGAAAATGACATGCACTGCTAAGGGAGGAGGTAAGGTTACTTTCTCTTTTGATGATATCGAAGAACTGCGTCGTATAGTATCCCTTATACAAAACAAATAAACTGTTTTTTGTGACAAAAAAAATATTTACATATAGAGGGTTGATGATATTGGCTTTTTGGATGTGTCTTGTAGCAGAGATTGATGCACAAGATACATTGGCCTTGCCTGTTCCCAAAGCAAGACTTCATAGAGAAAGCATGCGTGAAGATTATCCGAAGATAATTGCTGCAGATAGTGTTGATGGAGCAGCAAGGGATAATTTTGTTTGTGAGGATTCTCTTATGGGTATTTTAAATGCGGATTCGGCTCTTGTTGTTGATTCCATACATCAGGCTCTGCTCTTGTCTTTGGATTCTATTACAGAATATCCTCTTAAAGAGAAGAAATGGTTGCCAAATCCTAAAAAGGCGATGTGGCTCGCAATTGTTTTTCCGGGAGGGGGGCAGATATATAATCGGAAATACTGGAAACTGCCTATTATATATGGCGGTTTCATAGGATGTATGTATGCTTTGAATTGGAATAATACAATGTATCGTGATTATTCTCAAGCATATATTGATATTATGGATGATGATCCTAATACGAAAAGTTATGAAAACTTTATTCCTCCTTCATACGACATAAATCAGAATCTAACTCGTATTCAGGATTTGTTCAGAAGAAAAAAGAATTATTATAGGCGGTATCGTGATTTGAGTATTTTTTGTATGATAGGTGTTTATGCTTTGTCTATAATTGATGCTTATGTCGATGCGGAACTTTCGAGTTTTGATATCAGCCGTGATTTGAGTTTGAAGGTGAAGCCTGCTGTAATCAATAGACACGAGGGAGCGCAGCATAATAACTTGATGTCTAATTCCTATGGTTTGCAATGTAGCTTACACTTTTGATTCTGCGAATCCTATATTTCAAAGAGTTAGGATTTGTATGAGAATGATTTTGGTTTTGATATAGATAAATAGGTGTATAATGAATAAAAAGCTTGTAATAGTATGCTTGTCTTTACTGTTTTCATATAGAACTATAGCTCAGGATGTGGTAACGGTTGTTGAAGATAGTGGAAAGACTGAAGTTATAGATATGCCGGAAGGTATGATTATCAGTGAGGAAGATTTGTTGAATGATTATGTAAACAAGAATAATCTTACTCATGGTAATGGTGAGTCACGTGTGCTCTCTTATGATGATTCTCTTATTGTAAGTCGTTTGTCAAGGATACCAACCACAATAGAGATGCCTTTGAATGATGTCACACGTAAGTTTATTGAGACTTATAGTAACAGAATGCGTGGTTCTGTTGCTGTAATGCTTGGTAGTTCTAATTTTTATATGCCTATATTTGAGGAAGCTCTTGAAAAATATGGTTTGCCTTTGGAACTTAGGTATCTGCCGGTGATAGAATCAGCTCTTCGTCCTTCTGCAACGTCTCGTGTTGGTGCTGCGGGATTGTGGCAGTTTATGATTGTTACAGGAAAGCGCTATGGACTTGAAGTCAATACGTTGGTAGATGAACGACGTGATCCTATAAAGTCAAGTGATGCCGCAGCCCGCTATCTTAAGGACTTGTATGATATGTTTGGAGATTGGGGGCTTGCTATAGCTGCATATAATTGTGGTGAAGGTAATGTACAGAAAGCTTTACTTCGTTCCGGCGATTCTGGTGATGTGAAAGATTATTGGACAGTCTATCATTATCTTCCCCATGAAACTCGGGGGTATGTCCCAGCCTTTATTGCGGCTAATTATATAATGACATATTATTGTGAACATGGAATTGTGCCAATGGAGGCACATTTGCCTACACAATCTGATACGATAGTAGTTACTAATGATGTGTTGTTTGATCAGATTGCAGCTGTATGTAATATTACAGTAGACGAGCTCCGTGCTTTGAATCCGCAATATAGAAAGGATATTGTGCCTATGAATTATGCATTGAGATTACCGTCGCAGTCTGTTGAAGCTTTTATCTTGAATGAAGATAGCATTTATGGTTTGAAAGTCGGAAATAGGGCCATCCGCCGTACTGTAACGGAAGACATAGAAAGTAGTGCTTCTGTTGCAAAACGTAAGACAAGTAAATCTCGTAATGGCAGTGGAAAAACAGTTTCTGTACGTAGTGGTGATTCGTTGTCTACTATAGCAAAGCGTAATGGTACGACTGTTGCAAAGTTACGCAGGCTTAATGGTTTGAAGGGCAATATGATTCATCCAGGACAGAAAATACGTGTGAAATGATAATGTATCTATTAAAAATATATAAGAGTTATGGAAGACGTTCTCACAAAAGAAGAAATGGAAGAAAAAATGGTTGATGATGCATTTCAGTATTTGGTCTGTTCGTATCTTGCAAGCAAGCATCGTAAAAAAGTAGATGTAATTACAAAGGCATTTAATTTTGCACGACATGCCCATAAAGGTGTGCGTCGTCTTTCTGGAGAACCTTATATAATGCATCCGATAGCAGTAGCACAAATTACCTGTGTGGAAATTGGTTTGGGATCTACGTCTATATGTGCGGCTCTTCTTCATGATGTAGTTGAGGACACAGACTATACGGTTGAAGATATAGAGAATATGTTCGGGCCGAAAGTCGCTCAGATTGTAGACGGTCTTACAAAAATTTCTGGAGGAATTTTTGGTGATCATGCTTCTGCACAAGCTGAGAATTTCAAGAAGCTGTTGCTGACGATGAGTGAGGATATCAGAGTAATTCTCATAAAGATAGCAGATAGATTGCATAATATGCGTACCCTCGGTTCACAGGCCGTAAATAAAAGATATAAGATTGCCGGTGAGACTCTTTATATTTATGCACCATTAGCTAACCGATTGGGGTTAAATACAATAAAGACAGAACTGGAAGAACTTAGTTTTAAGTATGAACATCCTGAAGAATATGCTGTAATACAGAAGAAGCTTGAGGCAACGGAAAAGGAACGCAATACTGTCTTTGATGAGTTTACAGCTCCTATAAGAAAACAGTTGGATCTTATGGGAATAAATTATGAGATAAAAGCTCGAATAAAATCTCCGTATTCCATATGGTGTAAGATGCAGAATAAGCATATTCCTTTTGAAGAAATATATGATATACTTGCTGTAAGGATTATATTTGAACCAAGAATGCAGGAGTCTGAACTCAATGAATGTTTTAATATCTATGTTTCTATATGTAAAATTTATACATCGCATCCGGACAGACTGCGTGACTGGGTAAGCCATCCTAAATCTAATGGTTATCAGGCTTTGCATGTTACTTTGATGAGTAATAAAGGAGAGTGGATTGAGGTGCAAATTCGTAGTCAGAGAATGAATGAAATTGCAGAAAAAGGTTTTGCCGCTCATTGGAAATATAAGGAAGGTGATAAAACTGAATTAGCAAGTGAAAATGAACTTGACAAATGGCTCACGACTATTAAAGAGATTCTTGATGATCCTCAGCCTGATGCGATGGACTTCCTTGATACAATCAAGCTTAATCTTTTTGCTTCTGAGATATTTGTATTCACTCCTAAAGGCGAATTGCGTACCATGCCCGCCGGTTCTACAGCTCTTGATTTTGCCTTTTCTATTCATACTTTTGTAGGAAGCCATTGTATAGGGGCAAAGGTAAATCATAAGCTTGTTCCTATGAGTCACAAACTCAACAGTGGCGATCAAGTCGAGATTCTTACATCTAAGTCACAACATGTACAAAAGTCATGGCTTAATATTGCAACAACGGCAAAAGCCACAACAAAAATTCTTGCTGTTTTACGCCGTGAAGAACGTGAAGCGCGTAAACGGGGAGAAGAGATTTTAGATCAGTTTTTTGAGAAGATGGATATTGTTAAAAATACGATTAATATCGAGAGTATAGCAAAATTGCACGACTTCTCAAAGCCTGAAGCTCTTTTTATGGCAATAGGTGAAGGAAAGATAAAGCTTGGGGATGAAGATGTCAACTGCTTAAAAGGCAAAGAGTCTTCTGTAATATGGAAGAAGTTGTTTGCTTTTGGGAAGAAACAGAAGGATGATGAGAACAAGAAACGAAATACGTTTCAGTCGGCAGATGCTATTGATAGGAAAAAAGTGCTCTCGTTGACAGAAGATACTATTCAGAATAAATACGTTATGGCTGAGTGTTGTAAACCCATACCGGGTGATGCTGTAATGGGTTTTATAGACGATAACAACCGTATTGCTATTCACAAATTGCAATGTCCTAACGCTGAAAGGTTGAAGGCTAATCACGGTAATCGTGTACTCGGAGCAAAATGGGAAATGAACCGTTTGCTTTTATTTCCCGCTAATATTTATTTGAAAGGACTTGACAAAATGGGATTGTTGGCTCAGATAACTCAAGTTATATCTCAGTTGTTGAATGTAAATATACGTAGGCTTGAGATTGAATCTAATGAAGGACTGTTTGAAGGAAAAATACAGATTTTTGTTTATGATACAAACGATATTCAGAATGTAATGGATAATCTTAAGAAGATTCCAAACATCAAGGCTGTTGCAAGAGTGTAACAATAAATTTTATTGCAATGTAGGATTAGCAGGGAAATGGTATTCCTAAATGGCAGTTTTGTTGAATATTGCCAATAAAGATGAAAACACTATATCATATAAAGAAGTGAACCTTGAAAGTTTTATCGACTTTGGGGCTCACTTCTTTTTTCTATAAGTTATACACTATAGTATTGAGCTTGATTCATTGTAGAATGCTATCGTAGTAAGCATTCGGACAAATACACCTTTTACACCTTGAGGTTTGATTGTAGCTTTGCGGCAGCG
>CAZKOB010000050.1:0-22809 GCA_964554265.1 uncultured Bacteroides sp. | reverse complement strand
CTGATTATAAGCAAATAAATTTCACGGACAGAAAAAGTGACGAAAACAGGAAAAACGATGCTACCTATAAATTTGGAAGTTTGCGCTATTTTTTTTCTGAATCAAGTGTGTCGGCGTTCTTCAATGATGGAGAAAAGCAGAAGCGCGGAAGAGATTTCTGTTTCCTTTTGAAACGTGCTTTTGAATTTACCATATCGTTGACTGCAGGAAATGTCAACTGGAGAAATGAGACTGTAAGCCTGATTCAATCAAAGACCGGATAACCTTTGTCCCTTCCGATGAATGTCCGCATCGGTAATGAACTTTTCAAGAACTTGTGAGGCTCGCGAACTCAAGAGAGCTGACGTCGACTTCCGAACCGGAGTGGTAAACATCGAGAAATTCAAGGGTACAGACAAGCACCGTGTGGTTTTGCACGAAAGCATGTTGAAGTTGCGTTCACAACACACACAAATATCTCACAGTGGGAAAAACATGGCTCCGAGTCCGGCAGAAAGCTACTCTTCCTCTCCGGAAGCATGGGACACAAGAACATAAGAGCACCTTCGACGCGAGTTAGGTTTAAGAAAGCTGTATAAAGGTGGGTAATCTTGCAAAGTTTTACAGGATTTTCTTAAACCGAACTCGCGTATTCTTCTATTATGCCCGACTGAGTTCCTCTATAGTCTTTTTCCTTGCCTTGAATACATCTTGCGGTATCGGTTCCACTCCATCACGTTCTTTCATATACACATAAATTGCATTAAGTACCCGCATAATCTTGTTGGTGTTATGTCCCTGCTTCAGAAGATAGCCTCGGATAGAAGGTGGCTCTATCCCCTTGTCCGCAGCATGAAATACCCAATAAGTACAAAGTGCAACATCTGTCCTATGCAATCCCATAGCACAGGCTATATAGAAATCACCATTGTCTATAAGTTCGCAAAAACGGGGCATAAGTTTGACCATACTCTCGACACATCTTGCCGCATTGTCCACCGGGTAATGGAAATAGTCGATTCCATTAGCTTCGCAAAGACGAGGAAGTCTGTCCGAGCTATCGCAGTCGCGAAGGTCTATGATAACCTTTATTCCTGCTTCTCTTACAGCACTCCATGCATAATTCTGATGCCGTGACGACATCGTCCGGCCACGTACGCCCTTATAAACAGGCGCAATATCCGGTATTTGGGTTTGCATTATTTTTTGTATATCCATTCTTTTTCTTCTTATTTTCATTTCGAAATATTCCCTGTTGTCCTTCCGAACTTTCGGCCTACCTTTTCCCTTAGCCGTATTCAAAGGTCGGAACAACCTGCCCTGCCCCAACCAACCTTCTCAAACAAAAAACAAGTCCGTCAGAGACAGAACAAAAAATTTAGGAATATACGGAGCAGACCATACACCCCTAAATTCTTATATTTCAGAAAAGATGATTACTTAATCAAAATCTTTCTCACTTGTCCGTTGCTCATCCTTACGATGTTAACACCCTTCTGCGGAGCAGCCAATCTGGCTCCTGAAACGGAATAGTATGCAACAGGAACAGCCATTCCTGATTCTGAAACCGGAACGTCTATTGCATCCGTCTCTCCTCCAAGTATATCCGTATTCTTGCCCGGACCATAGTAGTACAAGTTCCATTCACCAACTACAACATAGTCGTTTGAACCGATAGTCTTGTCAAGATACATACCGATAGTTGCCGTACCGTCTGCACCTACATAGAACGGAAGTTCGTTGAGATAATATCCGGCCTTGTAGAATGTCACAGATGCAGACGTGCCGTCAGGAACCAGAATGCCATTGATTGTTTGTGTCTTAGCACCATCCGGAACTTCATCTGCAGACTTCACACCGCCTTCAGAGAGGTTCATGACCGGCTTAGAATACTTTTCATCAGCGGTCTGCGAATATAGGATTGTAAGGTGAGTGTCCACACCATTGTTGATGTTGGCAGCTTCTTCTTCATAGCTTCCGGCACGATAGTAAGCATGAACCGTCACCTTGTAAGTACCTTCCGGCAGACCGGAAAGCTTCTGACTAAGCGCAAAGGAATTCTTGTTGTAAGATGCCGTATTCTCCTTATAACCGTTCATTGTAGTTGTTGTCCATCCCTCAATGGTCGTAGTGCTCTTGTCGCCACGAGCCGGATCGAAATTGTTATTAACAATCAGCTCGCTCACATTCTGTTCTACGCTGCCCTCTTCAGGATCGCCCATATACCAAAGCTTCCATTCGCCGACTACAACATAATCATTTGAACCGATAGTCTTGTCAAGGCGCATACCTATAGTCGAAACACCATCCTCACCTACAGTAAACTCAAGTTCGTTGAGATAGTAGCCTGCATTATAGAACGCAACAGATGGAGATGTACCATCCGGAACATATACCCCATTGATGGTTTGAGTCTTGACACCGCCAGGGATTTCATCAGCAGATGTAACACCACCCTCTGAAAGGTTCATCACCGGTTTATTGAACTTGTCAACCGATGTCTCAGCATAAAGGATGGCAAGGTGAGTGTCCACACCGTTGTTGATGTTGGCAGCCTCCTCTTCATAGCTTCCGGCGCGGTAGAAGGCATGTACAGTCACCTTATACTTTCCTTTTGGCAGACCCGAAAGTGTCTGGCTGAGTGCAAAAGTATTCTTGTTGTAAGATGCCGTATTTTCCTTATAACCGTTCAAAGTAGTAGTAGTCCATCCTTCAATGGTAGAAGTATTCTTGTCGCCACGAGCAGGGTCAAAGTTGTTATTGACAATCATCGAAGAGTAATCTATCGGATTGTCTTCCGTAGCCTTGTCACCACCCATCTTCACAGACACAGACGCAGCATTAAGGTCGGAGATAGCCTGTGCAGCCTCCTCGTTCGAATATGCCTGACTGTCATAAGCAGCCTGCGCCTCTGCAAGTACAGACTTGGCATTATTGATTGTCACCTGATTAGCTGTCGTATTATTCTCGATAGCATCAGAAAGTGTCTTCAGTGCCACAGCAAGGTTGGCATACAGAGCAGTACCTTCCTCTACATTCTCCATAGCACCCTTCAGATTGATAAGAGCGTGGTATGCATCCTCTCCGTCCTGCGAATCAGATATAGCCTTAGAAAGTGCATCAAGCTCCGGCTTGCCTGCAAAATTACCGCTCAAAGCCTCTGCTTCCGGAACTGTCTTGGAGATGACCTGAGCAAGAACCTCAGCATTCTTTCCACGGAAAGTGAGAGTTGCGCCACCAGCCCAAAGACGGCAGTTCTCTATGGTACGTACCTTGTTTGTCACACCCACCTTCATGGTTCCATCTGTCACAAGTCCATACACAACAACAGGGAACTGACCTTCGTTGAATGCCTTTGAAGCCTCTTCCGGTTCGTTAATCATCACAGTTCCGTCAAGATTGCCCGAAGGAATCTTCACTTCAAAAGAGTTGATATAAGCATACGCAGTAGCTATGGCCTCATAATCCTCTGCATATATATCACCCGGACGGAATGCAGCCTGAAGGTTGAGTTCATACAAACCATTCTGCAATCCGGAAAGTTCCTGATATACATCACAAGCCACATTATGCGCCTGCATTACAGGATAAACCTCTGTATCTCCCACCGGCCATGTGATGTTGGAATTCGTCACTCCCGACCATCCGCCGGCTTCTGAGAAGTTCGGATTCTTGAGCAAATCAGTGCAGTCATCCCCATCAACCTTAGAATTGGCTTTTGCATCGGCAAAGAGTTTTTCAAGATAAGCAAGCTCGGCTGCAATCTGCGTATTGTCAAGAAGACCGTTCTTGAGAATGTACACCGAACTACCGTTGCCGTTAAAATCATTTTCTTCAGCTTCTTCCAACATGAGATAATCACTCAACAAGAACACTTCGTCGCTGACGCTTTCTGTATTGCCGGCCCATTCGGCTGCCTCGTTAACCTTGTCGGCATATCTGCCATAAGCGACAACACTCTCAGCCATTGCCTTTGAAGCTGCGTTGAAAGCAGAAAGAGCCTGAGCCACCTCTGTCGCAGCAGACGCATTCACAAGTGCCTCTCTCGCTGCCTTATAGTTCTCGTATACAGACTTCTGGCAATATATCTGCCAATCGGCCAGCTGTGTTTCATAATCAGGCTCCATGCCGAGTGTCTCCTTTACAAGCAACTCATAAGCTTCCGCCGTATTGCCTATATAATAAAGGTATACATTGTCAAGACCAATCCAGTTAGGCCCCTTCTCCTGCACATCAAGTCCGATTTCCAGATTACCATCGACAACTATCGTATAAATATCCATCGGTTTGTTGATGTCAATCTTGTTTGCTTCCACAAGCTTACGGCTCTCACCTGCATAAAGGTACGTAGCTCCGGCCACATTAGTGAAGGCAAGTGCATTCAGATGGTAGACACCGGCAGGAAGCTTAGTAGCCGTTGCAGAAACCTTGCCGACAGCGAAAGCATCCCAATTCCAGTTCTCATAGTGATTGCCCGTCACAGCAAAGTCCTCAGCGTTATTGCCGTTGGAAGCCTGTTTGTTGCTTGCACCTGTAGTGGATGTCCATCCCGGACATGTTCCGTCGCTGAAGTCCGTAGCAATGCCAAAGAGCGAAAGTGCTTCCACCGGATGACTTATGGTAGCCACAGACAGCTTGGCATTCCTTATGGCCGTTTCAAGCGCATCGGCCTGAAGCTCCAATGCCTCGATTGTACTTGAAGTATTGCCATAAACAGACTTAGAAGCAGAAAGGACATCCGGATCCACTCCTTCCAGATTGTCAGCCTCGGCAATATATTCACCAAGTAGCACTGCTGCATTATACTTTTTCATACTGCCCACATACGCCGTATAATCGGCAGGAGTGACAAAGCACCAGTCTATATGGCAGTCTGCCATCGCATAGTCATCGCTTTCTTCAGGATCACACATATAGATACGGGTGTCATTTCTGGAAGGAATAATTCCTAAATAGGCACCGGGAAAAGCATTAGGAGTCCACTCGGTATTCAACGAAGAGAAGCCGAATCTGTAGCTTCCATCGCCTTGTGCTTCAAAAACGAAGAGATCGTCTCCTCTGTTGTTTCCACTCTCATCAACCCAAATTCCGTCCGACTTAATGTAAAGAGGAAGGAAATTGGTCGAACTTTCTGCCGCATTCGTCACCTTGTAAGAGTTTGCATCCTGTTCCGATGGAACAAGAATCACCTTGTTGCCTGTAGTCTCACTGACACTGGCACGTGTTCCGTAATCATTGGCACCTACGAAAAAGGCACCCGCGCCTTTGTTGTAAAGATAACATTCCTCACCTGCAACAAGGGACCTGCCGACAGGAACCGACGGCCTTGTCCACTGAGCAAATGAAGTGATGTTTACAAACAAGCATGATGCAAATAAAACTAATTTGTTCATTGTTTATAATAATATTTAGATTGATTAAAAAAAGCTCATTTGTCAATAAGGTTATTCAAGCTCCATGAGATTTGATACTCATAATCATATTTTTGCAAAAATATGCATTACAATCATATTTTGCAATTTTTTATTCATTTTTTCTATTCAATGCATAAATAAGGAGTCAACTATAATCAGCAATGGAGGCAATCGGCAAGAACAACAAACAAAACCTCTTTGTAAAGACTCTGTCAACATAATATACCATCTTTTAGTTGACGTCAATTCATAACCTTCCCGACTTTGCGATAAAAAAGGTTCTTGGATTTTATCGATTGCCAAGAGAGCCCCTCCGGGCTTGGTTAGTCCGGCATCGCTGCCCGTAGAATGATAATCGGCCCATTGATGCCGTATGGAAGAGTGCCTATCGTGATGCGACGCGAACTTGTGGTTTTTCATTTTACTCAACCATACTATGCCAAAGAGAACTTCAACAGGGAAGAAACCGAAGGCGGCAAGTCCCAACGCAGCAGGCATAGACATTGCAGCGACAGAGATGCGGGGCTGTGTACCGGACGACAAAGACACGGATTGCAACCGATGCTTCGTTACGAAAGACTTTCCAAATATTCAATGTTTGTCATAAATTGTGGACTTTTTCTGACAATCTGAAATGTTAAAATCAAAGCCTCTCAGAATCGCGTAAATTCGGCCGAACCCGACCAAAGTTCCATTTGTGCGATTCTGAGGCTGTTTTCAGACCTTGAAGCACAAATGTAAAAATAATATAAATTTCGCCTAAAAAAGATACATTTATTCACACTCGCGTGTGCCTTGTCTGAAAAAAGAGTACGCTGGAAATAAATTTTCAAGGTGAACCAAATTTGTTTAAAAGGCACTTTAAAAACATTTTCAAGGTGAACGAAATTTATTTTCAAGGTGAACGAGTTTGAGGAGGTCCGTTTTTCGGACCGAAAATTGATGTTGTCCAATTTGATTTCTTAAAAAATGCAAATCGAATTTTTCAATGTTACGAAAAACAAAGATGGTTTTTCGTGGCGAAAAACAGGAATCTTGGACAAGAAATCTTATAACTTATTGATTATCAATACATCCTATTTTTGCTTCAACCTGTACTTCTTGCACCTGAAACCACATCGTTTTACTAAAACGGTATTCTATTGATTGTCAGTCGCTTATCTCTGAAATATCAAAAAACAGACAATCAAGTAAGTGTAAATGAATCTTAATTGTGTTAAAAATATTCCATCTGTTATGGGTGGGCTTAGTGTCAAAAAGAAAGAAGAAATGTCTCTGAGAAAGCATATTCACACAAAAAAGCTGTCGGATATGCCTGCGCAAAGATTCAAAAAACTCTTCGCTTCGTCATTGCATACTCTGATGTATGTGTTTGATTCTCATCTGCAAAGATACAAGAACTTGCAAGATGACCAATTCTTACAGGACTTTCTTGAACCGAACCCGCGTAAAATCTGATGTCGGAAAATAGGATTTCGACATTTGGCAAGTCAATGTCATGCCATACCGGGCATGAGCGCTATCTCATCATTACAGCCGATGGAGAACCCGGATACAATTTCGTTGAAAAATTTGATTCGTACCACTCCTTCTGTAGTTGCAGAATCTTGTTCCAAACAATAAAAATATCCGGAGGAAAGTTCAACAAAGTCAGGAAAAAGAGAATGCGACAAGATGAACTGCATACCCAAGAGAAGAGGACACTTCACAGTGTCCTCTTCGCAAATTAAAAACAACCAACAAAAGAAATAGATAATTTCTTTGTTCCCTAATAAGATCATACCGACTCTATCACTCATAAATTGAAATGACAGAGGAGTATACCCACCATCAATTATCGGATAAAGAGCAGTTCCCTGTATTTAGGCAAAGACCACATCTCGTCATCCACAATAAGTTCAAGCTTGTCGATATGATAACGGATTGCCTCCATCATAGGAGCTACAGTATCATGGTATGCGATAGCCTTTTCACGCTCACTCTCAATCTTGTTAGCCACCTTGCGAGCTTCAATAAGCTTCTCCACATTCTCTACAATGAAAGACTCGTGCTCCGAAATCTTCTCTATCAGATAGAGATTGTTTGCCGAAACCCTCTTCGCCTTTTCTTCATCAAAGATATCCATCACCTTGTGTACGTTGTCAATGAGCACGGATTGATAGCGTGTTACGACAGGAATGATATGATTCAAGCAAAGGTCGCCGAAAATACGCGCCTCTATCTGGATTTTCTTCGTGTAAGTTTCCCACTTGATTTCATTCCGCGCCTCAAGCTCAAACTTCGTCATGACCTTCATCGACTCAAACATCTTGACGCTTTCAGGCTTGAGATAATTGTCATAAATCACAGGGCAGCTTGTTTCACAGTCAAGTCCGCGCCTTGCAGCTTCCTCTTTCCATTCCTCACTGTAGCCATTGCCATCGAAATGAACAGGCTTGATATATTTTATGTCGGCACGTACAACCTTCAGGATAGCGCTTTCCTTTGCCTCTCCCTTCTCTATGAGAGCATCAACACGCTGTTTGAATGTCGTAAGCGCTTCTGCAACAGCCGTATTAAGAGTAAGCATTGCCGATGCACAGTTTGCTTCAGAACCTACAGCACGGAATTCAAACCTGTTGCCGGTAAACGCAAACGGTGATGTACGGTTGCGGTCGGTATTGTCTATAAGAAGTTCCGGAATAGAAGGTATGTCAAGCTTCATCGCAGTCTTGCTTGCAATCGTAAGAATATCGTCATCCGCAGAATTTTCCACATGCTCAAGAAGGTCGGACACGGTCTTGCCCAAGAATGAAGAAATGATTGCAGGTGGCGCCTCGTTTGCACCAAGGCGATGAGCGTTGGTTGCTGAAATGATGGATGCCTTCAACAATCCGTTATGTTCATAGACTGCTTTCAAGGTCTCTACAATGAACGTCACAAAACGCAGGTTGTCCATAGGAGTCTTTCCAGGTGCATGAAGCAATATACCTGTATCCGTAGACAATGACCAGTTGTTATGCTTTCCCGATCCATTGATTCCAGCGAACGGCTTCTCATGCAACAAACAACGGAAGCCGTGCTCACGAGCCACTTTCTTCATAAGCGACATCATCAGCATGTTATGGTCTACGGCCAGATTGGTCTCCTCAAAGATTGGAGCAAGCTCAAACTGATTGGGTGCAACCTCGTTGTGGCGAGTCTTGCAAGGTATACCAAGTTCAAGAGCACGCACCTCAAGATCTTTCATGAAATTCTCCACTCTCTGAGGGATAGAGCCGAAATAATGGTCGTCCATCTGCTGGTTCTTGGCAGAATCATGCCCCATGAGAGTGCGTCCCGTCATCACGAGGTCCGGGCGCGCGGCATACAAAGACTCATCGACAAGGAAGTATTCCTGTTCCCATCCAAGATTGCTGACCACCTTTGTCACTTCAGGATTGAAATACTGGCATACAGCAGTAGCAGCCTTATCCACAGCATAAAGAGCTTTCTTCAAAGGAGCCTTATAATCAAGGGCTTCACCTGTATATGAAATAAAAATTGTAGGAATCATCAATGTATCGCCAATGACAAATACCGGAGATGTAGGGTCCCACGCCGAATATCCACGCGCCTCAAAAGTGGAACGGATGCCACCGTTAGGAAACGAGGATGCATCAGGTTCCTGCTGCACGAGCAGCTTCCCTTCAAACTCCTCCACCATACCGCCTTTCCAGTCGTGTTCCACAAAACCGTCGTGCTTCTCAGCAGTACCGTCAGTCAACGGCTGGAACCAGTGAGTATAGTGAGTCACACCAAGCTCCATCGCCCACTTCTTCATACCTTCAGCCACAGCATCTGCAATCATACGGTCGAAAGGTGCACCGTTGTCGATAACGTCACACATTTTCTTGTAGACCTTTGCCGGAAGATACTTGAACATCTTCTGTTTGTTGAACACATACTTTCCGAAATATTCGGAAGGACGTTCTACCGGTGCAGCTACTTCTCTCGGTTTTCTCTTGAAAGCCTCATCTACAACCTTAAATCTCAATTTAGAAGCCATAATAAATACTTTTAATGTTTATTGATTATACCTATTGTTTCTTTATCTGTCGACACTCCAACTTCTGTTTGTATATATGGTCATCAGACTACATCCATTTTTTCAGTCTCTCGACAGCTTCCTTGCAGTCTTCTTTCTGTCCGAAAGCCGTAAACCTGAAATATCCCTCACCGGAAGGTCCAAATCCCACCCCGGGAGTGCCGACCACATTAGCCTCGTAGAGCAAACTGTCGAAAAACTGCCATGAAGTCATCCCTTCCGGTGTCTTCACCCATATATAAGGCGCATTCTCTCCTCCATACGTTCTAAGTCCCATATCTATAAAAGCTTCACGCATCATGCGTGCATTTTCCATGTAATAAGCAATAGTCTCACGTACCTGTCTCTTGCCTTCAACGGAATACACCGCTTCTGCCGCACGCTGGGTGATATAGCTCGTTCCATTGAACTTAGTACACTGACGTCTGTTCCACAAATGATTGAGCGACACCCTCTCTCCATCCACTTTGGCTGCCATCAATTCCTTCGGAACGATTGTATATCCGCATCTCACTCCTGTGAATCCGGCTGTCTTAGAAAAGCTATGGAACTCTATAGCACACTTCTTGGCGCCCTTTATCTCATATATAGAGTGAGGAATATCAGGATTCTGGATATATGCCTCGTATGCGGCGTCATACATGATTATCGTATCATTGGCCAAAGCATAGTCAACCCACTTTTTCAGCTCGGCCCTGCTTATCACCGTGCCTGTAGGATTGTTGGGATAGCAAAGATAGACAATATCCACACGCTGTCTCGGAAGTTCCGGCACAAAATCATTCTCACCGTTGCACGGCATGTACACAATATTGGACCATACACCATCAAGCAAATCTCCGGCTCTTCCTGCCATCACATTTGAATCAACATATACCGGATAAATCGGGTCCGTCATGCAAATGGTGTTATCCTTCGCAAGTATATCGCCAATATTTCCGGTATCACTCTTCGCACCGTCATTGATAAATACTTCCGAAGGTTCTATATGTATTCCGCGCGGAGCAAGGTCGTGCCGTATTATCGCCTCCTGCAAGAATCCATAGCCTTGCTCAGGTCCGTAGCCCCGGAATGTGCTGCGAGACGCCATTTCGT
This sequence comes from uncultured Bacteroides sp., assembly GCA_964554265.1. GTDB lineage: Bacteria > Bacteroidota > Bacteroidia > Bacteroidales > Bacteroidaceae > RGIG8745. The sequence goes on along the minus strand of CAZKOB010000050.1, from coordinate 12,255 downwards.
CGACAGCCTTGTGCATGGCTTCTATGACAGCCGGTGCAAGTGGCTGTGTGACATCTCCAATCCCAAGCCGGATGACCTTCGCCTTAGGATGAGCGGTCTTGTATGCATTAACCTTCTTCGCGATATCCGAGAACAGATAATTCTGCGACAGTTTCAAGAAATTCTCATTTACTAATGCCATAATTTATATCACTTTTGTCTATCTGCATTCTGCATTCAAAACAACAGAATGTCGTGTTTATATTTTGTGTTGTGTATCCCGTATCCTTCACAATCTCTTCATTATTCCTCAATCTCAACAGTGCCTTCAAACACTTTCGAGGCTGGACCTGTCATATATACATGTCCGTCACCGTCGCACCATTCAATGTCCAGACTGCCTCCGTCCATCTCTATACGGCTCCTCCGTCCGGCTTTTTGGTTGAGAAAGGCCGCAACGGCCGTCGCGCATGCCCCCGTGCCACATGCCATCGTAATGCCGGAACCTCTCTCCCACACTCTCATCCTTATCGACCCATCCGGCTTTACTTCTGCAAACTCGATATTGCATCGTTCAGGAAACAGTTCGTTTATCTCAAGCTCCGGACCCACCTCCTCCAGCGCAACAGAATTCATGTCATCTACAAAAATCACGAAGTGGGGATTCCCCATGCACACATACGTGCCGACAAAGGTCTTCCCTCGCCCTACAATGCGTCCTGCCACCATACCACCGGTTTCCGTTGCAAGCTGTGTCCGGTTCTCCAGCAGCGGCTTTCCCATGTCAACTCTCGCACTGACCACTACTCCATTCCCATCGGAATGAAGTTGTATGGTCTTGACTCCCGACAACGTATCGACTGTGATTTCCTCCTTGTCCGTCAGTCCATGATCGCGCACAAACTTTCCTACACATCTTATTCCATTTCCACACATCATCGCTTCCGAACCATCGTTGTTGAATATCCTCATCGAAAAGTCCGCCTTGTCCGACAAGCCGACAAGAATAAGTCCGTCAGAGCCTATGCCAAAATGCGGTTTGCTCCAATCAACAGAAGCTCCCTTTGGATCCGCTATCGGATTGTCCGGAGTATAAACATAGATATAGTCATTGCCGGCTCCATGCATCTTCGTAAAATGTATTGTTCTTGCCATATATCCACTGCATTTTGAATTTTCGTTGCTTTTTGTTCTATTTTGTATGCAAAGATATAACATTTTGCAATATCATCAATAAAAATCAAGACATTTTTTACACAAAAAACTTATTTTTCCTTTTATTTGTAAAGTCAAAGAAGTTAAAAGTGCGACAATTTGTAATTTGCCTACAGACAAATCTTTCAGAATGTAACTTTTTGCAGTGCAAAAATTCCAAATTAAAGGAAGTGCTGCCACTTTCTACCAAACACACGAAAACCACAAATTAAGTCATCGGTCATGGCTACACTATCAACACGATGAAATGACATGAGATACGATTTTGCCGACCTACCGATACGGAAGATTTCTTCTGTACAACCGGATATCGCTTTCCGCCAATGCACCGTTGTCCTTCTTCTTCACCCGAAAATACAAATGACAATAATGTTTCCTCCGAACCTTTGGCTGTTAAACATTTTATATCTAATTTTGTACAAGAAAAAAGGATGGATAAGGTTCTATTCAAGTTGCAGTTTATCAGACTATTAAGCGGTGCATTCATGTCGACATCATTGAGTCTCCGGCAGTTCGCCGACAATAGTTTTCTTGAAAGCAATGCAACCGAAAGTCCTTATAAGCGGACAAAAAACGAATTCCACGGCCTTGTCTGCCGACTTCATTTACACGAAACATTCAAAACAAAAACAACAAAAAACTTATGCACAGCAGAGAAGAAAAGATGGAGGCATTCGGGCGGCTGCTCGATGTACTCGACACTCTGAGGGAGAAATGCCCTTGGGACAAGAAGCAGACTAACGAAAGCCTGCGACCGAACACGATAGAAGAAACCTATGAGCTATGTGATGCCCTGCTCAAAGACGATCAGCTGAATATTTGCAAGGAACTCGGAGATGTGCTTCTGCACATTTGTTTTTATGCAAAAATAGGAAGCGAAAAAGGAGAGTTCGACATGGCAGATGTTTGCAACCAGCTATGCGACAAACTCATATACCGTCATCCACATGTATATGGCGACAGCGTGGCAAAGACTGCCGGAGACGTGGTGCAATCATGGGAGCAACTGAAACTAAAGGAAAAGGACGGAAACAAGACTGTTCTCAGCGGTGTCCCTGAATCTCTTCCTTCACTCATCAAGGCATACCGCATCCAAGACAAGGCACGCAATGTAGGTTTCGATTGGGAGGAACGCTCACAAGTGTGGAGCAAGGTCAAGGAAGAAATCAACGAGTTTCAGGCTGAAGTCGAAAAAATGGACAATGAAAAAGCCACAGGCGAGTTCGGTGATGTACTGTTCAGCCTTATCAATGCCGCACGTCTGTACCATATCAATCCGGACAATGCGCTTGAACGTACAAACCAGAAGTTCATCCGCCGCTTCGGGTACGTAGAGGAAAAGACCATAAAGCAGGGCCGTTCTCTGAAAGACATGAGTCTGGGGGAAATGGATTTGCTCTGGAACGAAGCCAAACAACAGGAAAAATGAGGGGATGTATATAGTGTCTCGCATCCCATGACAAGCCTCGTCTACCGAGGCTTTTTTGTTGTTATTCCGCACCAGCAATCCATTATTTTTTGATTTGAACAGAGTTTTGATTTTCACCCAAGCCAATCCGCTTTTGCAGAATACTGAAAATCATTGTGTTAGAGCCTGTACAAATTTCATTTTGCCCCACTGAGAAGTTATTTTCACCGCACTTTTTTCTGAAATCAGCACTGCTGATTATAAAATCAGCAGTGTAGATTGTATAATCCGCAGTGCAGTTTTTACAATTAGCAGTGCTGATTGTAAAAAACAGTGCGGTGAATTAGACTTTTCAGAAAGGCGATTCCATATTTCCGGTGCAGCCACTCCAAGAATGCAGCATTTTGTACGGAAGTATCTGCTATGGAACACAAAACTGTCTCCTATATATAATCAGGAGTCTGTGGATACACCAGCCTAAAAAAACATCCAAAATCATAAGAAGTCAGGACATCGGCAGCTCAAAAGCCTTGCTGTCTATCGAAGATCCCACCTTCATGGCCGAAAGCCTGAAATTACAGAATATGTCGCATAAAGTACAAACTAAAATACGATAAATTTCATAATTCGGATTTTAGTTTGTATTTTTGCGTTCATAACATAAAAAAGCAGACAATGGATTTCAATCAGCAAATGACAACAACGGTCAGAGACGCCATCAGAGAAGCAACCCGCAAATATGCAGCAAAAGATTGCGGCAACATTGTAACGGACTTCCATATTCATATAAGAAAAAGCGAAAACAGGATTGACATCTGTGACGATGAAGACATCGTACTTGCAACGACAGTCGTACTGCCACAACCGGAAGAGGAAGGCATAGATGAAAAGCAAATAACAAAATTGCTGCGACATGAATTGCACAACATGAACAAGGCAAAGGAGTTTGACAAAATCAACATCTTCAAACCCTTCTCTTTCCTATTGGAAGATACAGAAAACGAAACATTTGAAGAACTTCTGATTGTAGACGACAACAATTTGATCATCAGCGAAGAACTTCTCAAAGGACTCGACAAAGAGCTTGATGACTTTCTTCACCAATTGCTGGAAGAATAAAAAAACGGCAAATCGTCAAGCATCTGAAGCTTTCATTTCCACAAATCAAATGACAAAATTCAACTCTGATTTATATAAAATCCAAAACGTATTTTAGAATTATGGCAATAAAGAACAACTACATTACAGTAGCTTACAAACTATATGTAAAAGACAGCGGAAGTGACGAAACAGAAGCCCTCGTAGAGGAATGCACAGCAGAACACCCATTCCAATTCATCAGTAATCTGGGTGTCGCATTAGAATCATTTGAAAAAATCGTAGTTCCTATCGCCAAGGGTGAGTCTTTCGATTTCGTAATCCCGACAGCCGATGCATACGGAGATTTTCAGGACGAGCTGATGTTCGACGTCGACAAAAAACTGTTTGAGATAAACGGACGTTTCGACAAAGAGCATATCTTTGAAGGGAATGTGATACCTCTCGCCGGACCTGACGGTGAGCGCTTCAACGGTACAGTCATTGAAATCAAAGAAGATGCCGTGACCATCGACCTCAATCATCCGCGTGCGGGACAGGACTTGCATTTCATCGGTACGGTGGTAGAAAACCGCGAGGCGACAAACGATGAGGTGACGGGCATGATCAATATGCTCAGCGGAGAAGGATGCAGTTGTGGATGTGGCGACTGCGGCGGATGCGGCGGTGAGCACCATCACGATGACGGATGCGGTTGCGGACATTGTCATTGATTTTCTTTGTTGACAAACAAACGGTATTGACAAGCAAAATCAACTCTGTAATCAGAGACCCCATTCCACTATCCGGAGATAGAGGAACAATTTGTTTGCTTGTCGACAGTATACTATAAAAATTCATTTATGCGCAATACATTTGGCAACATATTTACTCTGACCACTTTCGGAGAAAGCCACGGAGCAGGAATAGGTGGAGTGATCGACGGATTTCCGGCAGGAATAGAGATTGATACGGATTTCATACAGAACGAACTGGACCGCAGAAAACCGGGACAGAGCCGTATAACCACATCGAGAAGCGAAAGCGACAAGATTGAAATCTTATCAGGAATCTTTGAAGGAAAATCCACGGGATGCCCGATAGGGTTTATTGTAAGAAACACCAACCAGCATTCCAATGATTATGAAAACCTACGTAACATTTACCGTCCGTCGCATGCAGACTATACATACACGCAAAAATACGGAATAAGAGACCATCGTGGCGGAGGACGCTCATCAGCAAGAGAGACTATTTCCAGATGTGTCGGCGGTGCATTTGCCAAACTTGCGCTGAAAACTCTCGGAATAACAGTCACTGCATATACATCACAAGTAGGCGGACTTGCACTTGAACGCGATTATCATAAATATGATCTTTCAACGATAGAAAGCAACTCCGTGAGATGCCCTGATTCTGCAATGGCAAAGGAAATGGAAAAGCTCATCCTCGACGTAAAAGCGCAAGGTGACACCATAGGAGGAGTGATAACATGCATCATCAAGGGATGTCCGGCAGGCATCGGCGAACCGGCTTTCGGGAAACTGCATTGTGCACTCGGCAGTGCGATGCTGAGCATCAATGCCGTAAAAGGATTTGAATACGGAGAAGGGTTTGCCGGAGTCTCACAACGAGGCTCAGAGCAAAACGACATATTCTTCAACAACAACGGCAAAACAGGAACACGCACCAATCATAGTGGAGGAATACAGGGTGGAATAAGCAATGGACAGGACATCTATTTCCGCGTAGCTTTCAAACCTGTAGCCACGTTGTTGCGTGAACAACAAACAATAGACAAGCAAGGAACAGAAACCGTTGTGACAGCCAAAGGGCGGCATGACCCTTGCGTACTTCCACGTGCAGTACCTATTGTTGAAGCTATGGCGGCCATGACAATACTCGACTATTATCTGCTCAATAAAACAGTAACATTATAAAGGAGGAACACAGTATATGTCTTTGAACAGAGTAATGCTTATAGGAAATGTAGGGCAAGATCCTCAGGTCAGATATTTGGATCAGGGGGTATGCGTAGCAACCCTCCGGCTTGCAACGACCGAAAAAGGATACACGTTGCAAAACGGCACCCAAGTGCCGGATCGTACCGAATGGCACAACCTTGTATTCTGGAGAAAGCAGGCGGAAATCGTGGAAAAATATGTACGTAAAGGCGACAAGCTCTATGCGGAAGGGAAAATACAAAGCCGGACATGGAATGACAAACAAGGGAACAGACATCAGATTGTAGAAATCATGGTGGAGAACATGGAAATGCTTTCCGCCAAACCACAGCAGAACGCACAACCGGACTTTCCACAAACAATAAAACCTACTGCAACTCAGGCAAACGCACAAGTAGTGCGTCCACAAGAAAACGACAACCTATATCCCTTCTGATGATTCTGTTTGACAAAAACACGGATAGTTTCCGGTATGCCGTCTGGGAGGTGGAGGAAGACGTTGATTCATTGCTTTCCATATTGCCGGACAGTGACGATATACGTATGGAAGCAGACAAAAGATTCCGTTCAAAAACAAGAAAAAGGGAATGGATTGCGGTCAGGGTATTGCTATACACTCTTCTGCAAAAAAAGACAAGGATAGCATATACAGACAATGGCGCTCCACTTCTTCCTGGGGAAAAGCTGAATATAAGCATTTCACATACATGCGGCAACATAGAAGGCAGAAATGTGATGTATGTGGCTGTAGCTCTTTCCGCAACCCACAAAGTCGGGATAGACATTGAACGCATATCCGTAAAAGTAAGAAAGGTAAGGGACAGATTCATCCGGAACGATGAGAAAGCAGACACCTTGACCAGTCTTTTATTGCAATGGTCTGCAAAAGAAGCCGCCTTCAAAATATTGTCAGCCGAGGGTGTGGACTTTATCAGACATCTGCGTATATCACCATTTACGGAAGCGGATGAAGGTAGATTTACCATAACGGAAAGCAAAACGGAAGAAAATCACCGTATGGATGTAATGTACAAAATATATCACGATTTCGTACTAACTTTCATTTGTACCGATTAGAAAAAGACATCAACAAAAGAAATATGCATAATAATATGACATTCATAGCCGGTCCATGCGTAATAGAAAGTATGGATGTACTGGAAACCGTAGCGAAAGAACTTGTACGACTAAACGAGAAGTACAGGATTGATATAATTTTCAAATCCTCTTTCGACAAAGCCAATCGGACTTCTATCCATTCATATCGTGGTCCGGGATTGGAAAAAGGGTTGAAGATGCTGTCTGACATCAAAGAAAAATACAGACTGAGAATCCTTACGGACATTCACGAAAGCTGTCAGGCGCAGGCAGCCGGCGAAGTGGCGGATGTACTACAAATACCGGCATTCTTATGCAGACAGACGGATTTGCTTGTAGCGGCAGCACACACGGGACGCATCGTCAACATAAAGAAAGCACAGTTTCTTTCGGGAGAAGACATGAAGTATCCGGCACAGAAAGTGCGTGAAAGCGGAAATGATCGCGTATGGCTTACAGAACGTGGGAATATATACGGATACAACAATCTTGCAGTAGACTTCCGCAACATTGCGGACATGAAACATTATGCAGACACCGTCATAATGGACTGTACACATTCAGTACAACGTCCGGGTGCAGCAGGAGGAAAGACAGGAGGAAACAGGGAATTTGTACCGGCAATGGCACTCGCAGCCAAAGCTTTCGGAGCAAACGGATTTTTCTTTGAGGTACATCCGGACCCGGACAATGCACTTAGCGACGGACCTAACATGCTGAATCTAAACGACCTTGATACAGTGGTGGCTTCACTTATTATTTAAATTACGGAATGAAAAAAGATGATTGAAATATCGAACATAAGAGGTTATGCAGAAAGATGTATAAGGGATGAAGCACAAGCTTTGCTCAACCTTATTCCACAATTGGACGAAAATTTCGACAAGGTTGCAGGACTCATATTCCGATGTGATGGGCATGTAGTAGTTACCGGTGTAGGAAAATCAGGACATGTAGGTGCAAAAATTGCAGCCACATTGGCAAGTACCGGTACTCCTTCCATATTTATCAATCCCCTTGATGCCATGCACGGCGATTTGGGAATGATTATGCAGAACGATGTTGTACTGATGATTTCGAACTCCGGTAATACAGATGAACTGTTGCGTATAATCGCTTCGCTTGAAGAACGAAAGATACCGGTAGTGGCGATGACCGGAAATCCTGAATCTCTTATAGCGCAACACTCAAACTACCACATATCCGTACAGGTGCTCCGTGAAGCGTGTCCTCTCAATCTCGCTCCGACCTCTTCAACAACAGCAGCTCTTGCCATGGGCGATGCGTTAGCCTGTGCACTGATGGAGATGCGCAAATTCAGAGCCAACGACTTTGCCATGTTCCATCCGGGAGGAAGTCTTGGACGTAAGTTGCTTACACGCGTAAAAGATGTCATGTACACAGACAACTTCCCTCTGCTTCCGCCTGATATGAAACTCAGCGAGGCTATCATACTGATAAGCAACGGCAAACTTGGATTAGGAGTTGTCATGGAAGGAGATGAGATTCTTGGGATAATAACAGACGGTGACATCCGCCGCGCTGTTGAAGGTGCCCAATCAAACTTTTTCAGCTTGCATGTTTGTGACATCATGACAAAAAATCCGAAGATTATCAATCCAGATGCAAAATTGACACAAATACAGGCTATATTCCGTAAACACAAGATTCATTCACTGCTTGTGGTTGACGAGCAGAAACATTTGAAGGGTATAGTGGACTATTTTGCCATCATGAACTGACCATCCCCCTAATCCTAATAAATAAAAGAAATGAGAACAAAAATTGTAGTGTCAACTATGGCAGTCATGCTAATGTCAGGCTGTGCCAACAGTGGCAAGACACAGGCAGATGTGGCAAATTCCATATCAAATGAAGCTGCAGAAATGATGCAGGAAATAGGCAAGCCTTCATTTCTTCTGACAGACAGTCTGTTGCCCAGACATCTGGATATGAAACTCAACGTAGACAATATATCATATGGAGAACTGCGGCTTTTGAGAAGTTATCCATATGCGCTTCACGGATTTTGGTTTAAAGAAGCAGATATAAACAGTTTCTTCTGCAAGCGCACGGACTGGTATTACGATTTGTGTGAAACAACAATATATCAAAGATGCGAGGAGTACAGCAAAAAGCATCATACAGACAATGACTATGGGGTGGTTGAAGACTTTATCCCATACAGTGAGGTGAAGCTGACAGAGGAAGAGCAGAAATTCGTGGATAAAATAGACAAACGTATGAGAGAGATGGAACGCGACTCTATTACATCCTGCGGTCTTCTAAATCCAGCTTTGTGTGTTAATATTTTTCAGATAGACGAGCCGGACAGCCAGTTTGTCAATTTAATAGCAAAGAACAATTTTGCAATTACACCGACTAACTGCGAGCAGTTGTTCAATATCTATGAGGAGAACGACTATGCTGTAATGCCAAACTTCATAACGACAGACCTCTACCTGCAAACCGTCCATACTTATTTCAGTTATGTGCTCAAAAGTCTTGAACGTAAAGCCTTCTGTCCGGCACTTCAACGCTCGATAAGTGCTTTATATTCTGCATGCATGCAGACTGGTGCAGCAACTGAAGATAGACATCTGAAAGACTGTGCAGAATATGCCGCCACGTTTTTTGCTATAGCCGGAACTCTTCTTTCCGATGAAAAACATGAGATACCGGATACATACAACAAAGCTTTCAGTGATGAGATAAACCACATAATGAATTGTGAAGACGCCCCTTCGGAATTTCTCGGATACAGAACAACTGTCTTCCCATACAGTCTGTTCAAACCGCGCGGACATTACACACGCAATCAGAACGAAAGTGCATACTTCCGTGCAATGATGTGGTTGCAGACAGCTTCTTTCTGCCGTGAGAACAAGAATGAACTTCAAAAGGCTGTATTCATTGCACAAATATTCAATAACATTCCGGAATCAGCACAAAAAGATTGTCGGAATGTATATGATGCCATATCATTCTTGATGGGAGAACCGGACAACTTGTCCATCATTGAAATTGCCGATTATCTGAAATCAAAAGAAAATATAGAAATATCAGCTGCAACAAATGAGGATGTACTGAACGATATAAACAAGATGCTTATCGAAGCTTTTAAGACTCGCAACCGTATAGCTCCAAAGATTCAGATAAGTTGTGCAGACAAAATCAATTTCATGCCACAACGATATGTAGCAGACAATGAAATCCTTGCAACAATGACAGACGTTGAGGCAGATGCCAACCGTGCCTATCCGAAAGGTCTTGACGTGCTTGCCGCATTCGGAGTGGCAAGTGCAGATTCATTGCTCGACAACTGCTATGACGAAGCAGCACAGTGGAGCGACTACGAAAAGGAAGCTTCAAAAATGAAATTACGCTTTGCTAATGGACTAAATTGGAATGCTACTATGTATAACAAGTGGATGGAAACTTTGCTTTCCATCCAACAAGATGACAAGAATTATCCGCGTTTCATGCACACTTCCGCCTGGCAATGCAAGAACCTCAACACCACCCTTGCTTCATGGTCAAAGCTTAAACATGATGCCATTCTATATTCCGAACAACCAATGGCTGCAGAATGTGGAGACGGCGGACTTACTCCACCGGTTGTTGTCGGTTATATAGAACCCAACCTCATCTTTTGGACAAAACTAAAAGAACTTGTGTCTCTTAACCGCAAGATACTGAAAAAAACAGGCATGCTCACTACGGACATTGAGGACAAAACTGCTGTACTGGAGGAAAAAATCGACTTCTGCATCAAAATCGTCAGGAAAGAGATTGCCGGAATACAGCCTAACAGCACTGAATACAAGGAAATACAGCACATGGGCAGTTCCATTGAATGGTATACACTATCAATTCTTGATCCTGATGACACATTCTATCTTTGGCATGATGTACAGGGAGCAGACCGATCCATAGCTGTCGTATCAGACGTATACACACGGAATGTATCAGGATGTTCCAAAAACGGTATTCTCCACGAAGGGACAGGAAATGCCGATGCCATACATGTAATTGTAAACATCGGCGGAACATTCTATATCACACGTGGGGCCATCTTCTCACACTACGAATTTGTACGTCCGCTCGGAGAACGTCTCACAGATGAAGAATGGCAGAAGATGTTGGAAGAAAACAAAGCTCCAGAACGTCACAAATGGATGCGCCAATTCATCATCGACAAAAAGCCGGAACTAAACGAAGGTGTCTTCTACAGTTCAGGATGCTGACCATCATGTCTTTCCGTCATGAAATCCGCTTTAGTCATAGCTGCAACAACTTTGTTATTTACACAAACACCAAACTGTATAACAAAGCATACTTCTTCGTATTCAAAAAATGACACTTTATCCATCGTGTTTACAGGCGATGTACTGCTCGACAGAGGAGTGCGCCGTCATATAGAACACGATGGATGCGAGGCTTTATTTGCGGATGTCAAGCAAGATTTCCTAAAAGCAGATGCCGTTGTAATTAATCTTGAATGCCCTGTTACAGATACAATATCTCCACTAAACAAGAAATTCATATTCCGTGCCGACACTATCATGGCACACAAGATGCGCAATATAGGAATTACACATGCCGCACTCGCCAACAATCATACGATGGACCACGGACGACGCGGATTAGCTTCTACCAACAGACATCTGCGGCAAAACGGCATAGTTCCTTTAGGCTATGGATACACATATAGGGAAAGGTCCATGCCTGCCATCATAGAGAAGGGCCGCATTAAAGTTGCGCTTTTCAATGCTGTCATGCTGACTATAGAAAACTGGTCGCCTCTGACAGAAGGAAAAGCCGGAGTGTATCAACCAACCATCGAAGAACTGTCGGAAAATATAAGAAAATACAAAGCGGCCCATCAAGACACCCATTGCATCGTTATTCTGCACTGGGGAGCCGAATATCAAACCGTCCCCTCTGTAAGACAGCGATATGAAGCGAGCATGCTCATTGCATCAGGTGCCGACGGTATAATCGGGCATCATCCGCACGTAGTGCAAAAAACAGACACTATAAACAGAAAACCGGTTTATTATAGCCTGGGGAACTTCATATTCGACAACCCACATCCTCTCGCTCAGGAATCATTGATGGTACGCTTATGTTTTACGGCTGACAGCATCATATGTGAAGAAACAAAACTTCACATACAACGCTGCCGTCCTGCAAGGAAATTAATTGGGGGTTGTGTCTTATATTAGAAAACATCTTGATGTTTGAAGATTTATATATTCCTCCTGATTTTGTTTTCTTGTACGCTCCTTTACTTCAGGGATTTTTTTTAGGAATACTGACGCATATTCAGTCTGCACGCTCACGAACACGAGATACAGACCTCGTCTACCAGTCCGGCTGTCACGCTGCAACAAGGCTGACGTCCTCATAAATAGGCTTGGTTATCCCCTCCGTCACACCATCTGATTGTCATAAAAATCGACCTATAGGTCAAATGGGAGGCTGAAAAGCTCAAAAAATCACTAAAAGTCA
>CAZKOB010000049.1:0-22998 GCA_964554265.1 uncultured Bacteroides sp. | reverse complement strand
TTGATTTCTTAAAAAATCAAAATCAGATTTTTCAATGCCACGAAAAACAAAGATGTTTTTTGGCGGCGAAAAACAGGAATATCGGGCAAGTAATTTTATAACTCACTGATTATCAATACATCCTATTTTTGTCACAACTTGTACTTCTTGTACCTAAAACAGCACTGTTTTTCTGAAATAGTATATTACTGATTATCAATTGCTTACCAATAAAAATTTAAAAAATCAACAGTTGAGAAAACGCAAACGAATCTTAATTATGTTAATAAGATTCCGTTTGCTATGGGTGGGCTTAGTGTCAAAAAGAAAGAAGAAATGTCACTGAGAAAGACAGCTGCTTTTGCTGGTGTTTTCACAGAATCATCTCATAAATCTGCGAATCCACCAGGAAAAGAAACAACAGATTTAACTTTTGAAGCGATTTTCGCGTGTCACCTGAAAACGCAAACATTAGAATTATAACCGTTGACATTTAAGTATTTGTGTTTTCTAACGTATTTTTCGACGAAATCAGGAAAAGACATGTCGAGAAGGTGAACGAAGAATCCATAGAATCATAAACACAAAAAGACCCACAGAAATCTGTAGGTCTTTCTGCGCTTCAGGATGGGCTTGAACCAACGACCCCATGATTAACAGTCATGTGCTCTAACCAACTGAGCTACTGAAGCATTATTATACGCATATCTTCCCAAACGCGCTGCAAAGGTAATGAGTTGAAGTGAATAATCCAAACATATAGAAAAAAAATGCAGAAATAAGAAGTTTTTTTACATATTATGGTTAATTCTTGAAATGGCGGTACATTATAAATTCTGTTTTTTATCCATCAACACATCCGGTGGACGCACATATAATTGCATTTTACAGATTGCACACCATTATTTCATTTAAATACCAAAACTTCTTCAGAAAGTTAGTAACTTTGTCGTGCCGAAAGGCATGGTAAGCAAAAAGTTACAATCGGAATGAGAGTCTTGATAATAAATACTTCTGAAAGAATCGGTGGAGCCGCCATTGCAGCAAACAGACTTATGGAGGCACTGAAGAACAACGGAATAAAAACAAAAATGTTGGTACGCGACAAACAGACAGAACAAATGACTGTCGTATCGATAGGTTCCGGCTGGATGCTTCCCGTCAAATTCGTATGGGAACGTATCGTTATATTTATCGCCAACCGATTCAAGAAACACAATCTTTTTCAGGTAGACATAGCCAATACAGGTACGGACATCACTTCCATGCCGGAATTTTCACAAGCCGATATCATCCATTTGCATTGGATAAACCAAGGTTTTCTTTCACTTTCAGATATTGAGAAAATCATACTTTCAGGCAAACCGATAGTCATAACAATGCATGACATGTGGTATTTCACAGGTATATGCCATTATTCCGGAAACTGTCATAAATTTGAAAACGAATGCAACCATTGTCCTTTGCTTACAAAAGGAGGGTTCGGAAAGGATCTTGCCGCAAACGTATTCAAACGTAAACGCAAAATATATAATGAGGCAAAAATAACCTTTGTCGGCTGTAGCCGCTGGATTGCTTCACTTGCCAAACAAGGAAAATTGACGGACAAACAAACTGTCTTGAATATTCCTAATGCCATAAACACCAATATCTTTCATCCAAAAGACAAGCAGAAGTCTCGCCAAGCATGCAACCTGCCAGAAGACAAAATACTTATGTTGTTTGGTTCGCAACGCATAACAGACGAACGCAAAGGCTTCAAGTATCTTGTTGAAGCCTGCCATCTCATAAAAAACAATCACCCGGAACTTGCCGAACGTATATGCCTTGTAGTTGTCGGCACAGATTCTGAGAAAGTACGCAGCCAGATACCGTTCCTTGTCTATCCGGTAAGCTATGTAAGTGACGAAAACTATATGGTAGATATCTACAATGCTGTAGACATCTATGTAACTCCTTCGCTTCAAGACAATCTGCCGAATACCATAGTCGAAGCAATGGCCTGCGGAGTACCTTGCGTAGGATTCAATGTAGGAGGAATACCGGAAATGATAGACCATCTTCATAACGGATATGTAGCTGAGTATTGCAATTCTGCAGATTTCGCCAATGGAATACGCTGGACACTTGACAGCGACAATTACAATACCTTATGCGACATTGCACGCAGAAAGGCTGTCAGTACCTATTCGGAAAGCCATGTGGCACGTCTCTATACTGATGTATACAACAAGGCTGTCGGCAAATAACCCAAAGCCGCCAACATCGACAAGACAATCTTTTTCCTATATATTAACTACATATTTACATAAATACTTTGGAACACATACCTCTTATAACCATCGTTACTGTCACCTACAATGCGGAGACAGTGCTTGAACGTACATTACGAAGCATCGAGGAACAGACTTTCAACGATGTAGAGCATATCATCATAGACGGTGCATCGACAGACGGAACCCTTGCGATGGTACAAACATATAAAGACAGAAACGAAGGCAGGAGTATTGTTATCGTAAGCGAAAAAGATAACGGGCTGTATGATGCCATGAACAAAGCGCTGCAGTTTGCTACAGGAAAATACATATGTTTTTTGAACGCCGGTGACAAGCTGCATACTCCGGAAACTCTTGAACAGGTGGCGACGGCAGCAATGAAAAATTGCAAATGCGGAGCGGATTCAGATTCAGACGTAATGGGATGTTGCAGCCTTTGTGCAATGAACTGCAAATGCATAGGCATCATATACGGAGATACGGAAATTATCGACGATGCCGGAAATTTCCTCAGAAAGCGCCGCTTGTCACCCCCGGAAAAACTTACATGGAAATCTTTTCGTCACGGAATGCTTGTATGCCACCAAGCCTTTTACGTCAACAGAAGTATCGCCGGAAAATATGACCTGCAATATCGTTTCTCTGCTGATTTTGACTGGTGTATACGTGCCATGAAAAAAGCAGAAGACCACAATATGTTATTTGTCAATGCACATACCGTTCTTGCAGACTATCTTTCCGAAGGAGTAACAACATCGAATCACAAAGCTTCACTCAAAGAACGCTTCAATATTATGGTAAAATACTATGGCCGGTTGTCAACAATACTATTTCATATATGGTTCGTTTTAAGAGCCATCATAAAGAAATAATTTTTTATATACAATACGCGCGAGTTAATTTTTCAAGAAAATCCCTACGAAAAGTCAGTAATCTCGCCATTTTCTTGACAATCTGAAATGTTAAAATCAAGGCTTCGCAGAATCGCATAAAATCGGTCAAACCCGACCGAAGTGCCGTTTGTGCGATTCTAAGGCCGTTTTCAGGCCTTGAATTCGGAATGTAAAAATAATGTAATTTTTGCTCCGAAAAATATACATTTATTTATACTCTTTCGTGCATCGTCTGAAAAAAGAGTACACAGAAGGCCCATTTTCAAGGTGAACAAAATTTGTTTAAAAGGTGCTTTAAAAACATTTTCAAGGTGAACGAAATTTATTTTCAAGGTGAACGAGTTTGAAAAAGTCCGTTTTTAGGGCTGAAATCCGGTGTTGCACAAATTGATTTCTTAAAAAGAGTAAAATCGGATTTTTCAATGCCACGAAAAACAAAGATGGATTTTGGCAGCGAAAAACAAGTATCTTGGACAAGATTTTTTATAACTCACTGATTATCAGTATATCCTATTTTTGTCCTTACCTGTACTTCTTGTACCTAAAACTGCACAATTTTGCTGAATTAATATTTTCTTGATTATCAATAGTTTATCTATAAAAATCCCCAAAATAGACAGTCGAGCAAGTGTGAACGAATCTTAATTATGTTAATAATGTTCTGTCCGCTATGGGTGGGCTTAGTGTCAAAAAGAAAGAAGATATGTCTCTAAAAAAATCGGCTGCTTTTGCCGGTGTCTTCACAGACTCCTCCGTCGCTATCGCGCCACTCCCTCCGTCGCAAGCTCCCCAATTGCTCCTATTCCGCAATTGCCCCTAAGCTATCTCATCTTTATACACATCTTTTCTTTCCTTTTTAATGTGCTCATACGGCTCCTCATACCTGTAGAAAATCTCCATCCCCTTTCCCATGGTGAAATATCCCGGCCTCCCATGCGCCTTCTCCAGTCCTCTCCATCCTCCCAGCCTTGCGATTGTCCATGCCTCCCATGCCATCGTCCCTCTCCTGAACGGGTTCCTGCTTTTCGCCCCCAGTTCTTTGGCGTGCACCATCCCCTGCATGATTCCCATAATCACCGTCTGCTCCCGGGTGAACAGTATAGTATCCCCCTGCTCCTGCCACTCCTCGTCGTACGCAATCTTGAGCGTCATGTCCCTGAGGGTGGCATAGAGGGCCAGAAGCCCCATCTTCTTGATGGCCTCCCCCGACTCCAGCTGTACGCTGCCTATCCCGATCCCCCAGGTCTTCTGTATGCCGAACAGCTCCTCGATGCCCCCTCTTCCTGTACCGCTCCAGGCGGCGGAGCGCCTGCTCCGCCGTTTCCACCTCGTGCGAGGTGGGCATCCTCCGCTCCACCGGGTCCTCTCCGGGAGGGGTGCATCCCGCGTCCTCCCTTGTATATATGCACCATGCGTCCACGGCAAGAGCCGGATGGACGAACATGCAGTGCTCCTGCGACTTGCCGGTGCCCGGGCCGAGGTCGGGGCCGGAAGGGGGACAGGCGGTCGCGGATACGGCTGTAGTCAAGCTCGGTGGTGTCCTGAATGCACAGCACATGGGGATGCCCGACGAGCTGGCGCGGCAGCCGAGGAGTATTGCATCTGTCGCATCTTTCATGTTCCATCGCATATTGTTTATGAGCCTGTAGGAGGCGATTCTTTCACTGTGGGTCCGGCAGCAGCGATTTATCACCGCACTGCAGCATCTGGACATGCAATCTATGAGCAGGGCTATACGTCTGCCGATATGGACATCGTCGCCAAGGCGATGAAAAAATATTGTGTACACATATGTAAAGATGCTGATTTTTTAAGGAAATACGCAAACAATATTCTGTAAATCAGCAAAATAAAATACTTAGAAAGATGTGTATAAAGATGAGATAGCTTAGAGGCAATTGCGGAATAGGAGCAATTGGGGAGCTTGCGACGGAGGAGTCTGTGAAGACATCAACTTACAACCATAAAGAATATCGGGCGGAAAACTGTCTTTCTCAGTGGCATTTCTTCTTTCTTTTTGACACCAAGTCCACCCATTGCAAACGGAACTTTATTAACATAATTAAAATTCATTCACATTTGTCCAACCGTTGAATTTTTGAAGTTTTATAGATAAGCGACTGATAATCAGTAAAATGCTATTTCGTCAAAACGATGCGGTTTTAGGTACAAAGAGTACAAGTAGGAGTAAAAATAGGATATTCTGATAATCAGCAAGTTATAAAATTATTTATCCAATACACTTGTTTTCCGCCACCAAAATCCGTCTTTGTTTTTCACGGTATTGAAAAATCCGATTTTACTCTTTTTAAGAAATCAATTTGTGCAACATCCAATTTCAGTCCGAAAAACGGACTTTTTCAAATTCGTTCACCTTGAAAATAAATTTCGTTCACCTTGAAAAATTTTTTAAAGTGCCTTTTAAACAAATTTGGTTCACCTTGAAAATTTATTTCCGGCGTACTCTTTTTTCAGGCAATTCATGCACTAATGTGAATAAATGTATCTTTTCAGAATGTGAATTATATTATTTTTACATTTGAAGTCCAAGGCCTGAAAACGGCCTCAGAATCGCACAAACGGCCTTCGGTCGGGTTCGGCCGATTTTATGCGATTCTGCGAGCCTTGAATTTTAACATTTCAGAATGTCAGAAAATGCCCATGATTTATGACAGAAATTGAATATTTGGAAAGTTTCTTGTAAAGGGCGATAGTTGTGTTTTGGAAGCGATTTTTTTTGCAGGTGGATTCACAGACTTTTCACTTCAAAAAAATGAAAAATCAGATATTGCGATTCTTTTCCGAATTTCTGTAGAAGAATACAAGCAGAACAACAGATACAACGGCACACACCGCCATCAGCATGTACACAACAGCCGTACTTCCTAATACATCGGCCCATTCAAGTCCCTTCATTTCGGCTCCATATTCATGCATCATGCACACGGAAATACTGTTGTTTATGATATGGCACAC
Source organism: uncultured Bacteroides sp. (assembly GCA_964554265.1). Taxonomy (GTDB): domain Bacteria; phylum Bacteroidota; class Bacteroidia; order Bacteroidales; family Bacteroidaceae; genus RGIG8745. Next base: position 16,874 of record CAZKOB010000049.1, on the reverse strand, counting down.
AGATGTAGCCACAAGACTGCCGGTACGGTAATAGATGATGGCAAGCAACAAGCCGCAAACAAATGCGAAAGGTATTTGTACCGGATTCCAATGTACAATGCCAAACACCAAAGCAGATGTCACTATCACGACCCACGGATGTATGCCTTTCCGGAGCATCGGTGCCATCATTGCTCCGCGGAATACAATCTCCTCTGCTATCGGCCCGGCTATACCTATGGCCAGCATTCCATAGATATTGGAAGACATTCCTATGAACAAATCTTCAAAAGTGTTCTCAAGCTCCAACTGCTCGCATGCAAGTTCTGTGGCAAACATTCCGGACACGGCCGCAAATATGGATATTAAAAACATGAACGGTGAACAACCTGTATGCGAGAAAGCTCTGCGAAGTCCGAACGGCTTGATGAGAATCAGAACCGCAGCCGTAATAACAGAAGAAACAAGCAATGCAAGTGACATTCCCGTCACTGCATCAAACGTACTGTCTATCATCTGCATAAGAGAAAATGGTATCATGCAGACAAACTGAACCACGATGTATATCGCCAATGCACTGACGGGAAGAAATAAGATTTTGAAAAATTGTTTCATACACAATAATTATAATATAAAAGAATGTTTTACCGCTTCAGTCACCGCAACAGTCGTATTTATCCTTCATCCTCTGTTGGCACACATACTCTCCTACTGTAAGCTTATACGCTGTGCATCCACTTCTTCCTTCAAGAATATGGATGCACATTCATGAAACTTTCGCGGCGACTCTGATGTGTAATACCTGCATGTTCCGCCTCTTGTAATCCGGCAATCCATTTCATTATGGCGGTGAAGATAATCCTCAAGACTCTTGGCTATATAGTGTCCCTGTGGCACTACTGTTATTCCTTCGGGACAGTACTTGGCAATTTTGGGCATGAGCAAAGGATAATGGGTACATCCAAGAATAATGGTATCGATCAAATGGTCTTTGCACAACAACTTGCTTATGCTGTCGTGTACAAAATAATCCGCACCGGGTCTGTCGGCTTCTCCGTTTTCTACGAGGGGAACCCACATCGGGCAGGCCTGCCCTACCACAACAGAACCGGGATAGAGTTTCTGAATCTCCAGTTTGTACGATTCAGAACGTATAGTGCCTTCCGTGGCAAGTACCCCAATATGGCGCGTATGTGTAAGATGTCCTACAATCTCTGCTGTCGGACGTATGACACCAAGAACCCTACGATCGGGTTCATTCACAGGTAGATATTGCTGTTGTATACTGCGAAGGGCCTTGGCTGACGCCGTGTTGCATCCGAGAATGACCAAAGGACAACCCAGACTGAACAATTTCTGCACAGCTTGTAAGGTAAATTCATACACAATGTCGAACGACCGTGTACCATAGGGAGCGCGTGCGTTATCACCAAGATAAATATAATCGTATTGCGGCATGAGAGTGCGTATGCCATCGAGAATAGTAAGCCCTCCGTATCCGGAATCAAATATTCCTATCGGACCATGAAGAAGTGTGCCGTCAGACATTATAAAAGTTTTTTATTTTTTCAATCCTCGTCGTTATTGTTCTTTGCCTTCTGTACTTTCCGGCAAAATAGGTCATTGCTCTAATCGTTTAAGACACAGAACAAACAAATATTTTTCATATAACAAATAAAAGGACAATATGAAAAAGCTCTGTGTTTTCTGTGTCTTAAAGATGCTGGATTGAATTATATCAGAAAAATCACCGTATAAAAAGCAGTGACTACTCAATGTTTGAAATGACAGCTTCCATAATATCTTCTCCTCTGTCAGCATTGACAAAAGGATAAGCGTTGGAATCTGTATTCAATATATAGTCATAATTGCGTTCTGTACCAATCTTTGTCAAAATACCGTTCAACTTATCTATAATGGGCTGCATAAGTTCGTTTTCAGCCTTTGTCAGAAGTTTTTGCGCCTCATCCTTGAATTTTATACTCTGCTCCATAAGCATCTGCAACTCCTTCTGACGTTTCAGAAGGATATTCTCGGGAAAAGACTTTTGTCCATCTACAAATTCATTGAATTTCTTCGTAAACTCTTGCTCTGCACGTTCCATTTCCTTGTCATAATTGGATTTGAGTTCTTCAATGCTGCTCTGAGCCTGAGTATACCCGGGCATAGCCTTAAGGGCTTCGCTATAGCTAAGATACCCGAAATGCCGCTCTTTTACGACTGAAGCGGGAACAGGTTCAACGGACAAAACTTCAGATGCGGGTTCGCTTTCTGTCTGTGCAACAGCTATTGTTGCAGAAAAGACTGTTGCTAAAATAAAAAATATCTTCTTCATTTCAATTCATTTTTATTTAGTTGTGCAAACTTACGCAAAATCTATGGAATAAACGAATAAAAGAGAATAAAAGACTTGAATGTAAAGCTTTTATGATATCTCAACACGGGTGTGTAAAAAAACAGATAACAGAAAAGAGATGATTTGTATTCAGAGACAAACGAAATCTGAAGGTTTTCCTTTGTATTATATCTACTTGTCATTGCTTTAAGTCCGAATGTTCTGCCTGTGCATTTACGGACTTCTCTGTCGTAATCTTTTTGGGGTAAGCCGCCCAAAAAAGGCAACCTCGATCGAGGCTGCCTTTGGGTGATTTACAGGGAGTTCTGATTGATAATCCCTGAGTTCGTTCCTTCCGTTAGGATTACTTTACAAGAATCTTGGAAATGTTGACTGTACCGTCAGAAAGAACTGTCTTGACAATGTTGATACCCTTGTTAGGAGTTGAAGTCTTCACACCGCCGAGAGTGTAGTATGCCACTGAAACGACTGTTGCGTCAGAAGAAACTACACCTTCAATGCCGGAAGCGTCTCCGTCAGGAGTCTGAGCACTGTTCTTTCCGTAGTAAGTGAGTGTCCAGTTGTCCATCAATGTCCAGTCTTTTGCCAGACTCTTTTCCTTCTTCAAACCGATTGTGAGCTTGTTGCCCGTAACCTTGACGATGACAGAGTTGACGTATGCACCGGCCTCAAATGCCATTGCACCTGTGGCCATTGTGTTAGGAACGTAGATGCCGTTTGCTACAGAAGCTTCTTCTGTGCCGCCGTTGTAGCCTCCGGCTTTGGCGCCGTCACCGAGGTGCTGCACTGCTACAGAAGAAGTCTCATCGCCGCTTGTCGCATAAAGGAAAGCATGGAGAGAATCTGTTGAGTGGATGAGAGAGCCCTTGTAGTCTTCTGAACTGTCACCTGCGCGATAGAATGCCTGTACGCTTACCTTGTATGTTCCGTCAGGCAGACCGTTGATGGTCTGGTACATATCGTATGTCTTGACTTTGTCATAGTAGAACTCGGCATTTGTTGCAGAAGTATTGATGCCTGAAGGTGCTGTACCCGACCATCCGTCTGCTGTAGCGTTGCCCTCGTCGTTCAATACATCGAAGCTTGGGTTCACGATGAGGTTTGTCAGCATGATAGGATTCTCGTCTGTTGCTTCGTCTATATTTGCCGGAACATTCAACTTGGTGATCATCACCTTTACTTCCTCAAGCTTGGCCGTTGCCTCTTCCGTGGTGTATTCACCCTCCTCGAGTTTCTCGCTTACCTCATCGATAAGTTCGTTGGCCGCATCCATTGTTTCCTGAGCTGCTGTCGATGCGCTGAGAGCGTCGCCGAGTTCTGTGTTGGCTTCAAGAAGTTTGATGTATATATCTATAGAAGTTCTGGCATCTTCAAGAGACTTCGTGATGGCTGTGAATGCATCGAACATAGCCTTGCCGTCATTTGCTGAGAGAGCATTTTCGCCGGCAGTCTTCTGGGCGTTGAGGTTGTCTGCTTCTATCTTGCCCATTGGGTTGCCTTCTTCCTGAAGTGCGTTGACTTCTGCGATGAGAGGTTCAAGAATCTGTGCGATAGTCTCTGCGTTGAATGCGCGGTAAGTCAGACGGAAGTTGTCGAAGAGCGACCAGCGTCCGCCGGTTGTACCGTTGTTGCGTATACCCACACGCATTGTACCGTCTGTTACAACGCCCATTACAGAGCAAGTGTACTTGCCTTGCGAGAATGCGGCGGAAGCACTGGTCATGCCGTTAGGAACGTATACTCCGCTTTCAACCTCTGTACAGTTGTTTTCGAGGTTCTCGCTGAATGTTTCCGAAGCGATATTACGTACCGGTGCGCTCAAGCCGTTGATGTAGAGCACCGTAAGAATCTCGGCTGCGTTGCCGTCCTTGTATTCCGTATATGCAGTCTTGGTGTCGTTGCCTGTACGGTAGAATGCCTGTGCCGTAAGTTCGTATACACCGTTAGGGATGCCTGAGAGGTTCTGGTACAAGTCGAAGCTCTCGTTCCATCTTTCGGCACAAGGGTTAGAGTCGAGACCCCCGCCTACAGGAATGCCGAGTGAAGGGTCGTATGTCCAGCCGTTGATGTTCTTGCCGTCGAAGTTAGGGTTTGCCAGCAAGTCTGTTGCGTCCATGTTTTCACCGAGGCAGTTCTTTATCACATAGTCAATCAAAGAATCCAGATTAGCGCATTCTTTCTGTATCTCCTCTGTGGAGAGAGTCGGATTTGCAAGGATATAAGGAGCTGTTCCGTTTGGATACAGTTCGCTTGGCTCTTCTTCTATAATGAGGTAGTCTGACAGCTGGTCTGCGGCTTCGCCTTCATATCCTTTGGCCATAGTCTCTTCGCCGTGGGCGATTGATTTCTGGAATGCTGTATATGCGTCGGCATTAGTCTGAGCGTCATTCAGAGCGGCCTTGTAGTTGTTCATCACAACGATAATCTCTTCTTTGGTATTTGCATTCTTGGCTACTTCAAGAGCTGCATTGTATGCTTCAAGAAGTGTTGTCTGCAGGATGATTTCATCTGAGTTGAAGTCTGGAGCTGCCTCAACCACACCATCAAGCCACATCTTGTATGAAGCGTCGCTGTTACCGTAGTAGGTAAGCTTCACATTGTCCATGCCGACCCAGTTGCTGAGTTTCTCATGCTGCTTGATACCGATTTCAAGAGTGTCGACATCCACACAAGTTGTTACGGTGTAAGTTCTTGCATTGTCATTTGTAACTTCCACACTGTCGCTGTTTGCATATACATACGCACCGCCGTTGTTGCTGCAGAATGCACCCATCTGGAGTGTGTAGATACCTGCCGGCACATTTCTCAGTATCTGATACATCTTGCCTGCAAACGGACTGCCGTTCCAGTTCTCCCAAGAGCTGCCTGTGAAGTGCACACCGTCAGTCTTGTTTGTAGCTGTCTTGTTGTTCTGTGCACCGGTGTTTGTTGACCAGCCGTCTACGTTCTCCTCGAATGTAGGGTTTGTGACGTATTCTTCCGTCATGTCCTTCGGATTGCTTGGAGATGCGGAGTTCTCGATAGCCAGGGCTATAGCCTTCTTCAAGGCAGTGTTGGCTTCCTCAAGCTCAGCCTTTGTGCTGTTGGTGTTTGCATATACTGCATCAGCTGCCGCTGTGTCCACATTCTTGGACTTTGCTTCTTCTATTGTTGTACGGAGTGTTTCCGAAGCGTCGTAGACCTCAAACTTCTCCAGATATGCTGCATAGTTGTCTGTGGTGATGAACTGCCAGTCCACGAGGTAAGTATTAGGTGTATCCTCGTCTGCTTTGTAGATGTCGCCCACCACTATGGTGTTGTTAGGGTCTGTAGACCGGTCTACACCGAGATATGCTCCTGCATAGTTGTTCGGATTGCATTCGCTGTTGGCTTCTGCACCGTAGAAACGATAGCTGTCGCCTTCTTTCACCCACTCCAGAATATAGTCGGCAGTCTCTCTGCCGTCATAGTCTACATAAGTGTTGGTAGGATTCTTGCTGTCGAAGTAGAGATTGGCCCATCTTCCTTTGGCAACGGAATAGTTGTTGAGAATGTAGCTTTTTCCGTCCCAATCGAGCAGACTCTCTCCGTCATCCCCCTTTGCCTGATATTTGCTTACGAATACTTGAAGACCTGTCTTGCCAATGCTTGCGCGTGTCCCCCACTCGTTGCCTTCTGTGTAGAACATGCCGGCATCTTTGTTGTAGAGGTAGTAAATCACTGTGTCTGTACCTTCGCTGACAGTCAGTTCTGACGCTGTAGGAACAGGGACGGTCCATTGTGCGGACATGCCTGCGCTTACAATCATCGATGTAGCGAACAAAAATAGTTTAGATTTCATAAATGACTGAATTTGTATTAGTTAAGTAATAAGATGCTTTTTTATTGCTTTTTGTAATGATGTATCTCTGCCGGAGAGATGGACTATATTTTTGCAAATATATGATAAAATTTTTATAAGGATAAAAAACAAGCCAAAAAATGTGGGTTTCTATATAAAAAGATATAAACCTGTTTATAGAGAAGTTGGGAAATGTGGTGTGAATGTTATTCCGTTGTTTTTGTGGCTTGTTCGGATTGAGGTATTGAATTGATATGCGGCCGGAATGTAAGTGTTTGGGTTCTTCATCGGTTCGTGTTCTATGGCATTGTTGGAAAAAAGATGGAATTTCTGTGTTTGTTGTATTGATAATCAGTGGGATATTTCTTTTGTCCATCTCTCCGGCAGAGATGTATTGTGGGGAAGACGTTGCTTGTGTGGGTAGGTAAGAATCTTCTGTGTTTTGTAAATCGGAAGTTGGGATTTCTTGCAGATATCTTTTTAGAGACATTTCTTCTTTCTTTTTGACACCAAGTCCACCCATTACAAACGGAACTTTATTAACATAATTAAGGTTCGTTTACACATGCTCAACGAACGATTTTTAAAAGTTTTATAGATAAGTAATTGATAATCAGTAAAATATTATTTCAGCAAAACGATGCAGTTTCAAGAGCAAAGAATACTGGTTGGAACAAAAACAGGATATGTTGACAATCAGCGAGTTATAAAATTTCTTATCTGATATTCCTGTTTTCCGCCACCGGAATACGTCTTTGTTTTTCACGGCATCGAAAAATCGATTTTACTCTTTTTAAGAAATCGATTTGGGCAACATCCAATTTCGGCCTGAAAAACGGACATTCTCAAACTCGTTCACCTTGAAAAAATTTTTCGTTCACCTTGAAAATGTTTTTAAAGTGCCTTTTAAACAAATTTGGTTCACCTTGAAAATTTATTTTCAGCGTACTCTTTTTTTAGGCAAACTACATGTAAATGTGAATAAATGTATCTTTTTGGAATATAAATTACGTTATTTTTACATTTGAAGTTCAAGACCTGAAAACGGCCTCAGAATCGTACAAATGGCACTTCGGTAAGATTTGGCCGATTTTACGCGATTCTGCGAGCCTTGAATTTTAACATTTCAGGTTGTCATAAAAAGCCTGTAATTTATGACAAATAGATGGTGTGGCGCGGGGATAACCAAACTGATTTATGATGACATTAGGGCTTATGAAAAGACATCAGAGAATAGCGAAACTCTTCGATGAACATTTTTAGGGTGACACGTGACGAAGTCAGGAAAAAAGTAGATGCTGTTAAGAAGAAATCTTTCCATTAATTTTCGGCAACAGAACAATGGAGTATTCGCTGAGTGACGAATGATGCTGTAGGAGAATGTACTTGTTCAAAAGAGTTGAGCAGATTCAAGAGAGTTGGACAAAGTTATACAAAAGAAAGAAAAACGGCACAAAATCATTCTGATGTCACACTTAATGATTTTGTGCCGTTGTGAATGTTGGAAAAATCCCGTCTTTAGACCATGTTATCTTCTCGGACCTCGTCCCGGGCCGCCGCCGGGTCCTCCAGGACCTCCTTGTCCCTCTTTGTCTGTTCCCATCACATTCTTGCCTCCGAAGATGTTGAGCTTGTATATTGCACGTATCATTCCATACTGGTATATGGCATTATAACGTGTGTCGCTGCTTTGCATGGCTGTGATGGTACGGCTGATGTTGCTGCGCTCCTTCAATATGTCGTTCACTTCAAGCGACAAAGTGAGAGCCTTGCCCTTGAGGAACGAGTGCGAAATCTGTGCGTTCCATATCAGTTCGTTAGTGTTCATCGCCGACTGGCTGTAGCCTCTTCGACTGTTTTCGGCAATGTCTGTCACAATGCGTGTTCCCCAAGGAAGAGTGACGTTCACTTCCGCTCCGTAAGTAAACTGGTATGTGTCGAGGTCGCTGTTTTCCACCACGTTGTTTCGTGAATGATTGTAGTCGATGTTTCCGTTCAGAGAGGCTTCAAACCAGTCATTGCGGTAGCCAAATTCCAGACGTTCCGCCAATGTCAGCTTGCGAGTCTTCGACTTGTTCTCCTCGTATTGTTTCGGATCAAGGTAACTCACCTGATTGTCATATCCCACACGTGTGAAACTGTTGATTGTGAAGCTCTTGTTCTTGTCCACTGCCGTGTTGAATCCGAACATACCTCCGGCATTCCAGTTGCCGTTTATGTTCATAGGCATTGTTGTCCTTACACCGGTAGCTTCGTCATACGACACCATGTTTGAGATGCTGTTCTGCGTCATGCCGAAATATACATGGGAGAACATGCCTTGCTGCCGTTCGGTGTTGTAGGTGTTGTAGAACATTCTGAAGTTGCTTGCGAACGAAGGCTTCAGTCCCGGATTACCCTTGCGTATGTTCAGCGGGTCTGAGTCGTCCGTAATGTCGAGCAGGTTGGTCATGCTCGGCTGGCTCGTCCGTCCCCTGTATGTGAATCTCAACTGGCTTGTCTTCGAGAATTTGTAGCGGTAGTCGAGGGTAGGGGTGAAGTTGAATACGTTCCGTTCCACTTCCGGATATTCATGGCCCATGTATTTGTAGTTGAGCTTTGAAGTCTGAGGCAAGGCATCGACACCGACGTTGAAGTTGTAGTTGTCGCGCACTATTCTCAACATCAAGGAGATCGTGTGGTTGTAGTTCTTGTATTCCGAGAACTGGCTGAGGTTGTCGTTAGGCACTGCCGAATATGCCGGGTCGTTGACAGACTGTGCAAGCATATAGTCCACGATTGCCGGAATGTCGTATCGGTTCGCCATAAGCGCATTGCTGAGGTCGGTATACGTCACGGCATCGTAGGTGAAGGCCTGCCTGTCGTTCTTGGTGTAGCTGTAGTTGAATCGGTAACTGAACTGCAGGTATGTCTTTTTGGCGATAGGTTCGCTGTAGGTCATCTGTATGCTGTAGTTGCTGCCGCGTCCCGGAGTGGTATAGTATCTGTTGTTCACATCCTCGTCTTTCCCCGATTCCTGCGAATATGCCACTCGCGAAGCGGAAAGCTGTTTGCTGTCGCTGCCTCTGAGTCCTCCCGTGGCACGCAGAGTGACATTGCGTCCTTCGTTGTTCAGACGTCGGTTGGCCTGCAGTTCTCCGTTGATGGAACGGCTGTTGCTGTATGTCTGCTGACGGCTTCGGTTTGTGTTGACCACGATGTCCATGATGTTGTCCATCATCTGTTCCACATCCTCATCCTCTACAATGCTTCCGTGGATTCCTTCCATTTCTTCCACCTCAGTAAGCGGATCGTCCGCATACTTGTTCGGATCTTCGTTGAACGTGGCGGAACTGCTGTTCGAGTATCCTCTGTTTCGCGAATAGCTTCCGCTTGGACGGAATATGATGTTGGTCATCGTGTCAGGCTTCCACTCCATGCGGAAATTGGCATTGACGCTTGAGTTGCTGCTCAGGCTCTTGCTTATGCTGTTGTTGAATGCGCCGGTTGACGTGACGAAGTTCTGTGTGGACGATTCGCTCATGGCGTCACTGCCGTCGTATCTGTAGCGTACGCTTCCGTCCGTTTCAAGCTTGTCGGTTTCTGTTGCGAAGTTGAATCCGATAGTCTTGCTGGAGTTCAGTCCGTTGCGTCGTCCCCACGGACCGCGTCCTCCTCCTCCGCCGAATCCTGCATCATTGGTGTTGTTGGCCGAGCCTACAAGGGAGAAGCTGGCATGGTCTGTGAATCTGTTCAGCATCATGCGTTCGCTGTACCTTTTTTCTGTACCCATGCCGAGGTCGAAGTTGCCCACCCAGCCGTGCTTCATGTTCTTCTTTACGGTGAGGTCTATCACTGTCTCCTCTTCACCGTCGTCGATGCCGGTCACGCGTGCAAGGTCGCTTTTCCTGTCATATGATTTGATTTTTTCTATCATGTCGGTCGGTATGTTCTTCATGGCCGTCTTGGTGTCGTTGAGGAAGAACTCCTTTCCGTCAAGCAGGATTTTGGTGACAGTCTTTCCGTTGATGGTGATATTGCCATCATCGTCCACCTGTGCGCCCGGAAGTTTCTTTACAAGGTCTTCCAGAGCCGAACCTGCCGCCATCTTATAGGCGGATGCGTTGTATACAAGTGAATCGCCCGACATCTGTATCTTTGCCGCATTGCCGTAAATCTTGGCTTCTTTGAGCATTACGGCATCAGACTGGAGGGTGATGTATCCTATGTCGACCTTTTTCGATTTCGCTTTGGTGAGATCGAGGCTGATGATTTTGTTCTGGTATCCGATGAAGGAGACTTTCAGTGCGTAGCGTCCTTTTGTTACGTTTTGCATGGTGAATCCTCCCGATGAGTTTGTTGCCACTCCTGCAACAAACGAACTGTCCGGCAGTGAGAGCACTTGTACTGTGGCTGACACGACGGCTTCATTGGTTTCTTTTTCAATGACAGTTCCCGACACGGCATATTTGGATTGTGCTGTGATTGTGCCCGTGCTTAATGAGGTGAGAACTATGGCTGTCAAAAATGCTTTCATTGTTCTTTTGGGTTCTGTAGTTTCTATTTTTCTTTTTCGATTTTGAACATTAAAAAATGCCGTGTGCAACACACGCGGCATTGATATGACTGCAAAGTTATGAAAAAGTTTAACAAAATGTCTGTTTTTTTCTTCTTTCATGTCGAAAACCTCTGTGACGGCTGTGGCTTTCGTATGGGGAATATGTTTTATATGTGTGGTATTTGTCTGATATATGTATACGCAAGTTCGGTTGTTTTTTTGCTGGTGTATTCATGGACTTCTATTGTGATTTTAAGTAGATACTTTCACGGACTCCTCTTGTAAATCTTATGGTTGTAAACTGGTGTTTTCAGTGGCATTTCTTCTTTCTTTTTGACACTAAGTCCACTTTTAACTGACGGAGCTTTATTAACATAATTAAGATTCGTTTACATCTGATTGATTATTGAATTTGAGAAGTTTTATTGATAAACAGTTGATAATCAAGAGAATACTATTTTAATAGAACGATACAGTTTTAGATACAAGAAGTACAGGTGGGGATAGAAATAGGATATGTTGATAATCAGCAAGTTATAAAAATTTTTGTCTGATAGTCCTGTTTTTCGCTGCCGGAATCCATCTTTGTTTTTCGCAGCATTGAAAAAACGATTTCTGTCTTTTTAAGAAATCAAAATTAGGCAATATCAGATTTTAGTCCGAAAAACGGACATTCTCAAACTCGTGCACCTTGAAAATAAATTTCGTTCACCTTGAAAATGTTTTTAAAGTGCCTTTTAAACAAGTTTTGTTCACCTTGAAAATTTGTCTCCAGCGTACTCTTTTTTCAGACAAGACACGCGCAAATGTGAATAAATTTATCATTTCAGAATGTAAATTACATTATTTTTACATTTGAAGTTCAAGACCTGAAAACGGCCTCAGAATCGTACAAATGGCACTTCGGTCGGGTTGGGCTGATTTTATGCGATTCTGCGGAACCTTGATTTTAACATTTTCAAATTGTCAAGAAAAGCCCGTAATTTATGACAAGTGGATAGCGAATGACGATACAGAGGCTTACGTTTGTATCCGCTTCGTCGCATTCAAAGGTGATTTTGTGCCGGTTTATTCACAGGCTCTATATCGCATACTTGTGGGATATTATGGAATTGAGGAGGATTTGGGGTGGGCGCATACGCAGGCTCCTCCGTCGCAGCTCCTGTGTCAGTTCTGTGGTTTATATATACGGAAATTATGAGACGCTCTATTCTTGGAAGACGGATAGATAATGGAACACGTCCGCATTGGTCGTTGCCGTCAGACGAAGCAGCATATACAGCCCGATGACGGTGATAAAGATGATTTTCTTCCGGCGCTTTGTCGTGGCCTCTGCCAAGGATGTCCAGACGATGCAGTAGACGAAAGAGAACATCAGGGAAAGTCGCATGCTGATGATTGGAAAGTCCCACAGGAAGGAAGAAAAAAGGTAATAGATGAAAAAGAGTGCCAGACTGAACCTGTGGCGGTCGCTTTCGCGTAGTTCCCCTTTTCTGCTGTGGCAGAACAGTAGCAGACCACCGGTGGCAGTGCGTTCTATTGCTCCTATTGGAATGGTAGGCAGGATTGAAAAATCACGTAGGTCGAAGGGGATGGAGTCTATACCGTAGAACAGTTTGTCGATAGAGATACAGACATAGGATGCGAGGGGTATGTGGAGGAATTGGAGCACTGCTCCTGCTATTCCGATGCCAAGAAACACCTTGTACGGAATCCGGGCTTTATAGAGGATGTATATGGGTATATACAACAAGGCGGAGATATGGAACGTGAGTCCTATGATATTGAATGTGAGGAATTGTTTCGGTTTCCTTTCTTCTATATAACGTATGGAGTACATGAAGAGGGCCATGCTTATGGAGCTTCTGATGAAATCTATATGCAGCTGCAATCCTCCCATGCAGATGAATATGACGAGTGCAAACGGAAGATTCTTTACATGGGCGGATAGAAATTTGCAGGTAAGAAAGTAGGTGAATGCAGTACAGATGAATATGAAGAAATGAAAGTTGGGATATATGTATCGGCATAAGATGACGCTGAAGATGAATCCCGGTTCCAGCGCTGTGGCACAGCCCGGATGCAGGAAGAAATCCATGAGGTTGTTCCACTCAAGGTCGTAGAAACGAGCGCAATAACCGGTATAGTCATTGCCTACGTTGCCCCTCAGTCCGAAGAAGAACAGGAAGACGAGTGTGCACAGCAGACGGATACAAATCTGCACTTTCCCGCTTTCCGGTTTGTTTATGAAGGCGAGGATGGCAAATATGCAAACAACGATGATGTATGGAACTGAATTCGGCACTTGGATTACATTGTGAGCTATGCCGGATACTGGTACATCCGCACTGCAGGAGCCGGCATCCTGTGTCCTGTCTTGCGGTGCGGATGCCGAAGAATCCGGACAGGTATGGATGAAGGGTCAGAAGGCAAGGCGGAAACCGTAGGTCTCATTTGGCAGATAGTTGGTATATCGGGTGCTTGTGCGGCAATATTGTGCGGCGCTTTGATAGCATCCGCCGCGTAATACCTTGTACTTGTCATTTGTGCCTGTAGGATCTGTGGCATCATCCGGAGAATAGATGCCGTATCCGTCATGGCACCATTCCCAGACATTGCCGCTCATGTCGTATATGCCCAGCGCATTCGGTTGCTTTGTCTTTACTTCCTGCAGTTGTTTACAGTTTTCTTTATACCAGGCATAATCGTCGATGCTTGTTCCTCCGCTATATGGATAGCCTGCGGATTTATACCCCTCTCTTGCCGCGTATTCCCATTCTGCCTCGGTCGGCAGACGGAATTTTTTGCCTGTGAGACGATTCAGTTCGTCAATAAAGGTCAAACAGTCGGAATGGCTCACGTAGGTCACAGGCTTGTTCTCTGCCACATCCATGGAAGGGTTGCTTCCCATGACTGCTTCCCAAAGGGCTTGTGTCACTACCGTCTCACCCATATAATAGTCGTTTGTGAGTGTCACCCGATGGAGGGGAAGCTCGTCTTCTGAAGGATTCTCCTGTTCTTCCGTAGCGCCCATCAGGAATGTGCCGGCACCGACATGCATCATTTTGAAGGCGATTCCCTTGACTGTGATTGTTTCAAATAGCGAAGAACGGGTCCAGCCGGTATAGTTCCACGGATAAGGAATCTCTATGACTCCGCTTTTGCCGGGGGAGAGAATACGGTTGAATGTCTTTGCATATAGAGAATAGTCCGACTCTATGGATAAATCGTCTATCTTGGAAGTTACATACAGATAAGGAGTGAAACCATCCGGACGGACGGCAAGAGGGATTACGGGCGAGGATAAAGAAAATTCGTTGCTTTCGACATCGTAACTGCTGATGAAGTCGAGCCCTCTGACGTATATTCGGGTATTTGCCTCGCCCTTGAATCTGAGTCTGCCTGTTTTAGGTTCAAGTCGCGCATGGACAATGAGATCGCCTTTGCTGTTTTTCTTGTATGTGGCATCGAGATCTTCATACACAACGGTCTGTTCGTCGATGGATATGATTGAAGAGACACTGCCGGATGGATCGAAGAAGTACATCTCGCAAATGCCTTCACTGGGAATATAGTTGTTGTAGGTCAGTTCCCAATCTTCTGTTTCGGAATGGTAGACGGCATTGCCGGCGATGTGTTTGGTCTCGGAGAAATCGGGATAGGCAAACTGTACATAGACGACATCACCGTTGTTCCACATCTTTTCTTCTCCGCTTCTTGTAGGATTGAATCCTGACAAAGCCTCTTTGTCCAGATACATGCGGCAGGTGTATTTCCCGTTTGCAGTGTGGGAAGGGACATTGTTATCCGTCTCATCGGAGGTGCAGGACATGGCGATGAACAATGACATGCATAATATTATGTCTGTTCCAAATCTGTTTGTATTCATGGGATATTTAAGATAAGAATCAAAAGTTAAGAAACAAGGGAATGGCCCAGTACCGACTTTCGTTGTTTTACCAGTTTTCGTCTTCGCTGAAATCTCCCTTTTCGATTGATGTGACTTCATCCTTGCTCAGGGTGGTGAAGGTCTGTACTGCGCCATAGGATGTACCCTTCTTGTTGGTGGCGAAGGAGCGGATGTAGTAGCGGGTGTTGTCTGTCAGGTCAGATAGAAGCAAGACAATGGAGTTGTTGTCCGATGTGGATATGACCTTCGTATCGGACAGCGTCGGCAACGATGCTGTGCCGCTGAAGACAAAGCCTTTCTCCAAAATGGCAGAACCGCCATCGTCGGAGACTGCGGATGAGGCCGTGACAGTTGTCGCAGATATGCCGGAAAGAACGGTAGCCGAGAGGGTAGGAGGATATGTCTGAATGGTGGTGAAGGTCTTGACAGAGCCGTATCCCGGACCTTTGCCGTTGACGGCATAGGCTCGGTAATAATAGGTTTGGGCGGAAGACAGGCCTTCTGTGAGCCGGGCGGAGAAAGTAGGATTGGAAATCGAGGATTCGATACGGTTGTCCTCTATTGTCGGAGTTGGATTGGTTGCACTCCAGACGAATCCACGAAGCAGTATGGGACTGTTGCCATCGTCTTCGATCTCGCCGTTGAGTGTGGCAAAGTCTTCACCGATGTCTGTGGCGGCAGCGGTAATGACAATCGGGAAACTGTAGTTGTCGGTCGTATATGTCAGTACATCACCGTAGCCGGTACCGAAATCGTTGATGGCATATGCCCTTATGTAGTAGGTCTTGTTGTAGAGAAGCTCGGGAAGGGTAGCCTGAAAACCATCGTTGTCACCTGTGGCGATGATTTTGCTGGTGCGTTCTTCATTGATGGCCGGAATCTGATTGTCCATGCTGTAGACGAAGCCGCGTTCCGTCACGGCGGTTGTACCGCTCTGACGGACAGAAGCAGATAGCTGCAAACTCTTTATGCCCTCTTTGTCGTTGATGACGGTGGCGGAAACAACAGGCTTTTCCGCCTTCAAGGTTGTAGCATAGACAACGTCACCATAATCGGTAGATTCGTCAGTGATGGTCTTTGCATATCTCGCGTATGGGCAGATGGCATAGCGAGTGTCGGGAGATAGCCGGCTGATGGCAAGCTTGTATTCGCCGTTGGAGTCGGCTTCAGCCTTTTGCAGGGGCTGGGCTGCAAGAGCATCCGGATTGACATTCTCGTTTGTGGCCATATAGACAAAGCCGCATTCTCGTATGTTTGCACCGCCGGTGTCGCTGAGCCTGACCGATACATCAAGTCCGGTCTGAGTGATGTTTGATACTTGTACAGCCTCAAACAGAGGTTGGGTTATGGGTGATGTGTGAAATTCTTCGACATTACCTTTTACCGTGCTGTAGCCGCTCTTGGCATAGGTGCAATAATAATAGGTTTGGTCAGGAGTGAGTCCTGTAATCTGTACGGAAAATTCGCCGTCAGTAGACGTATCGACTTGTGAAGTGTTGGATACGGCAAAGTTTTCTTGCTGGGAGTACATGATGCCGCATTCGATGATCTGGCTGCCGTTGGTGCGTTTGATGATTCCGCTGAGGGTAACTTCTGTTCTTTGGATGTCGGTGGCAGTTGCGGCATGGGTCGTAAGTTCCGGAGCGATGTTGGACGGTTCCGTATCCTTGTCGCAGGAACACAGGATTAATGCCATGCTGCAAATCAATATGTACAATGTTTTTCTCATATTGTTGTTTTGGGTAAACATAACCGGTTGTTTGTTTGGAATCCCCTTATAAGGAAAAATTTTTCTGTATGAAAACGGCAGGGCATATTAGGTATCTGTTTCAACAAAACGCCCCAGTGAAGGAAGAGTTACCGGAATCCGATGTTTTCCTTCGTTTATGTCCTTCTATATATCCTCTTTGCCCGTCTGACGATACAGATTCGGTTTCCGGCAACAAAGATATGATTTTAATTCGGAAAAGAAATCATTTTTCGGCAACTCTTGGCCATACAGAGTCAAAGAAAAATAAATGTGGTAATCTTGCCTGCTTTTTTGCTGATGTATTCACAGACTCAGTTTGTGGTTTTGGTGATTGTAGGCTGTTGCTTTAACTGTGTTTTGCAGGTGTATTCACAGACTCCTCCGTCGCTTCGCGCCACCTCCCCTAACTTAGGGGAGGAGCTTAGTTTGATTGCTGATGTAAATGCATTGACCTATCATTGATATTCCACCGAACAGGTAACCTGGCTCCTCCCCTAAGTTAGGGGAGGTGGCGCGAAGCGA
>CAZKOB010000048.1:0-23101 GCA_964554265.1 uncultured Bacteroides sp. | reverse complement strand
CACTTTAAAAACATTTTCAAGGTGAACGAAATTTATTTCCAGCGTACTCTTTTTTTCAGGCGAGGCACACACGAATGTGAATAAATGTATCTTTTCAGAATACAAATTGTATTATTTTTACATTTGAATTTCAAGGTCTGAAAATGGCCTCAGAATCGCACAAACGGAATTTCGGTCGGGTCCGGCCGATTTTATGCGATTCTGCGAGCTTTGGATTTTAACATTTCAGATTGTCAGAAAAATCCCGTAAATTATGACAAATAGATGGTATGAGGTGGGGATAACCAAGCAGATTTATGAGGACATCAGGACTCATGAAAAGACATCAAGGGATCGCGAAACTCTTCGATGAGAATTTTTTTGTGACACGATGACGAAGTCAGGGTGCAAAAAACTTGCAGGATTGCCAACTTTTATAGGATTTTCTTAAACCGAACTCGCGTACTGGTGGGCGATAATGGGATGGTTGTGGGAACCACATACACAGCTTTCAAGAAGCAGGATGGTGCCATTCATGCCCTCTCGGTTTTTTACCCCTTATAATATTGTTTTGAGTGAAAAAACATGAGCGGAAAACAGTAAAATTTTGTCATTCTATGAACTTGTGTTATATTTGTCCACGAAAAAGATAAAAGCAAAGAACAGAAATGGGAAAAGTAATTATTATTGGTGCCGGTGGAGTTGCTTCCGTAGCAGCGCACAAGGTGGCTCAAAACAGCGATGTATTCACTGACATAATGATTGCAAGCCGTACAAAATCGAAATGCGACGCCTTGGTCAGGGCGATAGGCAATCCGGACATAAAGACGGCACAGGTCGACGCTGACAATGTGGATGAACTTGTTGCACTTTTCAATGAGTTCAGGCCGGATATCGTGATGAACTTGGCTCTCCCTTATCAGGACTTGACGATAATGGAAGCTTGTCTGAAGAGTGGGGTGAACTATCTCGATACGGCAAATTATGAACCGCGCGACGAGGCTCATTTTGAGTACAGCTGGCAGTGGGCCTACAAGAAACGTTTTGAGGAGGCCGGTCTGACAGCCATTCTGGGTTGCGGATTCGACCCGGGTGTGAGCGGCATATATACCGCTTTTGCGGCGAAGCATTATTTTGACGAGATTGAGTATCTTGACATTGTCGATTGTAATGCCGGCAATCACCATAAGGCTTTCGCCACAAACTTCAATCCTGAGATAAACATACGCGAGATTACTCAGAAAGGACGCTATTGGCAGGACGGCAGCTGGGTGCAGACCGGAGCTTTGGAGATTCACAAGCCGCTGACTTATCCTAATATCGGTCCGAGGGAATCGTATCTTATGTATCATGAGGAACTTGAATCGCTTACCAAGAACTTCCCGACAATCAGGCGTGCGCGCTTCTGGATGACGTTCGGCGAGGAATATCTTACCCATCTCCGTGTGATACAGAACATTGGTATGGCACGCATCGATGAAGTGGAGTATCAAGGCATGAAGATTGTACCTTTGCAGTTCCTGAAGGCCGTTCTTCCTAATCCGCAGGATTTGGGCGAGAACTACGAAGGCGAGACAAGCATCGGTTGCCGTATACGCGGAAAGAAGGATGGCAAGGAACGTACATATTATGTCTACAACAACTGCTCTCATCAGGCTGCATATAGGGAGACAGGCATGCAGGGAGTAAGCTATACGACCGGTGTTCCGGCGATGATTGGTGCCATGATGTTCCTTAAGGGGCTGTGGAAGCGTCCGGGAGTATGGAATGTGGAAGAGTTCGATCCGGACCCGTTCATGGAGCAGCTCAACAAGCAGGGACTGCCTTGGCATGAAATCTTTGACGGTGATCTGGAGTTGTAGACAAACTTTATGTGGCTTGATGTGTTGTAATAGGTACGGACAAACCTTTTTGCCAAGAAGGGATTGAGCTGTTCCGGTTGGGAGTCATTGAAATGTGGTGATCGCGACGACCGCATGGTTGCCATGCTCTTTTTTCTCCCGATGCATGTGAACTGTTCGGAACGGATTGGCAGGATGGTGCAACGGCAAATCAGTGCGAGTTGCAAAAGGAACAACGCGGAGGGCTATTGTAGAACTGAAATTATAATTATAACAAAAATAACAGAATGGCACAGAATCAAACCGTGCAGCCGAACAACGAAAAGCTGAAAGCTCTTCAGGCGGCAATGGACAAGATAGAGAAGAGTTTCGGAAGGGGAACCATCATGAAGCTCGGTGACGACAATGTGGAGGCCGTCGAGGTGATACCTTCCGGCTCTATAGGGCTTAATGCGGCACTCGGTGTGGGAGGTTATCCGAAAGGGCGTATAATAGAAATATACGGTCCGGAATCTTCAGGAAAGACCACACTGGCGATACATGCTATTGCCGAAGCGCAGAAACAGGGAGGTATTGCCGCATTCATTGATGCAGAGCATGCTTTCGACCGTTTCTATGCGGAAAAACTGGGTGTAGATGTCAACAACCTGTGGATATCCCAGCCTGACAGCGGAGAACAGGCACTTGAAATAGCAGACCAGTTGATACGTTCTTCGGCTATAGACATCATCGTCGTGGACTCTGTGGCAGCTCTGACTCCGAAGGCAGAAATCGAGGGCGACATGGGAGACAATAAAGTAGGTTTGCAGGCAAGACTCATGAGTCAGGCACTCCGTAAGCTTACGTCGACCATCAACAAGACGAACACTACGTGTATCTTCATCAACCAGTTGCGTGAGAAAATCGGTGTCATGTTCGGCAATCCGGAGACGACAACCGGTGGAAATGCACTGAAGTTTTATTCTTCTGTCCGCCTTGACATCCGTCGTGTGACCTCTATCAAGGATGGTGACGAGGTGAAGGGAAATCAGGTTCGCGTCAAGGTCGTGAAGAACAAGGTGGCTCCTCCATTCCGCAAGGCGGAATTTGACATCATGTTCGGCTCGGGTATATCCAAGAGCGGTGAGATTGTAGACCTTGGTGTGCAGCTTGGCATTGTGAAGAAGAGCGGCAGCTGGTTCAGCTATAACGACAGCAAGCTGGCGCAAGGACGCGATGCCACCAAAAAGCTTATGGAGGATAATCCGGAGCTTGCCGACGAAATAGAGCAGCAGATTATGGCAAAGCTTACGGGAAAGGAACTTGATATCATCGAGGAGAATGAGGGACTGATCGATTGAGTTTCCTCTTGACTCCTCTTTACAGATAAGATTACACATAGGGAAGACACAGTGACTGTTCTGCATCCATGAAGAGGATGGAACGCAGGTGCTGTGTCTTCTGGAGTTATTGCAGTTTCAATATTGTATTTTAGAAAAGAAAATGTTTCCACGTATTGCAATAATAGACAACAACACGCTTCAGGCAATGGGACTGAAGTCTGTATTGGCTGATATAATCCCGATGGCAGATGTGGCCGTGTTCTCATCCTGTGCGGACATGCAGCGCGACGAACCGGAAACGTTCTCTCATTATTTCGTTTCGGCGCAGGCTTTGCTTTCTTCTCCTGACTTTTTCAGGAAGTATCGGCAGCGTACAATCATACTGGCTTCTCAATATACGTCAAGCCAGCAGTTTTCCGATTTCCATACATTGAACATCTGTCAGCCGGAACATCTGCTTGTCAAATCCATACTTCGTCTTCACCAGACAGGGCACGGCATGGGGAGCAGCCATGTCCATACGCTTCAAGAGATGGACAACAACACCTTGACGACAAGCATTTCGCAGCGTGAGACCGAAGTGCTTGCGTTGGTGGTAAGAGGATTGATAAACAAGGAAATAGCGGAAAAACTGAATATCAGTCTTACGACTGTTGTCACTCATAGGAAAAACATCAATGAGAAGTTGCACCTGAAATCGGTGTCGGCACTTACCATCTATGCTGTGATGCACGGTATTGTCAGTGTGGATGAGATTTGACGGAAAGCGGAGGCAAGGAGTGTAGGTACTCTCCCTTCTATGGCAGGGCTGTTGTCGGGGCAACGGTGGATTGATGTTTCGGTGTCAGTCCGACAATTATAGATGGATGGAACCTTGTATTTTTCAGTGCCTTCCTTTTTCAGAGCCTCTATTTTTCAGCCTGTTTTTTTCGTGCAATAATTATAGTCTACGGACCAATTCGTTCAACGCGTATCAACCGCATAAAATCATGATATATGAGAAAACAGAACAGGCGGATAGGAATCATACTCACAATGTTAGTCATGCCGTTATGCCTGGCAGCGAAGACGTTGCCTTCCGGCGAAGATGACCAAGAAAACCGGACCTTCTTTTTGGGAATGGGATGGAATATCGGAAACCAGCTGGATGCATTCACCAATGGTATGTCGGAAGAGACATGCTGGGGCAATCCGGCTGCAACCCGACAGACCTTTGCATGTGTGTCGAAAGCCGGTTTTACAGCGGTGAGGATACCGGTCACATGGCTCGGGCATTACGGTTCCGGACCGGATTACAAAATAGAGGAGAAATGGATGGCAAGAGTTGCAGAGCTTGTGGATTACGCGGAGAGTGCCCGTTTGAAAGTCATATTGAATATTCATCACGACGGTGCGGACAGCCGCCATTGGCTTGACATCGGACATGCAGCGAAGGATGAATCTGTCAATAGAAAAATAAAGGAACAGCTGTCGTCTTTCTGGACACAGATTGCGGAACGCTTCAAGGACAAAGGCGATTTCCTCGTCTTTGAGTCTATGAATGAAATACACGACGGCAAATGGGGATGGGGTGAGAACCGCACGGACGGTGGCAGACAGTATGCCATTGTCAATGAATGGAACCAAGTGTTTGTGGATGCTGTGCGTGCGACAGGAGGAAAGAACACAGAACGTTTCCTTGGTATTCCCGGATACTGTACGAATGCAGAACTGACAATCGGCAATCTCCGTTTGCCGGACGACAAGGTTTCCGGCAGACTGCTTGTTTCGGTGCACTTCTACGACCCTTATCTTTTCACGCTCGACAACAAATATGACGAGTGGGGGTATGCCTCGTCCGGGAGGAACGGAAGTCGTACCGACGAGTGCCATGTGGATTCGGTGTTTGACGAATTGAAGACGGCATTTGTGGACAAGGGGATTCCGCTGTATCTTGGGGAGTTCGGTTGCACTTGCCGGAAAGACAAACGGTATGAAAGCTACAGGAAATATTATTTGGCATACGTCTGCCATTCTGCTCGTCGTCATGGTTTGTCTCTGTTCTTGTGGGACAACGGCAGCTGTGGTGCAGGAAAGGAATGTTCCGGTTTTATCGACCACGGTTCGGGAGAATTTATCAATGGAGCCGACAGCATCGTGGAAGCTATGCGGCAAGCTTATTTTGAGAACCGCGCACCTGTTTTCGGAAAATAGAACTATTGAGAGGTGAGGCTGTGGATAGGAATCGCATATATAAGACCGAGAGACAATGATAACGACAATGATATTCCGCACGATGGCAATGACAATGGCTTTGGTGGCGTCGATACGTTTGTCCGGCAAGGAAGACCGGATGGTTATAGGGCGTGAGAATGATATAGTGTTCTTGTCTGATTCGTTGGGAACGGAACTCTTGGAGAAGGACATAGACGGATTGCCGGGACAGACAAAAGCTCTGGTCCTGAAACTGGGATTTGTCCGCAGGACAGATTCCGCCGAGGAAGAAACGAAGTATGAGGAGACATTGTTCGATTTTCCCACAGGGCATATATGTACCATGACAGGCCGGATGCCGAGACACAAGCGGCTCGCTGTCTCCAAGACGTGTGTATGTTCTGACAACAATGTAGGTTACATATATAATATAGTGAAAAGGATAAGGTACAGGATGCCCGACGCACGGTTGTTCATATCCGCTTCTGATACAAGCAAGAGTGAACAGATAAGACGGATTGCAAACATGATGTGCATACCATTTGCGGAGGCTGACATGCAGATGGTGGCAGACTATGCCTTTGCACTGAAGTATGCGGACGGAAGCGGCAAGGGAGATTCGTCTTTGGACAGGCCTTGCCTCGGTAAAATTCTTCTTCTCGGAGACAGTTATAGCGAACAGCGCAGATGGACGGACTGGCTTGAACGGCTTGCCGATGTGGAACTGACCAACCTTGGGGTAAGCAGTGCGACAATCAAGGACAAGGAGGATTGGCGGACATCATCTTATACGGCATTTCCGGTAAGGAGTGACAATGCCGGAAACCATAATACCATTGCTTGTCAGATAGAGAAGCTGTGCCGGCTGATGGAGGGCAGGAATCTGAGAAAGGGGGAGAAGGCAATGGACAGCGAATATGTTCCGGACATAATTCTTCTGCAAGGAGGGGCAAACGATAATCCCGACAGCTGGGATGGCATTTCCGGCAGATTGAAGGATGATGACCGTACGACATTCGTGGGAGCACTTGGTTATCTTGTCGGCAGATTTAAACTTATGTTTCCGAAATCGAAGGTGTATGTTGTCACACCGGCCGGATTATATTATGGGCATACGGACCGTCCGTTCGACTTTATCGTTAAGGCGGAACAGATGAGAGGGGCGGCGGGCAGACTCGGCATCTCGACGATAGACTGGGACAGGGAATGTCGTCTTTCATTTGTTTTCAATAATTCATACGGAACAGGGAATGGTTCTGCGTCGAAGCCGTTTCGTTATGATTGCCCGACTTATGAAACGCGTGATTTGCTCCATCCGAATGAGATAGGTGGACGCTATCTTGCGGAAACGGTTATCAAGGAACTGCTTAAGTGATTGAAAACAGATATTTTCACAGGGACATTTTTTTTCTTTCTTTTTGACACTAAGTCCACTCGTAGCGGACGGAACTTTATTAACATAATTAAGATTCATTTACATCTTACCAATCGTTGAATTTCTGAAGATTTATTGATAAACAATTGATAATCAGTAAAATACTATTTCAGCAAAACAGTGCTGTTTTAGGTACAAGAAGTACAGGTTGTGACCAAAATAGGAGGTGTTGATAATCAGTAAGTTATAAAATTATATGCCTGATATTCCTGTTTTTCGCCGCCAAAAACCATCTTTGTTTTTCGTGACATTGAAAAATCTGATTTTGATTTTTTAAGAAATCAATTTTGTGCAGCATCAAATTTCAGCCCGAAAACGGTCCTTCTCGATTTTGTTCACCTTGAAAATAAATTTCGTTCACCTTGAAAAATTTTTCACAAGGCACTTTGAAACCATTTTCAAGGTGAACGAAATTTATTTCCAGCGTACTCTTTTTTCGGATGAAGCACGTGTGAATGTGAATAAATGTATCTTTTTAGGATACGAATTGTATTATTTTTACATCTGGGATTCAAGGCCTGAAAACAGCCTCAGAATCGCACAAACGGAACTTCGGCAAGGTCCGGCCGATTTTATGCGATTCTTGAAGCCTTGAATTTTAACATTTCAGATTGTCAGAAAAAGCCCGTAATTTATGACAAATAGATGTGACGGTGGGGATAATCAGGCTGATTTATGAGGACGTCAGGCCCCATGAAAAGACATCAAAGAAAGCGCGGAACTCTTCGATGAGAATGTTTTGGTGACACGATGACGAAGTCAGGAAATATACCTAAGTGCGTTTACATCTTTATTGGAAGGCTTTATGTGGAAGAAAAAGATAGCTGTAAGATAGACACACAATAAAAGAAAAAGTCAGTCGTTATATAATAAGTATGCGTGTGTACATACGATTGTGATAGGGTATTATGGCTCCTGTATCAGACGAAAAGAAAGTATATTTTGAGACGACAACTACGTAAAATATTATATACGCTGCTGATTATGTGCAGCATCAGTGCCATCGCCAATGTCGGAGACGGTGTATGGATGCCATATATGAGGGATTTCATCGCACATGCTTCCATGCCCCGGATGGAAGCAGAAGATTCTGTACCTGTACGTAAGGTCAGAAATACGGATTATCCTACAGGCGAAAGGCCGGAAGATTATGCCTTTGACCTTGAAGATCCGGAGAATCTGCAACCGGAAGCCGGCGAGTATGATGAGAAGAGCGGTATGTACAAGGTAGGTTCCAAACTCGGGGATAATTTTCTCAGCGCTCCCTGGCTTATGACTCCGGAAGAGTATCTGAAATGGACAGAGCGCAAATCCATCGATGCCTATTTCCGTCAACGAAATGATTCCATGTTCGTCAACAAGGGAAAGGACAAGTTTGACTTTTCAAACATGAAGTTCGACCTTGGACCTGCAGAGAAGATTTTCGGACCGGGAGGGGTACAGATAAAGACGCAGGGTAGTGCGGAACTGAAGTTCGGGTATAATTATAAATTTACCGACAATCCTTCGCTTTCCGAACGCAACAGAAAGACGACGAGCTTTGATTTTGATGAGAAGATAAATCTCAGTGTCAATGCTAAAGTCGGCGATAAGATGGATTTTAATATCAACTACAACACTGATGCCACATTCGACTTCGACTCCAAGAACATGAAGTTGCAATATGAGGGTAAGGAAGACGAAATAGTAAAGCTCATCGAAGCCGGTAATATATCAATGCCCACAAACTCTTCGCTTATCCGAGGTTCGACGTCGCTTTTTGGTATCCGGACAGATTTGCAGTTCGGACGGTTGAACTTACAGACTGTCATCAGCCAAAAGCAGTCGCAATCGAAAACAGTGTCCTCTCAGGGCGGTTCACAACTTTCGGTCTTTGATATTCAAGCCTATGACTATGATGAAAACCGTCATTTCTTTCTTGCGCAGTATTTTCGCGATACCTATGACAAGGCTTGTTCTACGTTGCCGAACATAACTTCGGGAGTGACGATAAACCGTGTGGAGATATGGGTGACCAATACATCCGGAGCAACAGAGAACACACGGGATATCGTGGGATTTGTGGATATTGGTGAGCGTGAGAAAATCAGTAATCCTCTGTGGACTGGTACAGGGCAAGACGTCCCGAACAACTCTGCCAATGACCTTTATAACACAATGGCCACTGTCTACGGCGATGCGCGCAACATTGACCAGACAAGTACTGTACTTGATGCCTTTCTGACAGGAGGTGTGGATTATGAAAAGATAGAAAATGCCCGTTTGTTGTCTTCATCAGACTATACATTGAACAAGTATTTGGGATATATCTCGCTCAAATCGACGTTGCAGACCAATCAGGTGCTTGCCATTGCATTTGAGTATACGTATGGTGGTATGACTTATCAGGTAGGTGAATTTTCCGAAGACGTGAAAGACAACAACAAGGCATTGTATGTCAAGTTGCTGAAGAATACGAGCAATTCTCCACGTATAGGTAACTGGGACTTGATGATGAAGAATGTGTATTCGCTGAATGCCTATTCTGTACAGAAGGAAAAATTCAAACTCGATATCAAGTATTTGTCTGATACAACAGGTGTGCAGTTGAACTATCTGCCGGAAGAACAGTTCAAGCAGACGACATTGCTGAAGATGATGAACCTCGACCGTCTGGATGATAACATGAAGACAAATCCGAACGGAAAGTTCGACTATATAGAGGGATATACCGTACAGGCACAGACCGGACGGATAATCTTCCCTGTTGTAGAGCCTTTCGGCGATTGGCTGAGGCAGAAGATCGGCAACAACACGCTTGCCGATAAGTATTGCTATGATGAGCTTTATGACTCTACGAAAACTGTTGCGAAGCAAATAGCGGAGAAGAACAAGTTTTCGCTTGTCGGCGAATATAAGGCATCGTCGGGCAGTGAGATTGACCTTGGGAGCATGAATATTCCGCAAGGCTCCGTTGTCGTGACTGCAGGCGGAGTGACCCTGACAGAAGGGACGGACTATACGGTGGACTATTCTATGGGACGTGTGACTATCATTAACCAAAGCATAATCGACGCAGGAACCAATGTCAGTGTAAGCCTTGAAAGCCAGTCGGAGTTTTCGACAGTGAGGAAAACGATGCTCGGGGTAAACTGGAGCTACGATTTCTCTAAGAACTTCCAGATAGGAGGAACACTTATGCGGCTTACGGAAAAACCTCTTACGTCTAAAGTAGCAATGGGTGACGAACCTTTGAACAACACTCTGTGGGGGCTTAACATGAACTGGAAACAAAACAGCCAATGGCTGACCAATATGCTTGACAAGATACCTCTTGTCAATGTGAGCCAGCCTTCAAACATTTCTCTTTCCGCAGAATTTGCACAGCTCATAGCAGGCAATGCAAGTGGTGTGCAAGGCAATGCTTCGTATATCGACGACTTTGAAAGTACGAAGAATGGAATCGATGTGAGTACACCTACTTCGTGGGTGCTCGCCTCTACTCCTGCCAATATGGAGTATGGAACTCTTTCCAATGATGTCAAATATGGTTACAACCGTGCTTTGCTTGCATGGTATAACATAGACCCTTTGTTTACGAGACGCAGTTCGTCTCTTACACCGGGACACATAAAGAGCGACCTTGAGCAATTGTCGAACCATTATGTGCGCGAGGTATATGTGCGCGAAGTATATCCGAACAAAGATACCGGTACCGGTGAGAGCAACACACTTCCGATCCTTAACTTGGCATATTATCCGAGTGAACGTGGTCCTTACAACCTTGACCCGGACATTGATTATAATGGTCGCCTCGGCAATCCTCAGAAACGCTGGGGAGGTATGATGAGAAAACTCGATGCGAGCGACTTTGAGACTTCCAATGTGCAATATATTGAGTTCTGGATGCTCGACCCTTTTATCTACACTAAAGATAACCCGGAATATGGCGGTGATTTCTATATTAATCTGGGAGACGTAAGCGAAGATATATTGAAGGACGGAAAGAAGTATTATGAAAGCGGAATGCCGGTAAACGGCTCACAGAACTATACGGAAACAGTATGGGGACGTGTGCCTTCGGAAAAGAGTGTGGTATATTCCTTCAGTACGGAGAAGGGGGCACGTCAGCGTCAGGATATAGGTTTGAATGGTTTGAATGACAACGAAGAACGCAGCTACGGCATCTATAGCGACTATCTGGAACAGGTAAAGGGGAAGGTGCGGCAGGAAGTGTTCGACTCGATCTATAATGACCCGGCAGGTGATGATTACCATTATTTCCGTGGTTCCGATTTCGATGCAGCACAGACTTCGATACTTGACCGTTACAAGCGTATCAACGGTGTTGAAGGTAACTCACCCAACTCCAGTGAATCGGGAGAAAGCTACAGCACGGCATACAAATCGTCTCCGGATGTGGAGGATGTGAACCTCGACTATACGATGAACGAATATGAGAACTTTTTCCAGTATCATGTCAGTATGCGTCCCGGGGACATGGTGGTAGGACGGAACTATATCGTAGACGAGAGGAAAGCCAAAATCAATCTCCGTAAAGGTGGTGATCCGGAAGAAGTGACATGGTATCAGTTCCGCATTCCTGTGGATGAATTTGAATCGAAGGTCGGAAGTATAAGCGACTTCAGCAGTATACGTTTCATGCGAATGTATCTTACTGATTTCAAGGAACCGATAGTTCTCCGATTCGCATCTCTTGATCTTGTCAGGGGGGAGTGGCGCAACTATACTCAGGCATTGTTTACCGGTGACAAGCCAAGTGTGAGCGGAAGGCTGGAGACGTCGTCTGTCAATATTGAGGAGAATAACGACAAGACACCTGTCAATTATGTGCTGCCTCCGGGAATCAGCCGTGTGCTTGACCCGAGTCAGCCTCAGCTTACTCAGGACAACGAGCAGGCGCTTGCCATTACTGTGAAGGAACTGGCATCGGGAGACGCGCGTGCTGTCTACAAAACATTGAATCTGGATTTGCGTCAATACAAGCATTTGCAGATGTTTGTCCATGCCAACGCATTGGAAGGAGACACACGGCTTGCCAATGACCAGATGAGTGTGTTCATCAGATTGGGAAGTGACTATAAGAGCAACTATTACGAATATGAGATTCCTCTGAAACTGACTCCGGAAGGGCATTATGACACATATACACATGCAGGATGTGTAGCGGTGTGGCCGGAAGAAAATATGCTTGACATTGACTTTACGGTACTTACTGATATCAAGCATGAACGCAACAAAGCGCGTGCGGCCGGAACTGCAAACTATACTTCTTTGTTTTATCGGTATGACCCGGACAGACCTAACAACAAGGTGAGCATTATGGGCAATCCGTCGCTTGGCGAGGTGAAGACGATGATGATAGGTGTACGCAATAATTCACGCAGCACCAATTCCATTGAAGTGTGGGTCAACGAACTCCGTATGCAGGATTATAACAATGAAGGAGGATGGGCTGCACAGGGAAATCTCAATGTACAGTTCTCTGATCTTGGGTCTGTCAACCTGACCGGTCATGTTGAAACGGCTGGATTCGGCGGTCTTGAGGAAAAGGTGAATGAGCGCCGTGATGACAATCTGTATGAATGGAGTATAACGACTAACTTTGAACTTGGCAAGATTTTTCCTGAGAAATGGAAGATGAACCTACCGTTGTATTACTCTTATTCATGGCAGAAAATTTCACCGAAATATAATCCGTTCGATACGGATATGCTTCTGAAGGATGCGCTGGATGAATGTGCCACACAGAGCGAACGCGATTCTCTCAGCAATCTGTCGGAAAGAGTGACCAAGACGAAGAATTTCTCTCTAAGCAATTGGAAATCAAATTATGCAAGCAGGAAGCCTATGCCATACGATCCTGCCAATTTCTCTGTAAGTTATTCATATAATCAAAAGTATACGACTGGAGAGACGACTGTGTATGAAAACGAACAGAACTGGAAGGCGAGTCTGTCGTATGACTATTCGCCGAAATACAAAACGTGGGAGCCTTTCAAGAAGATGAAAGGCAAATCGAAATGGCTTGATATTATCAAGGCGCAGAACCTGAATTGGTTGCCTCAGAATATTTCATTCAACACGGACATCATGCGAAGCTATTATGAACTTCAGGAGCGTGATATAGATGCCAATACTCAGTTGCCTGTGTCGTTTTCCGAGCAGTTTTTGTGGAACAGAGATTTGTCTGTGCGCTGGGATATATTTAAATCGTTGAAACTCAGCTGGACTTCTGCTACACATGCAGAGATTGAGGAACCGTATACAGTGATAAACAAGGATCTGTATCCTGACGAATATGATGCTTGGAAAGACTCTGTGAAGCACAGTCTGCGGACATTCGGGCGTCCCCTTGTTTATAAGTCCACGTTTAATGGGTCATACCAGTTGCCTATTAACAAGCTTCCGATTTTTGACTGGGTTACTGCAGATGGAAGTTACAGTTCCAACTATGGGTGGACACGTGGTACCGAACTTGAAGACGGTACCTCTCTCGGACATACTGTCACCACACAGCGTACTGTCAATATCAATGGCAAACTCAACTTTGAAACCTTGTACAAGAAATGGAAGTTTCTTGAGGATACGGAGAAACGGTTCTCCAACAGCAACAAATCAGTTTCGCGCAACAATGCCAAAAACAAGAAAAACGCATCGGCGAAAGATGAAAAGTCTTCTAAAGGAAAAGATGCCTCGGAAGGGGATGGCAGTGCTGACGGAAAAGGCAAAAAGACGAAAGGATTTACCAAAGAGATAACTTTGTCGGATAGTGTGGATGTGGAGTTGAAGCATGGACAGAATTCAAAACGCATTGTTGTACGAGCTACAACTAAGGAGGGCAGGAGTTATGAATTGAAATACAAACGTATAGATGCGAATACAATAAAAATCAGAAACCGAGATACCATTGCGCTCAAGGTCTCTGTGGTGGCAAAGCCGAAACTTGAAGAAAAAGGGTGGTATAAGACAGCTCAGGTCATTGCACGAGGGCTTATGCTTGTACGTAATGCCAGCATTACATACCGTAATACATATGCCCTTACACTTCCGGGATTCAGAACGGAAGTGGGTGACGCTTTCGGACAGAAAAGAATCGGTGGTATGCTGTCGCCCGGACTTGATTTTGCTTTTGGTGCGGTTGGTGAAGGATATATTGACAAGGCGGCACGCAACGGATGGCTGATGCAGAATGATTCCAATATCACTACACCGGCAACGACAAATGCGACTGAGGACCTTCAGCTGAAGATGTTGCTTGAACCAATCCGGGACTTGAAGATTGATTTAAATGCAAGTCGTACGGTGAATCGCTCAAAGAGCATACGCTTCATGTATGCGGGCATGCCGTCTACAGAAAGCGGAAGCTTCAATATGACAGTCATATCGGCAAGCACGGCTTTTTCAGGAAGCGGAAATATAAACAACAATTATAAATCCAAGCCTTTCGACAAGTTTCTTGCCAATATCCCTGTCATTCAAAAAAGGCTTGAAGCAAAATATGCCACAACGGTTTATCCGGTTGGAAGTGGGGAGGCGTTTGAAGGAATGCCGTTTGATCCGGCTAATGGAACGGTACAGCAATATTCGGCGGATGTGCTCGTACCGGCATTCCTGTCGGCATATTGTGGGGGCAATGCTGTCAATGCTCCTCTTGATATATTCCCTTCATTGCTACACATGTTGCCAAACTGGAAAATCACTTATAGCGGGCTGTCGAAACTTCCGTGGTTTGCACAGCGGTTCAAAAGTTTCAACATTAATCATGCGTATAAGAGTGTGTATGCCGTAGGTGCATACAATTCATATTCCAATTACTTGTCGTTTATGGGCGATCTCGGCTTCCTGCCGGACGTGACAACAGGTAATCCTGTCCCAAGTAGCATGTACAATGTTTCGACTGTTTCCATCAATGAGTCATTTTCTCCATTGCTTGGTGTGGATATGACATTCAACAGCGGTCTCACAGCGAAACTTGAGTACAAGAAGACACGTGTGCTCAATCTCAGCATGACTTCTGTCGCACTTACGGAGAATTATTCTGACGACATCGTTGTTGGTTTCGGATACAAGCTTAAGGACCTCAATTTGTTTGGGGCAAAGAAGATACAGAGTGCATCAGGAGGCAAATCGAAAAAATCGAAGAATAAAAAGACGGAAGATACCGACAAGACGACAAGTACAAGTAGTCGTACAAGAGGTGTCAGCCATGACCTGAATCTCAGGTGTGACTTTTCATACCGCTTGCAAAACGCATTGAATAGAAATATACAGACTCAAGTGACGACAGCCACCAATGGAAGTACGGCATATAAGCTTGCCATAACGGCAGACTATACTTTCAGCCGTCTGCTTACTTTAAGCGGATTCCTCGATTGGCAGAAGAATGTGCCTCTTGTGTCTGCAAATTCCTATCCGACTGTTACGGCTGATTTCGGCGTCAGCATGAAATTCTCGCTTACACGATAGGACGTTTATGCTCTGTGACTGACGTTTGTCTGTCATTGCATGAAAACAAAAATACAAAGATAATGCCAATAAAAGACAATATTCTTCTATTAGTAGAAAAGCATGATTGGACAGCCTTGAAGCGACTCTTCAACCGTATGACAAACATGGAGTTTCGCAGGACGGAAAGCATTATGCGAAATGACATATTGCCAAACTTGTCGAACGAAGACTTCTGGGAGGCTTTGTTTCATCTTGTGACATATCGGCATCAGGCTTTTCTTACGGGTATACTTGCTATTGAACATCTTGTTGCCGACGAGACACTTTCATTTGATAACCTGTGGGTGGAATCTCTTGCTGCATTCTTGAAAGAGAAGGTTCCCGGAGCTTCGCAGAAGCTTATGGGTATGGCTATTCCTTTGCTGGAAACGGAAGCTCAAATAAATGATATGTTCAGTGCTTTGGGGTTTGAAAATGAACGGGAGCGTATGGCCGCACTCATAAGTGTCACCACACCGCTTGCCTATTATATTCTTTTCAAAATACTCAAACACATGGCTGATGACAGAGATTTGGTGCGCAAATGTTGTATCTTCATGTTGAAGAAAAGAGATGATATGTCATACAATATGGCAAGTATTATGAGGGAATATTTTGGAATCACGGACATGCGGAGCTGTCTGTCGCTTCGGATTGCGCCCTATGAACTGAGTTTCATAGACAGTTCGTTCGAGAACTTTGAATATGTACTGACCGGAAAGCGGCCCAAACTATGATTGTATTGGTTTGGCGAAGAAAAGGTATGAAAGACTTATAAACTGTTTTGTAATCTACAGATATCATGCAACCACATATAACTTTATATGAACTCAACAATATTGTACGTTCGACGATTGAATCTGTCGTAAGTGATGAATATTGGATTCATGCCGAACTGAGTGAGGTACGTCAAAGCAGAGGACATTGTTATCTTGAGTTCGTACAGAAGGATGAACATAAACATACTTTGATAGCTCGGGCGCGTGGGCAGATATGGGCCGGTAGATGGGCGATGCTTGGTCCTTACTTTGTCCGTACAACAGGGCATAATCTTTCAGCAGGAATGCAGGTGCTTGTCTGTGTGCAAGTTACCTTTCATGAATTGTACGGATATTCTCTGAATGTGACGGATATAGACCCGACTTACACTTTGGGTGACATTGCACGGCGAAGACAAGAAATCATACGGACGCTTGAATCGGAAGGCATACTGACGATGAACAAGGAACTGTCTCTTCCTGTTCTTATGCAGCGTATAGCTGTTATTTCATCGCGGACGGCAGCTGGCTATGGAGACTTTTGCAACCAGTTGGATGATAATCCTCAAAATTTGTTTTTTGTCACACGGCTCTTTCCGGCGATCATGCAGGGGGAACAGGTTGAACAAAGCATTATCAGTGCTCTTGATGCAATAGCCTCTGAATCTGATTCATGGGATGCCGTTGTCATCATACGGGGTGGAGGTTCAACTTCTGATCTTTACGGATTTGACACTCTTGCCCTTGCAGAGAATATAGCACAGTTCCCTTTGCCTGTCATATCAGGAATAGGGCATGAACGAGATGATACAGTGGTCGATATTGTGGCGCATACAAGGGTGAAGACTCCGACTGCTGCCGCAGAGTTTCTCATACACCATCAGGAAATGCAGCTTGACAGACTGTCTTCTGCTGCAGATCGTCTGGTGGGTGCTGTCAATACGGCTTTGCATTCGGAGCATGTTCGTCTGCAACGTGTGGCCGGTGCAATACCTTCGCTTTTCAACGTGTTCCGTACTCGTGAAGAAGCTCGTCTTGATCTTCTTGTGCTGGCTTCTCAAAATGCAGTCACTCGATGTATTGGTAACAGCCGGAATACATTGCAGATGATGGACCAACGTATGTGGTGCAGTGTGGAGCGTATGCTGCTGAATGAACAGCATAGGATATCTATGTTGGAAAATAAAATTGAAAGCGCAAGTCCTGACAGGTTGCTGAAGCTGGGGTTTAGTATCACGCGCATAAATGGTCATGCCATCACTGACATTTCGCAAGCGAGGAATGGAGATACTGTGGTTACTACACTTGCTGAAGGTGAGCTGACATCGGTGGTGCATCTTTCATGATCGAGATATTTGAATTGATAGAAAACAAGATATAGAAAAAGAATCCTTATTCTTAACTAAACGAAAGAAAATGTATGAACAAAAAAATATCGATGACCTATGAACAGGCAATGAAACGTATTGAACAGATTGTTTCGCAGATAGAAAGTGGACAGATGGATATCGACTCTCTTGCAGCCTCGTTAAAAGAAGCAAAAGGACTTGTGGATTTCTGTAGAGGCAAGCTTCTGAAAACGGAAAAGGATGTGAGTAAGATAATGGATGATAAAAATAATGAATACGTGGGTTCGGTTTAAGAAACTCCCGTGCTGATGTATCCACAGACCCCTCTTACGATTTTTGCCGGTGTCTTCACAGACACAACAATCGCCCTTACGAGAGACTTTCCAAATATTCATTTTATCATAAATCGCGAGTTTTTTTGACAATCTGAAATGTTAAAATTCAAGGCTTGTAGAATCGCATAAAATCGGCCGAACCCGACCGAAGTTCCATTTGTGCGATTCTAAAGCCATTTTCAAGTCTTGAATTTTAAATATTAAAATAATACAAATTCCGTTTTCAAAAGATACATTTATTCACATTTGTGCATGCCTCGGCTGAAAAAAGAGTACGCCGGAAATAAAATTCGTTCACCTTGAAAATGGTTTTAAAGTGCCTTGTGAAAAAATTTTCAAGGTGAACGAAATTTATTTTCAAGGTGAACGAGTTCGGGGAGGTCCGTTTTTCGGAGTGAAATTTGATATTGACTAAAATTGATTTCTTAAAAAATCTAAATCAGGTTTTTCAATGCCATGAAAAACAAAGATGGGTTTTGGTGGCGAAAAAACAGGAATCTCAGATGAATAATTTTATATCTTACTGATTATCAGTATTTCCTATTTTTGTCCCAACCTGTACCTTTTGTACCTAAAACTGCATTGTCCTGTCTAAATAGTATTTTACTGATTGTCAATTGTTTATCAATAAAAATTTAAGAAATCATTCATTAAGTAAGTGTGAATAGATCTTAATTGTGTTAATAAAAGTCCGTTTACAATGGGTGGAGT
This sequence comes from uncultured Bacteroides sp., assembly GCA_964554265.1. GTDB lineage: Bacteria > Bacteroidota > Bacteroidia > Bacteroidales > Bacteroidaceae > RGIG8745. The sequence goes on along the minus strand of CAZKOB010000048.1, from coordinate 4,688 downwards.
TAGTGTCAAAAAGAAAGAAGAAATGTACCCGAGAAAGACATCTGCTTCAAATCATCAAAATCACAAGAAAAATCTGTGAATCCACCAGCAAAAAACAGATTTAACTTTTGAAGCAATTTTCGTGTATCACCTAAAGTCGCACATGCTAAAATTGTAAATCATTGATATTTCATACTTATAGACCTTAACATATTTTTCAACGAAGTCAGGTAATCACCCGAATCAGAGTAAACTAACAGCAAACAAAAAAAACGGATTTCACCACTTTGGATGAAATCCGAGAATTGTTCTTTTTAGTTTATATACAAAAAGACATAAACCAATTTTTGCAAAACATATATTTTAGCACTGAGCAAGCTTACCGTCAGAACCAAGTACGTTCACAATCTTGTGGATGTACATCTTCTTCATATTGTCACGAGCAGGCTTGAGATACTGACGTGGGTCAAAATAACCAGGATTTTCAGCAAGAGTCTGACGAATAGCAGCAGTCATTGCAAGACGTGAGTCAGAGTCAATGTTTATCTTACATACTGCTGACTTTGAAGCCTGACGAAGCTGTTCCTCTGGAATACCAATTGCAGCTTCAAGCTTACCACCAAACTTGTTGATTGTTTCAACTTCTTCCATAGGAACAGAAGAAGAACCATGAAGAACAATAGGGAATCCAGGAAGTTTCTTCTCGATTTCAGCAAGCACATCGAATGCCAATGGTGGTGGAACAAGTACACCATTAACAAGAGTACACTGCTCCGGAGTGAACTTGTGAGCACCATGAGAAGTACCTATAGAAATGGCAAGAGAGTCACAACCAGTCTTTGTTGTAAAGTCGATAACCTCTTCCGGCTTTGTATAGTGAGACTCAGCTGCAACAACTTCATCTTCCACACCAGCAAGAACACCAAGCTCAGCTTCTACGGTAACATCATATTTATGAGCATACTCAACAACCTGCTTAGTAAGAGCAATGTTCTCATCGTAAGGCTTTGAAGAACCATCAATCATAACAGAAGAGAAACCCATATCAATACAGCTCTTACAGAGTTCAAAAGAGTCTCCGTGATCAAGGTGGAGAACTATTTCGGGATGCTCGCAACCGAGTTCCTTGGCATAAGCAACTGCGCCTTCTGCCATATAGCGTAGAATTGTAGCATTGGCATAGTTTCTTGCACCTTTTGAAACCTGCATGATAACAGGAGATTTAGTTTCTACAGCAGCCATAACAATAGCCTGCATCTGCTCCATTGTGTTGAAATTGAATGCAGGTATGGCATAACCTCCCTTGACAGCTCTTGCAAACATATCTTTTGTGTTTACAAGACCCAATTCTTTGTAATTTACCATAGTCTATAAAATTAATTTATGAACAAATGTTATTATTAGTTCTATCATTTACACCCACAAAGTTAGCTTATTTTTTTCTTAAATATCTGTATCTTTAAAACAAAATTACAATTTGTGACATAAAATCCAATTTTTTTCGTTTATTTGCAGAAAAACTGATACATTTATGAAAAGGGGGTATTACATTTTTATGGCCATGTTGTTTACATTGTTTACAATTGGCGGATGCGAAAAGTTAGTTGTTCCGGATTATGAAAACGACAGTTCTCATAAAACCGAAGACAAAGATGAATCTAACACGACAGATGACCGTCCGGTTGTCGGTGGAGATGACAAGAATGATTCGTCTCCCGATAACAATGAACCCGAAGACTCTATTCCTGCCGCAAAAGACGATCCGGAGAATGACAACAAACAGGACGAAAGCGATGAGGAAGACACACCCGAAGATGACTCTGAAGAGTTACGTGACGGATATGAGGATTCACCTTATCTTGCATCTGACCTTTCTACAGGGTATATCGGTAAATACATTATAGAAAAAGGTGCTTCTATAACCAACTGCTGGGTTATGGGATACATTGTAGGATATATAAACGGCACAAAGCTCACAGAAAAAACGGCTGTATTTACAAGTGGAATCAAAGAGACCAATATTATCATAGCCGACAGTCCTTTGGAAACAAATTTTTCACAATGTGTTCCTATACAACTCTCTTCCGGAAGTTCTTATATAAGTACAAGAGAAGCCTTGAATCTAAGCAACAATCCATACAATATCGGGAGAAAAGTGAAAATATTAGGAACTTTACAAAAATACATGGGCTATGCAGGAGTAAAAAATACTCGCAAATATAAATTTATAGAATAAAAGTATATGAATTTCTTTGGCTGTCGGCAATAAAAGTCGTAATTTTGCAACGGAAATACGTGCTATAGATAGCCATGCACAGAAAAAAATAAAATAAAGCAATAATAGTAAAATGAAAAAAGGTATTCATCCAGAAAACTATCGTCCGGTAATCTTCAAAGATATGTCAAATGGCGATATGTTCCTTTCACGTTCTTGTTGCAAGTCAACAGAAACTGAAGTCTTCGAGGGTCAAGAGTATCCAGTTGTGAAGATTGAAATCTCAAGTACTTCCCACCCTTTCTACACAGGAAAGGCAAAATTGGTAGACACAGCCGGTCGTGTAGACAAGTTCATGAACCGTTATGCTGCAATGAAGAAGAAATAAATCTTCATTACAATTAGGGACTTATATTATTTCCAAAATAGAATAAAAAAGAGGCTGTGCCGAACAAGCGCAGCCTCTTTTTTTGTTTTATTACTCTTGAAAAATAGTCGCCTATCTTTCATTTATACATAAACATCAAATTAAGCCGACTTTTGCAAGGTGTTCTTGTTGACAAGGTGTCTTGTTGATAAACCTATGACAAAACATCACGCAAAAGTCGGCTTATCCCAGATGGTTATATCAAAGAAAGCAGAATATTTTCTACAATAAAATATCTATCGAACAAGAATGCATTCAATGTTCATAGAGCATGCTCCTCTGTCCATTCTATAGTTTCAGAATGCATCAACTTTTCCTTTCCAATTCCTGCAATTCTTCCATTCGTTTCGATTCAAGAAACTCATAAATTCCACAAAGGTGTTCACGCACCTTCTTATGTCCAAACTCATAAACCTTCGTCACAAGTCCGTCAAGAAAATCACGGTCATGGCTGACCACAATTAGAGTTCCATCAAAATCCTGCAATGCTTGTTTCAGCACATCTTTAGTTTTCAAATCAAGATGATTTGTCGGTTCATCAAGAATCAACAAATTCACAGGCTCAAGCAACAACTTCAGAATGGCAAGACGAGTGCGTTCCCCTCCAGAGAGCACCTTCACCTTTTTAGTACTTTCTTCACCACCAAACATAAAAGCACCAAGAAGGTCTCGTATCTTATTCCTTATTTCACCTTTAGCCACATCATCTATCGTCTGAAACACTGTAAGTTCATCATCAAGCAATGCCGCCTGATTCTGTGCAAAATAACCGATCTGAACATTATGTCCGAGAACAAGACTCCCTTCATGTTCTAGTTCACCCATAATACATTTTACCATCGTGGATTTGCCCTCACCATTACGTCCGACAAACGCAACTTTATCTCCACGCTCTATTGTAAAAGTGGCATTACGGAATACAACATGTTCCGCAGACTTTCCTCCTGACAAAAAAACATCATCATTATAGAAAGTTTTACCTACTCCATCAGCCTGCACCGGATAAGAACCGCTACGCGGTGATGGAGGGAACTTGAGTCTAAGAGCAGATGTATCCTCCTCATCGACTTCTATTATCTGCAACTTCTCCAGCATCTTCACACGACTTTGCACCTGAAATGTCTTCGAATATGTCCCTTTGAATCTCTCTATAAAATCCTTGGTTTCGGCAATCATCTTCTGCTGCTCTTCATACTGTTTCTTCTGCTGTTCCCTACGTTCCTTGCGCAATTCCAAATAATGGCTATAAGTAGCCTTATAATCATAAATACGTCCCATTGTCACCTCAATAGTACGAGTAGTGATGGAATCCACAAACTTACGGTCATGACTAATAACAACCACAGCCTTTGCAGAAGTCTTGATAAAATCTTCAAGCCACTGTATACTTTCAATATCCAGATGATTAGTCGGTTCATCAAGCAAAAGTACATCCGGATTCTTAAGCAACAACTTTGCCAGTTCAATTCTCATCCTCCATCCTCCGGAGAAATCGCTTGTCTGCCGGGAGAAATCGCTACGTTCAAAACCAAGTCCAAGAAGAGTCTTTTCCACATCTTCCTCAAAATGAGTCATATCTATCGCATAAAACTTCTCGCTCAGAGCTGTGACCTTCTCGATAAGTTCCATATATGAATCACTCTCATAGTCTGTACGGCGAGCAAGTTCCTCATTCATACATTCAATATCCCTTTCAGCATCTTTAAGATAGGCAAAAGCTTGTGAAGTCTCCTCAAAGACTGTACGTCCGTCTTCAGTCATTAGATGCTGAGGCAGATATGCGACAACACAATCTTTCGGCACTAAAACAACACCTCGTGTAGGCCGCCTCACTCCAGCAAGAATTTTCAAAAGAGTGCTCTTCCCTGCACCATTCTTGCCCATAAGTGCAATACGATCCTTTTCATTTATCTGAAAGGAAATATCCTTAAAAAGTGTAGTTCCACCAAATTCCACAGTAAGTCCGTCTACAGAAATCATATAAATATAAATAAGTCTTGATTTTTTAAGAATGCAAAGGTACATAAAAAATCGCGATTTTTTACGCCCGGTGAATAAGAAAGTCAA
>CAZKOB010000047.1:0-23124 GCA_964554265.1 uncultured Bacteroides sp. | reverse complement strand
CTCTTGTCGGATTCGAACCAACGACCCCGAGATTACAAATCACGTGCTCTGACCAACTGAGCTAAAGAGGCGGATGGGTAAGCTTACTATATCGCACCGCTACAACCTGCTGCCTTTGCTGCGATCAAGCCCTGGAGGATTCACAAGGAGCTGGTCGTATAGGACTTACCCATATTTAGTGACTGCAAAGGTACGACTATAAATCAAAAGAGCAAAAAAAAAGTCTTTTTTTTTTAATGCTGAATGCTATTTGCTATACTATCCACCCTTTTTTCAGATATTTATTGTAATTCTGGAAGACTTTTGTTAGTGCCTTATACAAAAGACTTTGGGAGAGTTACCCGTTTTTGAGATAATGACTCCAACCGTATGTATTTCTGCGCTTTGCTGTAAGTTGCTTTCACAGTCACTCGTCTTGATGAAAAGGTATAATAATTATCTAAAAGAACAATGCTTGTCATTTGGATTGCTTCATTCTATCTTTGCAAATAGTCCATAGAGAGGTTTAAAATCTCATAAAATATAGTTACTTTTGCAGTTGAATACCATAGCAATAAGCACAATGGCAAAGATTACCTTTTTATATTCAGATAGGTTTTATACAGAGATGAATCACGAATAATCATAATGAAATAAACCCGTGGGAAGAAATCCCATTATCAGATTACGAAAACCACATGAGGCTGGAATCTGTATCACAGTTGCAGACCATGAATAAAATGATGCGCGGGCAGTTCTCCTTGTGTGATGCTGACACTGTAATGGTATTGGGCGTTGCAGGAGGCAACGGACTGGAGCACATTGTGGAATGTGGTTTCAAGCAAGTGTTCGGTGTGGACATAAATCCGGATTATCTTCGACAATGTGAGAAACGTTATCCGCAGTTAAAAGGCGTGTTGAAATGTGTATGCGCCGACCTCATGACATCAGACACGGTGCTTCCCCATGCCGACCTACTCATAGCCAACCTGCTGATTGAGTACATTGGCTACGAATGTTTCTGCCGGACCGTTACAAAAGTACATCCTCAATGCGTGTCCTGCATTATACAAATTAACGTGGATGACGGTTTTGTTTCGGATTCTCCTTATCTGCATGTGTTTGACGGGTTGGAGCGTGTACACCATCAAATTCAGGAGGAAGAACTGGCTTCCTCCATGCAGGCAATCGGTTACCGACTAATTGATAAAATGGAAGAACCATTGCCCAATGGAAAGAAGCTGGTGGAGATGGATTTTATATTCAGTTGAATTGAGGTGTGTATGAGAGAGGCTTTTTATTGATTAGGTTACAGTTTTATTCCTCCGCTTCTCCTTAAAGGCAACATGGGTTGGCGTATCGCCTGTTGCAACTTCTCGAACTGCTCTTTGAACCATTCTCCAATCGGTTTCCGGTTGATGGAGAGAATCAGTTTATCCTTGTCGGCAGGGTCTTTCATCACTTTGAAATCAGCTCTTCCGGTGGAGAACTTCCGTCTGTGTTACTCTGAATATAGTTCTCCTTTGTATTCCAACGGTTTGCCACTGATGAGCGTGGCAGTCTGCCGTTCATCGAACCCGACAAGGCAGCACAGTTTTTCCATGCGCAGGACTTCTTTCGCCAGCGGAAACCATGCGCACAGTTTTCGGCAAGGCGTGTAAGCCTTGACACTTCTTCTTGTGTTCGGCTTCTTTCCGCTCCATTTCCCTGCGGTGCTGTTGCTGCATTTCCAATACTTGTCGGCTGTGGTCGGTCTGCATGGTCTGTATCATGCTTTGCAGGGTTTCACTGGTTTCCTCATGTGTGGCAACCTCACTATGCAGGGCGTTGTTCCCCCGCTCCAACGTCCTGACCTTGTTGCTGCCGAAAAGAGAACCGACACTCTCGGCGATGTTGGCGGTTGCGGTGGTTGCCGCACCTTTTCAACTTCTCGGTCTGTATCTCCCTTTTCGCCCGTCTGAGTTCTTCCTGTGCCGTTTCTTTCCGTTCCTGCAACTCCACTATTCCGCTTTCAGTTCCTCGGTCTGGCGCTTTACCTCACGATAATACTGGCGTGTGGAGATATGTTTCGCCTCCGAACCGTCAATGCCACGTTGCAATCCGTATCTTCCCATGGCTTGGCATAGCTGTCCTGATAGTCTTTGAGCTTCTGACTGGTCATGATGTCATCGGCACAAAGTCTTGCTCCGTAGGTCGGCTTCTTGCGGTAGCGTTTCTCCGCCTGTTCCTCCCGTTTCCTGCGTTTGCGTTCTCCCCTGACAATGGGGACAAGCGTGGCGTGTATGTGCGGTGTCTGCTCGTCCATGTGCAGGACTGCCGACACGATATTCTCCTTGCCGAACGTGTCGGCGAGGTATCTCAGATTGTCGCTGCACCATTCATCAAGTCTCCCATCGTTGGTGATACGTTCCATATCCTCGTGGGTTCCCGTAAGCAGGATGCGGATTGCCCTCACTTGGTTGCTGCCGATTTTATGTGTCAGCCCTGCTGTGTTCAACCTTGTGCTGTATGGCTTGTGTCCTGTTTTCAATACCATCGGGAAACTTTACCAATTCCCGATTGAGATGCATCCTGCCTGCATCGGCATTTTTCGGTCGGATGGTGCGCTCTATGTGCGCTGACATGGCGGCATCCGTTCCGCTTGTTTTCTCTTTTCATCAGTGAGATAGTATTGATGAATGTTTGATGAGGATGCAACCTTTATATGTCAGTATGGTTATACACTTATTCATCATTTCATCAAAATAATCAGAGTTTTTCCAAAAACACTCTCGTCACGGTGTAGAACCGTCCTGTTTTCCGTATTGGCGAATAGTGGCATTCCCGTGTGAAGTCTACTTGGTAGGTGGTATAGGTCAGCGTGTTGGGTGCAGAAGTAAGTTTCCAACACTCTTTCAATACCTTGCGGACTTGGCATCTGTCCGCTTTAACCTGTGAGTGTTGCAGCAAAAGGAGAATGTCGTTGCAATCAAAAGAGAAAGTGTCCATGCCAACACTTTCCATGATGTCAAGGATAAGCTCGTGCATTTCGATTTCAAGACGGTTGCGATTGCTGCGGATTATCTTCCGCAAGGCTTCGGTATTCAGCAGCGAGGGAGCAAACCACATACGGCTCTCTTTTTTCATTGACAGTTCCCTATGGATTAGGAAATGGAGAAAGGTGGGTATCTCCGCTTTCAGCTTTTGCAGGAAGTCGGTATCATCCGATTGCAGGCGGTCTATCTTGCGCACCCAATAGCGTGTTTCCCCTGCGTCGATGATGACAGGCAAAAGTTCGTTGTTGGAGCACAACACGAATTTGGCAGGGTCTTCAGAAAGTTTAGAAAGGTGCTTTTGTCCGTATTGCGTTCCTCTAATACCAACAGCAGGATGGGCAATTTCTGTACAGGTTACAGGTAGAGCAGTTGCAGGTGGTCCATCCCCAACTCGTATTGCTCCCCGAAGATGTGCCGCACCAATGACCGGATGCAAGGGAACTCGCCCTATACAGGTCGGTGGTCTATCGGTTCGTAGAAGTTAAGGAACTTGCCGATTACGGGCTGATAGCTGACGTGTTCGGGTACGGTGCAGAAGCCGTCATACTTCGGCACGGTGGTGAGATAGTCCTTGCCGTAGTCTTGAAGCAGGGTCTCGTTGTTCCATGCGATGCGCTTCCTCATATACCCCTCCGTTCAGTCTCGGTTGCTCTACAATCTTGTAGAGTGTTGTGCCGACACGGATAAACTCTTCGCTTGCCATGTCGCCATCAGATGGCGGTCGGTGGCTGTCTTTTGATTCTTTGGCTGTCATTTTCATTCTATTTTAGTTTGAAAAAATGTCAGTCACAAAATTATAATCAACTGTTGGATAACTTGATACGCAAACCGCAGCAGAATGGGGGAATAAAGTTACTATGGGGATAGTTTTTTTTGAGGGATACTATAAACTCAAAAACAATTATAGATGGCAGAAACACTTTCATTTGGATTATTCCGAGTACCTTTGTGGTATAATTTGTTTGAAAAGTTAGCATATGATAGAATATACAAGTAACAGATTATGTTTCAAGGCTGATTTGATTGAGCCTTTGAAAGATAATGATTCATTTATTGTTCGTACTCCAAATGGGACATTCAAGTTTACAAAAGCTGATTTCTATCGTGTCTTTTCAAATGTCATTGAAACCAAGAGCTATCAAGAGAGCAGAGTATCCATCCGAAAAATCAAGTAACAGGGTACGAGTTTGGTAGGCCGGAAACGGTTCGAAGAAGTCAGGCCCACAGGTTGGAAGACTCCAGGAGCCTGCAAGCATTATGCACAGAGAAGGTTATATTATCGAACAGATTGTCGCAGATTCCAATATGGAGGACGCATTTGATAAGGTTCTTCGGGGCAACAAAAGAAAGAAAAGCCCCGAAGGACAATACTTTCTTGCCAACAAAGACAAGGTGCTTGCCAATCTTAAATAGGAAATTACAGATGGAACTTTTCAAGTAAAAGGGTATTGGAACAAGACCGTATTTGAGGCCGGCAAATGGCGGGTGATACAGATAACCAGAATGGAGCGCAGGATAGGCGTGTTCGCCATCATGAATGTCGTGGATGTCTATCTGAAGAAGCGGTTCATACGGACAACAGGAGCGAGTATCAAGGGACGTGGGACGCACGACCTGCATGACTGTATGAAGAGGGATATGAGTGCGGATCCTGTCGGAATGAAAGAATGCTATGAGTTCGACATCTATCATTTCTATGATGAAGCAATGCCTGAATTCATCATGTATTGTCTGCTACGGGTTTTCAAGGACAAGACGCTTCTTGTGATTATGAATAACTTGCTGCACACGATACCCGGTGGCATCAGTAAGGGGCTGAGAAGTTCACAGGGTATGAGTAACTTGCTTCTGTCGTCCAATCTGGACCATTTACCTTAAAGACCGTTATGGAGTAAAATACTATTATCGCTATTGCGATGATGGCAGAGTGTACAGCCATTCCAAAAAGGTTATATGGGCAATTCGTAACATCGTGCATGAACGTATGGAGAGCATAGACTTAAAGATTAAAGAATCAGAGCGTGTGTTTCCTACCGAAACCGGTGTTGATTTTCTGGGATATGTCACCTATAGTCCAGAACATATACGACTGAGGAAACGGGTGAAGCAGGATTTTGCCAGGGCTTTCCATAGGGTGAAAAGTAGAAGACGCAGACAAGAACTGATGGCATCCTTTTATGGAATCGCCAAACATGCCTGCTGTCGTCATTTATTTTATAAATTAACAGGCAAAAAAAATGAAATCATTTAAGGAATTGAATGTCGCTTACAAGCCGGAAGACGGCAAGAAGCGTTTTCCCGGAACTGTGGTCAGTATTCGGGAACTGGTAAACTTACCAATCATCGTGAAGGACTTTAAAACGGGTATCAAGACTGACCAGGGGGATGACTGTTGTATTGTATCCATAGAGGCAAACGGAGAGGCAAAGAAGTTCTTTACTAATAGTGAGGAAATGAAAAATATCCTTGCGCAAGTCAGAGAAATGCCGGATGGTTTCCCGTTTGAGACAACCATTAAGACGGAAACGTTTGGCAAAGGTAGAACAAAATATGTATTCACATGAGAAGATTCGAAGGAAGTAGCGGTATACTTCTGATGGAGTGTACCAATCCTATAAAAAACAAGTGGCGCATCCGTTGGGATGTGCAAGCGAAAGAAGACGGAACAGTCTCGTATATGGAGACGGAGTTCAATCATAGGCCGACGGCGGAAGAAATACGCTCTGTTGTCATATCATGGTACAATGAGCAGACAGACGAAGCCATACTTTCCGGTTTTTGCTATAAGGGGATGCCCGTATGGCTTTCACAGGAGAATCAGTTTAATTATAAATCGGCTTTTGACCTTGCCGTCCAGACCGAAGGCAAGAACCTTCCGGTTACGTTCAAGTTTGGTGATGATGCTAAACCGGTGTATCATACATTTGAAACATTGGAGGAACTGACGGATTTCTATATGAAGGCTATGGTACATGTCCAGACGGTTTTGTCTGATGGCTGGAAAAAAAGATGCTTTTAATCCGGAGGAATATCAAATGGAGTGACTGAGAAAATAATCCCGTTCGGGGGAGGGATGTAAAAAGCCCCCGGCCTGTTAATAGTCATCTCACCTACATATTAACGAACAGCAAGCGAACCTGCACGACCGGGGGCATGTACTCTCGTCGCAGGTTCGCATTTTTTTTGTCCGTATGTAAGTGAGATGGTGCAAAGGTTCAAATTTTTATCTGAAATGGAGGTTATTGAGATATTGAATTTTAACAGGGAGTTGCTTAAACGGCTTCAAACAGCCGGAATAAGGCTTGAGGATGCGCAGTATATATATGTATGCTGATTATGAAAATATGTTGGCACATGGTGAGAAAGTCTCGTATGCGGTGGCTGTTCTTGCCGACAAGTATGCGATAAGCGAGCGAAAGGTCTATAGTTTGATAAAGCATTTCCAAAGCGACTGCAAATCTCTTGCAGTATGATAAGTGTTGGTTGTTCTTTGTTCTTCTCGAAAAGTTGGAACTTTGCATTGACAAAATAAAAGAAGAATGAGAAAACAGTATTTGTCAGCCCCGCTTCCTTTCGTAGGGCAGAAGCGCATGTTCGCAAAAGAGTTTATCAAGGTGCTTGAGCAATATCCGGATGGCACAACGTTCGTGGATCTGTTTGGCGGTTCCTGTTTGTTGTCACATATCACAAAGTGCAAGAAGCCCCATTCAACGGTCGTATATAATGACTATGACAATTACAGGCAGCGCCTGAGAGCAGTTCCGCAAACAAATGCATTATTGAAGGAACTGAGGGAGATTGTTGCAGGTACACCACGTCATAAGTCTATAACAGGTGAAACTCGTGACAAGGTCTTTTCTTGTATTCGTAAGTATGAGCGGCTTTATGGCTATGTGGATTTTATAACCCTGTCGTCATCCATACTGTTCTCGATGAAGTATAGACTGAGCGTAGAGGAAATGGAGAAAGAGACGCTGTATAACAATATCCGTACAACAGATTATCAACTGTGTGATGATTATCTGGACGGGCTGACTATTGTGTCAGCAGACTATAAAGAGGTATTCAACCAATATAAGGATGTTCCCGGTGTGGTTTTTCTTGTGGACCCTCCATATTTGAGCACGGAAGTCGGGACGTATAAGATGTATTGGAAGTTGGCTGATTATTTGGACGTGCTGACGGTTCTTGTAGGGCATTCGTTTGTGTATTTCACATCTAACAAGTCCTCCATATTGGAACTGTGTGATTGGATAGGTAAGAATAAACTGCTCGGCAATCCTTTTGAGAATTGTACTAAGGTGGAGTTTAATGCTCATCTAAACCATACAGCCACCTATACGGATATTATGTTGTATAATAATGCTGCTTGAACGGTGTTCAAATACTGTTATAAAGATAAACAAATACCATAATATATTGGCTAAAATCCTCCATGACGGAAAGATGCAGCGAAACAGGAAAGGCGAAATAATGTATTTTTTGAACGAACAGCTTGTTATTACACCGGGCGACCTGTTGGATATATTTGAAGGTCATGGTATAGCAAGAAAGAAACTGAAAAGCGAACTGCAGCTGTTCATGCACGGTGAAAGGAATGTGGAGAAGTACCGTGAGGCAGGTATAAACTGGTGGGATTATTGCGGCTCGGTTTTGGTAAAGTTCATATATACACAAATAATATAGAAAGGACGGAAAGGGTGTTAAACGGGGACGATAGCGTGAAATTTGATTTGAATGTATGAAGATGTAAAAACGGTGTTTGACAACCATTCAAACACCGTTTTTTTATGTGAATATATCACATTTCGTTTTTGCTTGTCAGATACACGTTTCGTTTTTGAAATTGCTTGCTTTTCGTTTTGCCGTGATTACAAATCTTGTGTCTTAACATGTTATGACATATCATCAGCCACAATCAAAATTTGAAACCGAAAGTGCACAAAAGTTGACTGCGGTCATTGTTTATCTCGGTCGGTTTTAAGGACACTTCGTCAAAAGCATAGAAATCGCCCTTCTGTGCAGAATATTGATAAGCCAAATCAACATATCCGCTCTTATAACGGTATCCCATACCGATTGTTATCCGGTTGATGCCCTTCCAGTTCGTAAAGTCAGTCTCTGTAAACGGGCTGTCGTATGCAATGACACGGAATGCGTCATCTTTATATGGCGACGATACATAATTATATCCAAATCTCACACTGAACTCGTCGACAGGCTTAAACTCTATGCCAAGTTTAAGCGTATGCTGAGCCTTCAGCATACTTTTGGTAAAGCTGTTTATGTTTCTGAAATAAGAGTCGTCACTCCAGCTGTCTGTATAATACTTACATGTACTGTAATCCATATATTCATATTCGGCACCTATTGCAAACTGTCTGCCGACAGTATGTCCAAGACTTATTCCGAACTTCCAGGGAGTGCGGTAAGAATAGTTGTAAGGTTCACTCGCATTCTGTGCCACAAACTCATTGTCCAGATACAGCATCGAACCATTGCAATCCTCCATCTTATACCATATAGGTGTGTGTACATGGAATCCTACACGGAAAGGAGAGGTCTCGAACGGGCGGCAGATGAAACCTAATTTGACATCAAAACCATCGGCATTTGTCTGATACCAGTTGCTGAAATCATAATAGTGCCCGTCGACACCCATCTCCTCATAATATGTTTCGCGGTTATAGTCTATATTGTACACACCCAAAGAGATTCCCGCAAAATAGCGATCTGAAAAATTAAGCGAAATGTTGACATCCGTCTGAAGATTACTGCCATACGTGGCACGTCTGAAATTCGCCTCTTTCGCTGCTATTCCCGTATATCCCATGAAACTGTCGTCCTGACCGAACACCTCGCCTATTATTCCGTCATGCACAAGATTTCCATCCTTGTCGTATGCCGGAGCAGACATATCGGCAAGCATGCCCCACGACACATCCGAATCATAAGCTCTGTTTGCCAGATCCGCAATCTGATAGGTCTGCGAAAAAGTTCCGTCAAGGTTGTTCACTCCGATATTATGATTGCCCAGAAAATTATTCCTTTTCACGAAGTTGACTCCATAATTGACATATTGCAATCCCGAACTGCTTTTGTTTCTCTGATTGGTCGCTATGATGACACCAGCATTGTCTATCGACATACGCGCCCTGTCATGTCCGAGTGCACCCTCGTCCGTGAATACTCCGCCTATAGTAAATGCCACATCACTGCGACGAAACATCGCCGTACCGGCAGGATTGCTTCCCATTACAGAAATATCACCACCCAATGCGCCCAATGCACCTCCCATGCCGACATAGCGTGCTGTACCGTTAAGGTCGGAGCCTGCAAATCGAGCCGCATCATAAGTGTCCTGTGCATACGCTGTCCCTCCTATTATAGAAGCGGATAAAAGCATTATAAATTTCTGAGATTTCATAATCTTACAAGATTCATTTATATATTACAAATTCTTTTTCTTCGTTTGTTTTGTCCGTTCTGCCACCTCAAAAGAGATAGATGCAGGAATGAAGAGGAAGGGCAACCATGGCCGGAGAACACGTTCCACCGAAAAGATTGCCCGAATATCCAGTCATCGGCGGCCACCGCTTCCGCCACGACTGCCTCCGCCAAAGCTTCCTCCTCCGCCAAATCCGCCTCTGCTGCCGGACGACTGGAAAGAAGAGCTGCCGCCGCGGCTCGGAGTGGAATTGCTGCGCACGCTTGTACGTTCGGAAGTTCTTGAAGAATTTCCCCGGTCGGTATTGCCTGTATTGGCACTTGAACGCGAACTGCTCACACGATTATAGTTTGACGACTTGTTGGTACCCGAACGGCTGTAGGAAGATGTCGTCCCACGCGAGCGAGTTCCCCGCACCTGTCCTCCAACCCTGTTCTGTCCGGCATTTCCACGTATAGCAGACGTTCCCGACGAGCCGTTCCTGTCTCCAAGAGTGAAAGAACCGCGTCCGGCGGCAGAAGTCCGGATTCCGGAGGGGTTTCCTACAGAGAAGGACCGGCTTCCATTGTTTGCCAGCGCACTTGTCCGTATGCGGTCACTGCTGCCATAGCGGTTAGAGAATGTGCCCCTGTTGTAGCGGGTGAATCCGGGAGCCGTTCCATGATGGATACCGCCTCCCCACATCGGTCCACAGCCCCAATAATGCCAATGATGCAGAGAATGCCATCCCCATATCGGTCCATACCAGCAGCTCCAAGGCCCCCACGACCATCCGTATCTCCATCCGTATCCCCAGAAGAACGGATCGTAAGCAAAATAATCGTCATAGAGATAGTCGTATGCCCCATAGCAATACACCAAATCCCAATAGAGCGGACTGCTCACGGCAATTCCTACACGCGGACTGCGGAATCTGAGTATACGGCGTGAATAGTAATAGTCATCTTCACTGCTTTCGTAATCCCTGCCGCCATCAGCCTCTTCATTCTCAGAAGAATCCGGATAAGAATCCCCATTGCTGTACCTGCGGTTATATTCATCTTCATCACGGCTGTTTTTCGTATATACTTCCACAGCCGGGCTTTCCGTCTCTACAACAAAAGTTTTACGTGGAGTGTTCTTTACAACAACTTCTTCCTTCTTCTCTTCCTGCTTTTTCTTCTTTACAGGAGTAAAATAAAGATCATCATCTTGTGCCATACTCAGAATCGGCATCATGACCAACGAGATTGCAATCAATATAAACTTCTTCATATAGCTTTGTTTTTTAGGTTTGTACAATTTTTATCGATACAAAAATAAATACTGCCAACTAGAAAAATGCCGGATATTCCCTATTTTATTATAGGGATTATCCTATTCTTTTTGGGCTTCGTAGCAGATGCATCCGGACAAAGTGCCGCATTCTTGGAGAGACCGCACCGGAAAGATGAAGCCACCCTTTTGAAAAGTCAAATTCACCGCATTGTTTTTTATAATCAGCACTGCTGATTGTAAAAACTGCACTGCTGATTATACAATCTACACTGCTGATTTTATAATCGGCAGTGCTGATTTCAGAAAAAAGCGCAGTGAAAACGACTTTTCTGTGGGGCAAGATTAAATTTTCACAGGCTCTGACACAATGAGTTTCAATATTCTACAAGAACAAATCAGATTGTGCGGAAATCCCAATATCGTTCGAATCAAAAAATGATGGATTTCAGGTGTGATGAAACAATAAAACAGGCCCGGCAGATGAAGCCTGTCATGGGATGTGAGAAAACATATTCTTTTTGACGGATACGGACAGATGTTGTTTTGCCGTTTTGCTACGGTAGACAACAGAAATTCTCAAACCGGCCACAGCGTCTTCAAATCACTTTTCCAAAGCTTTACATCTCCATTTTACTCACAATCTCATTTCTAATCACTATCTTTGTGACAAAATAAGCGAAAAGAAAACCATGCAGATACAAAGTAAGAAAGAAAAGCTCATGTTGCATGACACGTCATTCGTCGATTTGATGATGAAACGCATATTCAATGTGCTTCTGATTGCAAATCCTTATGATGCCTTCATGCTTGAAGACGACGGGCGTGTGGACGAGAAGATATTCAACGAATATGCCAAGCTCGGACTCCGCTATCCGCCACGCTTCTTCCAAGTGGCCTCACAGGAAGAAGCAGAGAAAGAACTCAAACGGACTTCGTTCGACCTTGTGATATGTATGCCGGGAACAGACAACAACGATGTTTTCGACATTGCCCGCAGCATCAAGAACGACTATCCGAAGGTGCCGATAGTAGTCCTCACACCATTCTCACACGGCATACGCAAAAGAATGGAGAATGAAGACCTCTCCATCTTCGAGTATGTATTCTGTTGGCTTGGAAACACGGACCTTCTGCTCTCCATCATAAAGCTCATCGAAGACAAGATGAACCTTGCACACGACATCGAAGTTGCAGGAGTACAGATGATTCTGCTCGTAGAAGACTCCATCCGTTTCTATTCGTCAATATTGCCCAACCTGTACAAGTTCGTCCTCCAGCAAAGCCTTGAGTTCGCTACAGAGGCGCTGAACGCACAGCTGGAGACTCTGCGCATGCGAGGCAGACCCAAGATTGTGCTTGCACGCAACTACGAGGAGGCATGGTCGCTCTACAGCCGTTTCAAGGACAATACGCTGGGTGTAATCAGCGATTGCCGTTTTCCGAAAGACGGAAAGACAGATGAAACGGCAGGATACCAGCTGCTTTCGGCCATAAGAGCCTCGGACGAGTTTGTGCCTCTGATTATGGAATCGTCTGAGGCGGACAAAGCAGAATTGGCGGCGAAATGCGGCGCCGCGTTCATCGACAAAAATTCAAAGAAGATGGATGTAGACTTGCGCAACCTCATATTGAAGAGTTTCGGTTTCGGCGACTTCATCTTCCGCGACCCGAAAACCCTGAAAGAGGTGGCACGAATCAAGAACCTGAAGGATCTTCAGGACAACATCTTCGACTTGCCCAAGGAATCACTGCTCTACCATATCACCAGAAACAACGTGTCACGCTGGTTGTGCTCAAGGGCATTGTTCCCGATATCCAGATTCCTCAAACATATCACCTGGCATTCACTGCAGGATGTCGATGCCCACAGGCAAATCATCTTCGATGCCATTGTGAGCTACCGCAGGATGAAAAACCAGGGAGTCGTGGCCGTGTTCCACCGCGACCGATTCGACAGATATTCCAACTTCGCACGCATCGGAGAAGGCTCGCTCGGAGGCAAAGGACGCGGAATCGCTTTTCTCGACCATATAATAAAGAGGCATACCGACCTCAACGAATTCGACAATGCAAGAGTCATGATACCGAAGACAGTGGTGCTCTGTACCGACATATTCGATGAGTTTATGGACACCAATGAGCTTTACCAGATAGCTCTTTCGGACATGCCGGACGAGGACATCCTGCAATATTTCCTGCATGCACGCTTGCCGGAACGTCTCGCAGACGACCTCATGACTTTCCTCGACGTTGTACGCGATCCGATAGCCATCCGCTCGTCGTCCCTGCTTGAAGACTCCCACTACCAACCTTTTGCAGGAATATATTCAACCTATATGATACCGTATGCGGAAGACAAATACACACGTCTCCGGATGCTTTCCGATGCCATAAAAAGCGTGTATGCTTCTGTCTTCTACCGCGACAGCAAAGCTTACATGACCGCGACAAGCAATGTCATCGATCAGGAGAAGATGGCGGTGATTCTGCAGGAAGTCGTCGGAACCCAGTACGACAATAGGTTCTATCCGAATATTTCAGGAGTGGCGCGTTCGGTAAACTACTATCCTATAGGAGATGAAAAGGCAGAAGAAGGTATCGTAAACCTTGCTCTCGGACTCGGAAAATACATTGTCGATGGGGGCATGAACCTCCGTGTGTGCCCTTCACATCCCGACCAGATACTCCAGACCAGCGAGATGGAGATAGCACTGCGAGAAACCCAGACGCGCTTCTATGCCCTCGATTTAAAGAACATGACGGAAAATTTCTGTGTCGACGACGGATTCAACCTTCTCAAGCTGTCTGTCAGGGAGGCAGAGAAGGACGGATCACTGCAATACATCGCTTCCACATACGACCCTTACGACATGGTAATAAGAGACGGCATATACGACGGAGGACGGAAGCTCATCACATTCTGCGGTGTGTTGCAACAAGGTGTATTCCCTCTTCCTGAACTGCTGAAACTCGTCATGAAATACGGTCAGGAAGATATGCTCCGCGCCGTGGAAATCGAATTTGCGGTGAAGCTCGACTCCAACCGTACAGGCGAATTTTATCTTCTGCAAATCCGCCCGATGGTAGACAACAAGATGATGCTCGACGAGGATCTGACGAAGATTGCAGACGACGCGACAATCATACGCAGCCACAATGCCATAGGCCATGGCATAACGAACGATGTATATGACGTGGTATATGTGAAAACAGAAAACTACTCGGCTTCAAACAACCCGGCTATTGCGGATGAAATATCCAAGATAAACGCTGCGTTTCTCGACAGCGGCAATAATTACGTACTTGTCGGTCCGGGACGTTGGGGAAGCAGTGATCCATGGCTCGGCATTCCTGTAAAGTGGCCTAACATATCGGCTGCCAAAGTAATTGTGGAGGCCGGACTCACCAACTACCGTATCGACCCGAGTCAGGGAACTCATTTCTTCCAGAACCTGACAAGTTTCGGTGTGGGCTACTTCACAGTCAACGACTATCTCGGAGACGGAGTGTACAATCAGGCATTCCTGAACAGCCGGCCGGCTGTCCGGGAAACAGAACATGTCCGTCATGTGCGCTTCTCTTCACCTATTACAATAAAAGTGGACGGAATGAAAAAAGAAGGTGTAGTACTTATGCCTGAACAATGAATGATAGGTATAGCATACACATATTCAATTTAAGAGTGTAAAAAGAAGAGGGTATATCGGAGTTTTGATATGCCCTCTTCTGATAAATAGAAAATTTTGCAGACTGCTTGATTTTGTCATGACGTATGTTTCCTGACTTCATCAGTTTTTAATGTCAAAAATCGGATATATACATCAATTGGGAGTAATGCCGGGGATGCAACGATGAAGTTAGAACCTTCGCGTTCGTATTATTGGTGTTCTTGCCGGTATCCCAAATATAAATCAGACAGCCAATGCTGCAGCAAGCTTGTCCAACTCTTCAAGCGTCTTCTCCTTGACAGTCGATTCGACAGTAACAAGAGGTTCTATAATCGTGATATTCTTCATTGCTTCCAACGACTCGCGCATCTTCTTGCCTGCAACAGGAGCCCACGAACCGTTCTCTATGATTCCTACTCTACGGTTCTGATAAGCCTTTGATTTAAGATGACTGATAAAATCTTCCATCACCGGCATCACTCCGGCATCATACGTAGGAGCAGCAAGTACAAGACTGTCATAACGGAATGCGTCTTCTATTGCCTCTGCCATATCACAACGACGCAAGTCGGAAACAACCACCTTCTTGTCGTACTTATCCTTCAGCATTTCAGCAAGGCGGAAAGCGGCTTCTTCTGTATTTCCATGCAAAGAACAGTAAGCAATGAACACTCCTTCGCTTTCAGCCTCATATTTGCTCCATATATTATAGAGGTTTATATAGTATCCCAGATTCTCAGAAAGCACAGGACCATGAAGAGGACAAATAATCTCAATATCAAGTGAAGCTGCCTTCTTCAAAAGAGCTTGTACTGACGCTCCGTATTTTCCACAAATATTGAAATAGTAACGACGAGCTTCACATGCCCAGTCTTCATCTATACCGAAAGCACCGAATTTTCCAAAACCGTCGGCAGAGAAAAGAATCTTCTGGCTCTGCTCATATGTAACCATCACTTCAGGCCAGTGTACCATAGCAGCCATGAAGAACTGCAATGTATGCTCACCTATGGAAACAGATTCGCCTTCCTTCACCACTCTCACCCTGTCACCGAAGTTGGTATTGAAAAAGCGCACAAACATAGGCACAGCTTTTGCAGAACACAAAATCGTACATTCAGGATACATATCCATTATGCGCTTTACATTCGATGCGTGGTCCGGCTCCAGATGGCTCACGACAAGATAAGTAGGCTTGCGTCCGGCAAGCTCAACAGTAAGACTATCGAGCCACTCATCCGTCTTCCGTTCGTCAACAGTGTCCATGATAGTTATCTTGTCATCATCTATCAAATAAGAATTGTATGACACACCTTGAGGTATTACATATTGTCCCTCAAAAAGATCGAGGTCAAGATCATCAACCCCAATATACTTCACTCCTTTTGCAATAATGTTGTTTGCCATATCGTTTCGTATCTCGTTTATTTATAAATCGGGAACAAAATTAGTGGTTTTGAGAGAAAAAAATAAGAAGACATACAAAAAACTAGATCAAAGAAAGAAAAAATAGTTATTCCAAATAGTATAAAAAACTTCAATTTAAGTAACTTTGCCATGAAGTTGTCCCAAAAGCAGAATAAGCTCAAATGAGACAATTCAAAAAGACAATAACCTAAAAATCCACATCATGAACAAACCTCTGACAGCATTAGCACTGGCATCAGCTTTATTTTCAGTCGCTTCGGCCACATTCGGGCAAAACGTCAGCCTTCCGGAAGGAAAAGAAATATACATACCTAAAGAGCTACAGGAAAATGACTTCTATAATCCGGATTCGAAATGGAGTTACCACAGGATGGCATCAACACCTAACTTTGCCATATTCTGGGAAAAAGGCTTCGGCAATGATTTGTCAAAAGCTCCGGACCTTGAAGGACACAATATGAAGGTAGACCTTGACAATCTGACTGAAAAGCTGGAGACCTTCTACCAATACTACCGTGACACACTGAAGTTTGTGCTTCCGGGTTCGAAGTCCGAACGCTACAGAATGATGGTCATGTTGAATTATTCGCTTGAAGGTACTGCATACGGTGGCGACTACGACCAACAGATAGGCGCGCTATGGATCGCACCCAACAGAGTGCAGGACGACAAACTGAACTGTATAGCTCATGAACTCGGACATAGCTTCCAATCGCAAGTGGGCTGTGACGGTCAAGGAGAATCATGGGGAGGAGGAGGCATTTTTGAAATGGCATCACAATGGATGCTGTGGCAGGTCAATCCTGAATGGGTTACAGACGAACACTACCATTGGGAAGGGTTCAAGCAGCACATCAACCTCCCATTCCTTCATGGAGAAAATATTTATCACTCGCCATATGTCCTTGAATACTGGAGTATGAAACATGGGCTGACAGTCATGGGCGAACTGTTCCGTCATGGACGCAAAGACGAAGATCCGGCAATGACCTACATGCGACTCTTCAATCTCAGCCTTGAAGATATGGCAGATGAGATGTACAACTGTTATGCCCGTCTCGTTACATTTGACTATCCAAGAGTGAAAGAAACTCACAAAAAATACGCTTGTGAATTGAAGACCCCAATGACAACAGAAGGCAATATATTGAAACCAGATACAGACAAGATACCGGCAACTTTCGGATTCAATGTTGTGGAACTGCCCAACAGTCAAGGCAAAAACATCTTAAAAATTTATTTTGAAGGTAGAGGCGACAAAAACAAAAACGGATACAGATATGGAATCGTAGCCGTAGATGAAGAAGGAAACGCAGAATACAGCCCGGCAGAAATGGCATTCAACGGCAAAATAAACTATAAGCCTGTCAGAAAAACAGACAAGATATACCTTGTCGTATTAGGCTATCCAAAAGACAAATACCAACCAATCATAGGTAATCCATACGAACGCAGCAACAACGAAGAAATGCGGACTTTCAACTACTGTCTGAAGGTTCTGGAAGAAGATTGAACTCAAGTATGAGATTACCGCAGTATAAGATTATCGCAAATACCATAATTACATCACCAACAACATGAAGACATCGACAATAACCGCCATATTGGTACTGTATATATCAAGTTCCGCAGCAGCAGACAAAGTATATCGTATCACCTCACCAAACAAACAATTGCAAGTAGAGGTGACAGTTGGAAAGAACATTACGTATTCCCTTATAGACAAGGGGAATATGCTCATGCGAAACAACCGGATAGGACTCAACATTTCCGGAAAAGGAGAAATTACGGAAGACGCAACAGTAGTGTCAAAAAAGACAGGAAAAAGAGAAGAGTCATTCAAAGCTTTCCTCTACAGACAAGCTGAAGTAGAGACGAAATGCAACTATCTCGCTATACAGCTGAAGAATGGAACAGGCATAGAAATAAGGGCTTACAATGAAGGCATTGCTTATCGTTTCGTAACGCAATCTTTCTCCGACACCTATACAATAGAGTCAGAAACGGCAGAATTTAACTTCACCTCAGACTATACGGCATGGTTGCCATACTCCACCAATGAAAAGAATCAGACGGCTATGGCTTTTCAAGCGACCTATGACATGGCACCTCTATCGCAATCGAAAGATATTCTGGCCTTTCTTCCTGCCACGATAGACTGCCAAACAGCCAAGCTGACAATAATGGAAAGCGACCTTGAATCCTATCCGGGAATGTTTCTGAAAGCAGAAGGAACGTCGC
Source organism: uncultured Bacteroides sp. (assembly GCA_964554265.1). GTDB lineage: Bacteria > Bacteroidota > Bacteroidia > Bacteroidales > Bacteroidaceae > RGIG8745. The sequence continues at coordinate 5,068 of CAZKOB010000047.1, read as the reverse complement.
TCAAAGGAGAATTTGCCAAATATCCCAAGACAACGGACTTCTATCCGTGGAGGCAACAAGAATATGTCACCTCGACAGAAGATTACATAGCCAGATGCAAGGGTAACAGGACTTTCCCCTGGCGCATCGTAGCTGTAAGCCACGATGACAGGGAAATGCCTGTGAACAACCTTGTTTATGCCCTTGCCTCTCCCAACAGAATAGGACATACAGAATGGATAAAGCCCGGAATGGTGGCTTGGGACTGGTGGAATGACTGGGGACTCAGCGGAGTGGGCTTCAAGGCGGGAATCAACATGGAGACATACAAATATTATATTGATTTTGCTGCAAAAAATGGTCTGGAATATATCATACTCGATGAAGGTTGGTACGAACCCAAGAGCGGCAATATGCTTACAACCATTCCTGAAATCAACTTGCCGGAACTTGTCAGCTATGGCAAAGAGAAAAATGTGGGAATCATATTGTGGACAGTCTTCAATGTTCTCGACAAAGATCTTGAAACAGCATGCAGCAAATATGCTGCAATGGGAATAAAGGGATTCAAGGTCGACTTCCTTGACCGTGATGACCAAAATGGAGTTGAGATGGTGTACAGAATAGCCGAAGCCTGTGCCAAGCACAAGTTAGTACTTGACCTGCACGGTATTTACAAACCTACAGGCATCAACCGCACCTATCCTAACATCATAAATTTTGAAGGTGTATTCGGAATGGAAGAAGCAAAATGGAGTAAGGCCGAAGAAAAGGACATGCCTTTATACGATGTGACATTCCCTTTCATACGTATGCAAACCGGATTTGTCGATTTCACTCCTGGCGGAATGCGCAATGCTTCACGCAAAGACTTTCAACCGGTATATTACAACCCTATGACAATGGGAACCCGTTGCCATCAGCTTGCAATGTATATTGTGCACGACTCTCCATTAACCATGCTTGCAGACAATCCGACCATATATGAAAAGGAAAAGGAATGCACAAATTTCATTTCTTCAATACCAACGCAATTTGAACGGACTATTATTCCTCTTGGAAAGATTGGCGAATACATTGTATCCGCACGACAGGCCGGGAACGCATGGTATATCGGAGGACAAACAAACTGGGATTCACGTGACATAGAACTGCATTTCGACTTCCTGCCGGAAAATACAGAGTATGAGGCTGTAATATTCTCTGACGGTATTAATGCCGACAAAGCCGCCACAGACTACAAGACAGAGAAGAAGACCTTGAACAACAAATCCCATCTCTCCATACATCTGGCCTCTGGAGGAGGATTTGCCATGAAATTGACAAGGAAATAAAGATGCAAGACGATTGCAGCAGAGCTGCAGAATAAAAATCCCATATGAAAATATTGCTTCTCGGCGACTATAGCAATGTACACTGGACTTTAGCAGAGGGGTTACGCCAACTCGGGCATGAAGTGTGTGTCATATCTGACGGAGACAGCTGGAAAAACTATAGACGCGACATAGACCTGCGACGCCGTTCACTCAGCAAATCGGATACGATACGCTATATAACCGACATCATCCGCACACTGCCTAAGATGAAAGGATATGATGTTGTACAACTTATCAATCCTGTTTTTCTTGACTTGAAAGCAAATAAAATACTTCCTTTTTACAAATACATAAGGCGAAACAACAGGAAAGTATTTCTCGGGGCTTTCGGCATGGACCATTACTGGGTAAAAACATGTCTTGACTGCCGGACTTTCAGATATTCAGATTTCAATATCGGGAACAAGCAGCGTACTGACGAACCATTCAACAAACCGTTCATCGAGGACTGGCTTGAAGGAGAAAAGACAGCTATAAACAAGATTATTGCCGACGATTGTGACGGCATAATAACCGGACTCTATGAATACGACTGCTGCTATCGCCCAAACTTTCCGGACAAAACTTGCTTCATTCCTTTTCCCATCAATATGGACAACATATCTCCGATAAAGCATGACGGACACAAAGGAGTGAGATTCTTCATAGGCATACAAAAAGGACGTTCCGAATACAAAGGTACGGACATTATGCTTCGCGCACTTGAAAGAGTCAAAGCCAAACATCCGGCTCTGTGTGAAATCGTAAAGGTGGAATCTGTACCATTCTCAATCTACCGGAACCTGATGAACAGCAGTGATGTATTGCTTGACCAACTTTATTCCTACACTCCGGCCATGAATGCCTTGCTGGCTATGGCAAAAGGCATTGTGCTCGTAGGAGGCGGAGAAAAAGAAAATTATGATATTCTTGGAGAAAAGGAACTGCGTCCGATTATAAATGTGTTGCCTGATGAAGAGGACGTATTCCATAAGCTGGAACAATTGGTGCTGCATTCTGAAGATATACCGAAGTTGTCAAAAGAAAGCGTTGAATATATCCGCCGACATCATGACCACGTGAAAGTAGCCCAACGCTATCTTGACTTCTGGAACAGTAAATGACAATAAACAATGGCATCGACAAACCCATCAAACCAAAATACGATAGACATTCTTGTATGTACGCTCAATGAAGGCATAGAAAATGTGCCTCATGTCCTCATGAAAGAACAAGAAGACGTAGAGTATATTGTTTCAATGCAATATACAGACAAGAAATATCTAAACAAAATTCCAGAGGTATTGAAGACAAGAAAAGATGTCAAGGTCTTTCCACTCAAAGGACGCGGACTTTCACGCAACCGCAATTACGCGCTGTCGAAGTCAAGCGCTGATATCTGCATAATAGCTGACGATGATGCCATATACAAGACCTCATATATAGACATCATCCGGCAGACATATACAGAAAACAAGGATATGGATATTGCATTGTTCCGGACAATGTCGTCAGAAGGAATCTTGCACAAAAAATATCCAGACGCTCACATGAGTTATGCAGAAGCAGAAAAACAATATTACTACCCCGCTTCTGTAGAAATAACGATGCGCCGGAAAAAAGTACAAGATTCCGGAACCGTATTCAATGAGCACTACGGACTCGGAGCAGCTTATCTGTGTTCCGGAGAAGAATCTGTCTTTCTGAAAGATGCCGGAAAAAACGGACTCAGAATCGAATGTTTTCCTTATGTTATAGCCGAAACTCCACAAAACACAACCGGAGAACATTTTCTTACAGACATACGTGTACAACGATCGAAAGGTGCAACATTCTGCTACTGCTATGGTACGGCAAAAGCCGCATATCTCTGCATAAAAGAAGCCGCATTCTATTTGGTTCATGAAGGCATAAACCCTCTTCCGCTGGTGAAGAACATGTTCGACGGCATAAAATATTGTAGAAACATTGTATGGAAAGACAAAACTGCAACATTACAGTAGTAATACCAATATACAACAGAATCAAGTTTGTTCCGAACACACTAAAGAGCATCATGGAATCTGCCTGCAAATGCAGAGGCATTTCACCCACAATCATCTTGGTAGACAACGGTTCCGATGATGGTTCCTACGAGTATATCCAGCAATTCAAGATAAAATATCCGGAAGGACGAATCATTGTTACCCGAGAAGGACGAAAGGGCGCGTCTTATGCACGTAATAAAGGACTGGAACTATGTGATACAGAATACATTTATTTCTTCGATTCAGACGATGAGTTTTCCATCGATTTTTTTCAAGAGATGAATCACGTATGTAAAAAGGCTAAAGAGGATGTAATAATCATAACTACAACACAATGCATAGGGAATCAATGCAAAACAAGAGCATTCAGACAAACAGGTAATCCCGTTGTACAGATCCTGAACGGAATGCTGAGCACACAATCCATGATTTTCAAAACAGACTTCATCAGACGAATCGGCGGATGGAACAACAGTCTGCTGACTTGGGATGACTGGGAACTTGGCATACGGACACTTCTTGCACGTCCCTACATCAAATGGCATACAGAGCATCCGTTCCACTGCATCCGCATACATCCGGACAGTATAACAGGAAGCTGCTTCTCCGAAAGAATCGATTACATAAGGAAAGCATTGAAGGCCGCAGCCGAAATGATATATAATCTTCCTGATTCGGATTCAAATAAAAAAACATCACAAATAGCCCTCTTTTATAGAATAAAAATACTTGAAGGTCACTTGCTTTTAGAGAAAAACAAAGAGGTTGCAGCGGATTTGGATACGTTACTGGAAGACAAATTGCAGGAAATACCTTCTTTAACAAAAGTTGCAGGATATTTGCTAAAGAAATATGCAGAACACGGCGGACGTGGGGCTTGGAGACTTGCATTGGCTATAACACATCCTTCACAAACAGCCAACTGACCAAAACCGCATCTGCAGAAGATAGGCTAATGAAAGGAATCTTATGGTTGTAAGCTGGTATTTTCATAGATTTCTCTTGTAAATCTTGTGATTGTAAGTTGATGTTTTCACAGACTCCTCTTATGATTATTATGATTGTAAGTGGTTGTATTCACAGACTCCTCCGTCGCTTCGCGCCACCTCCCCTAACTTAGGGGAGGAGTCTGGTTACCTGTTCGGTGTAAATGCTATTATATTGACAAACAACATGTTGACTCACTATTGGCTTTCCAACGAGCAAGGTAACTAAGCTCCTCCCCTAAGTTAGGGGAGGTGGCGCGAAGCGACGGAGGAGTCTGTGAGTACACAAGCAAAAGCAACAGTCTTTCTCAGAAACATTTCTTCTTTCTTTTTGACACAAAATCTACTCGTAGCAAACGGAAGTTTATTAACATAATTAAGATTCGTTTACACTTGTTTGATTGCCAAATTTTTGAAGATTTATTGACAAATAATTGATAATCAGTAAAATACTATTTTAGCAAAACTATGCAGTTTTAAGTGCAACAGGTACAAGTAGAGACAGAAATAGGATATACTGATAATCAGTAAGTTATAAAATTATTGTTCTAAGACTCTTGTTTTTCGCAACCAAAAACCATCTTTGTTTTTCGTGGCATTGAAAAATCTGATTTTGATTTTTTAAGAAATCAAATTTGGCCAACACCCAATTTCAGCCCGAAAAATGGACTTTCTCAAACTCGTTCACCTTGAAAATAAATTTTGTTCACCTTGAAAAATT
>CAZKOB010000046.1:0-23354 GCA_964554265.1 uncultured Bacteroides sp. | reverse complement strand
AAATCTGTTTTGAATTTGAAACACTACCTTGAATTATATCGAACTCACGTTAATTGACATTTCGCTCCCTGTTGGCATACATATATTCAAATTGGATTCATTATGGATATGAAGCCTACCAGCGATTTTAGGGGTCAGCGGACAGGAGCGGTTGGTGCCCCCCGATTGTACGAGCCGGTCAATTGTAAAACATAGATAGGCGGTACATGAAGAATTTGATGTCTCCGACACCACGGAACTGCGTCCGGAAGGCCTTTATCTTGGCGTTGAAAGACTCCGCCGAGGCGTTTGTAAATCTCTGCTCGAAGTAGTTGATTATGGTTGTATTGTGATTTTCAAAGGTTTCAAGCACTTTGTTGAATTCACGGTTATCGAACTTCTCAACATCATTATACCACCTTGCCAGATTAAGCCCGGCCTCAGCGGGAACAGACTTTTGATTAAATATCCCGACCATATCGAGGTAAAGTGCGTAAGCTTTTTCCAGGTCCGGAAACTTCTCAAAAAGAATTTTGGCCCTGATGGATTGTTGCCCATTCCATTTCGACTTATGCTTGAGTATGATGTGGCGGCTGCGGGCCATTATCTGTGGCATGGTCTCCCCGTTTTCCATCAAGCATGGTGTCCATTGCCCCAACAGATCACGTTCCTGCTTATTGCGGCACGCCTTGCGTCTGGCGCGATGCTCCTTTATCGCCTTGTTTTCTTGATCAAGTACCTCCCAGCGGTGACGGATACGTAACTGGTGCAACAGCTTCCGACATAAGCTGTTGCACGTGAAAACGGTCGTTTATCAGCTTTGCTCCGGGAAATGCCGTCCTGACTGTCAACATCATGGCCGAAGATAAACCGGTCGTTACAGTTTTGACCTCCAGACGTTTCTTAAAGGGAATTTTAGGACTGACCCATAAGTTGGCTTTTGCGTGGTGTTTGCGTAGGCAAATTTTAAGGTGTACGAGCATTTTCAAAATATTTTTTTTCATGGCTTTGTTTCCATTTTGTCTGTTTTATCGTTTTCAATTACAGCCATACCTTTAAAGAAAAAATAAATTCTTCATTTTGACAGTGTAAAATCTCGTGGGTTTTATCTAAATTTGCAAATCATAATGAAAAAGATTGTTGTCTTTTGAATCATACCATAAGTATTAGAAATGGCAAAGAAACAAACTTCGAGAGCGACCGGCAAAAAATATAGCAAAAACTCTGGTACTATAAATGTGCTGGGCGGTGTCGGAAAAAAGGAACTGACGGCATTTTCCGTTGGCTTTGTCCTTGCTGTATTTTCCGTCTTTCTTTTGATTGCTTTTACATCATATTTATATTCCGGAGCTTCAGATTTCGATATTCTGGAGAATCCTACAGCTGCTGATATATCCAATGAAAGCTATATATACGATAACGTATGCGGTTCGCTTGGCGCTGTCATTGCATTCTTCTTTCTGAACAATTGTTTTGGTCTTGCTTCGTACTTGATACCTGTATTTCTTATTCTTGTAGGTTTCAGGCTGATGAATGTGTATAAACTCAATCTTGTCAAGTGTTTTATACACACAGCATTTGTATTGGTATGGTTGAGCATTGTCTTTTCTTTAGCAGCAAGTCTTATACCGTGGTTTGACACTTCGTTTGTGAATCTTGGTGGAAATCATGGCAAATTTGTCGTCAAGCGTCTCACCGCATTAGTCGGCCGTCCGGGTTTGTTCTCCGTACTTCTTATGTCGGCTGTTTTTTATCTGGTATATGTGAGTTCAAAAACAATAGCCTTGGTCCGTGGACTATTACGCCTGAATATGATAAGGAGAGTACACAGACGGTATGTGGAAAGTCATGCAAAGTCTGCGCCACGAGAAGACTTGTCTCAGTCTGAACAGTCCGGATATGATGCTAAAACTACAGGCTTTAATAGTGAAGGCAGTTTGTCTGAGCAGCCGGACACATCCGATGCACCTGTCTTATATGAAGACCCCAAACGCAACACTTTGGAGTTTGATGCAAATGGCAATATTGTCAGTTCTGATATAAACGGTTCGATAATGTCCGGAAATTCCGGACCGGCACCTTCTGATGTCGGAGCAGAATCCGGAACTGATTTGTTAACCGACAATACCGATGATGAAGTGAATGGTGAAACAGACCGACAAGCGAGTGATGCTGAGCAACTTCACAAAACAGGTGAAATCGGACTTGAAATTGTTGAGACTGCTGTCGAAGATGCGACTTTTGATGATGGAATACTTGTTCCCTATGATCCTAAGTTGGATTTGGAGCATTATTGTTATCCTACTCTAGATCTTTTGGATCATCGTCAGGACAGTAATCCTCAGATTGACATGGATGAGCAGAATGCCAACAAGGAACGCATTATACAAATTTTGCGGAGTTTTGGTGTCGAAATCACTAGTATCAAGGCAACGATAGGTCCTACGATCACTTTGTATGAGATAACACCGGCTGTGGGTGTCAAGATTGCCAAGATTAGGAATCTTGAGGATGACATTGCGCTTTCCCTTGCAGCTGTGGGTATACGTATCATTGCTCCTATACCGGGTAAAGGTACTATTGGTATTGAAGTTCCTAATAAGAAACAATGCATGGTGTCGATGGAAAGCATTCTCAACAGCCGTACATATCAGGAAACTAAGATGGAATTGCCTTGTGCTCTTGGCAAAACCATTACAAATGAGGTATATATGATTGACCTCGCCAAGGCCCCTCACCTTCTTGTTGCCGGTGCTACAGGTATGGGTAAGTCTGTGGGGTTGAATGTAATTGTCACGTCTTTGCTTTACAAGAAACACCCTTCAGAGCTTAAGATTGTGATGGTAGATCCGAAGAAAGTGGAGTTCAGCATTTATGCTCCGATAGAAAACCATTTCCTTGCCAAGCTTGAAGATGAGGAAGAAGCTATCATTACAGATGTTCAGAAGGTTGTCAATACATTGAAGTCGTTGTGTCAGGTGATGGATACACGCTACAATCTGCTGAAGAAAGCCAAAGTCAGAAATATCAAGGAGTATAATGCCAAATTCAAGGCGCGTGAGCTGAATCCTGAACATGGACATGAGTTTATGCCTTATATTGTTGTTATTATTGACGAGTTCGGCGACCTTATCATGACGGCTGGCAAAGAAATAGAATTGCCTATCTGCCGAATTGCCCAGCTTGCCCGTGCGGTCGGCATACACATGATAATTGCTACCCAGCGTCCGACTACGAATATCATCACCGGAACAATCAAAGCGAACTTCCCTGCGCGTATTGCATTCAGAGTTGCGGCAATGATGGATTCTCGTACGATCCTCGACCGTCCCGGAGCCAACCAGCTTATCGGAAGAGGAGATATGTTGTATCTGCAGGGAGCCGAACCTGTCAGAGTACAATGTGCTTTTGTCGATACTCCTGAAGTAGCCCGTATATGCCAGTATATAAGTCTTCAGCAGAGTTATCCTCATGCCATGTATTTGCCGGAAGTTGTGTCCGATGATGGTGGTCTTGAGCATGAGAATACGGCCGATATGAAACACCTTGACTCTATGTTTCCTGAGGTGGCAAAGCTGGTTGTTTCCACCCAGCAAGGTTCCACTTCTCTCATACAGCGTAAGTTTTCGATAGGCTATAACCGTGCGGGTCGTCTTATGGATCAGCTTGAGAAGGCCGGTGTCGTAGGTCCGCAGCAGGGTAGTAAACCGAGGGAAGTGCTCATCTGTGATTTGCTTACATTAGACAGTTTATTGAACTCTTTGGGATAAATAAGTATTTTTTTTGATTATGAAGAAGATTATAATTTTTGCAATGCTCTCTCTTTTTATGTTGGTGGCGCATACGGTCTGTGCAGCCGATTCACCGACAGCCATTCTTGACAAGGCTGCCACAAAGATTAAAAATGGTGGGGGAGTGAACATGAATTTTACCCTTAGTGCCGATGGCGGTAGTCCTGTTGATGGTAATATGCGTATGTCAGGCAAGAAGTTTTGCTGTTCCATAGAAGGTGTTGTCACTTGGTTTAACGGTAAGACCATGTGGACATACGTGAAGCAGAATGAGGAAGTGAATGTTACTACTCCTTCCGCGACCGATGTGGCAAAGATGAATCCTTATTCTTTGCTGTCGATATACAAGACCGGATACAAGGCTGCGATGGGAAAGTCCACAAGTATTTACTATGAGATTGTCCTTACCCGGGAGAAACAGAGTGGAGCGTTCAAGAAGATTGTTGTCAGGATAAACAAGCATAATATGCAGCCTGTATATGTTCATACGGAAACAGACAAGGCAACGACGACAATCAGGGTGACCTCTTACAAGAACGAGAGGTTGGGTGATTCCGTGTTTACATTCAACCCAAAGAAGTATCCCGATGTTGATGTAATAGATTTGCGATAGAATATTCAATAATAAACATAATAAAGACTGAACTATGGAACATATTCGTTGTTTGATAATTGGCTCTGGACCGGCCGGATATACGGCTGCGATATATGCAAGCAGGGCGAATCTTTCACCTGTGCTTTATGAAGGTATACAGCCCGGAGGTCAGTTGACCATCACCGACATGGTGGAGAACTTCCCGAGTCATCCTGAAGCGATTACAGGACAGGAACTCATGGATCTTATGAGGGATCAGGTTGACAAATTTGGTGTTGATGTCCGCCAGCACATTGCGGTGAAGACCGATTTGAGCATCCCTCCTTACAAGTTTACATTTGATGATGATACAGAGGTGGAAGCCGATACTGTAATTATAGCCACAGGTGCATCTGCCAAGTTCCTTGGTCTTGCCGATGAAGAGAAGTATCGTGGACAGGGAGTCAGCGCATGTGCCACATGCGACGGATTTTTCTATCGTAAGAAAGTTGTGGCCGTAGTAGGCGGAGGCGATACGGCATGCGGTGAAGCTTCCTATCTTGCCAGTCTTGCCTCAAAAGTCTATCTTATTGTGCGCAAGCCTTATTTGCGCGCTTCCAAGATTTTGCAGGAACGTGTTTTTGATAACCCTAAGATTGAAGTATTGTTTGAAACTCAGACAGAAGGGTTGTATGGCGAGAATGGTGTTGAAGGGGCACATCTTGTTCATCGCAAAGGCGAAGCCGATGAGCGTCATTACGACCTGCCTGTTGACGGATTCTTCCTTGCAATCGGCCATACCCCTAATTCCGGTATCTTTAAGCCTTGGATAAATACAGACGAGACCGGATATATTATTACGGAAGGAAATTCACCAAAGACAAATGTTCCGGGAGTCTTTGCCGCAGGTGATGTGGCAGATCCTGATTATCGGCAGGCCATTGTAGCAGCCGGTTCCGGATGCAAGGCTGCAATGGAGGCAGAGAAATATCTTGCGGACAATAAATTATAGGATGTTATGCCGTCTGCATTCAATGTCCCGATTCTGACCGGTGCAGGTGGCATAGCTGCTAAAAATCTGAATCATGGATTTTAATCGTGCAAAGTTGCTCTATCGTCTGATCAGCAGAAATCAGAGACTTGCTGACAGAAGACATCCTATGTTTGAACGCAACATGGTAATGAAAGTGTTCATATATATTTTCGTTGCTGCATGGGCGGTTTATTTGTTTTGTTTAGGAATCATATTCTTTTTCATATTCAAGGATTCCAATCTTGATGCCTACGACTGGATAAATGGAGGGATGGTCTATTTTCTTGCCATAGACTTTTTTCTTCGTTTCGGACTGCAGGAAACTCCTGCTCAGGATGTAAGGCCCTACAAGCTGCTGAACATTCCGACAAATTTTCTGCTTAACGTATTCCTGCTGAGGTTGGGGCTGAGGGCAGACAATGCTTTCTGGTTCTTCTTTCTGGTTCCGTTCGCTTTTCTTGCTGTTTCCCCTTTGTTCGGCTTTTCCGGCTTTATAGGCTTTCTGCTTGGCTGGTGGCTCATGTTCGTATTCAATAGCTATTGGTATTTGATATGGCGCACCTTTATAAACCAGCGTGTCTATACAGTTGTCATACCGATTCTTGTTTATGTGGCATTGATATATTTCGGCATATTTTTTGATGAGCACAGCCAATGGCTGTTTTATGCCACATTGCATTTGGGTCGAGAGTTCATCGAACTTAATCCGCTAAGTTTCATACTGCTACTTGCCTCAATTGTTTTGATGTTTTTTGTGAACCGGAAGATACAGCTGCACTACGTTTACAAGGAGATTTCGAAGGACGACAAGGTTAAGAAAGTCAAGTCTCAGGAGATGAAGTTCCTGAATAGGTTCGGGGAGATTGGTGAATACATAAAGCTTGAAATCAAGTCTACTGTCCGCAATCAGGTTGTTCGTAAGCAATTCCTTTTTGGGGCATTCTATATGTTTATGCTGTGTGCATTGTTTGCCTTTTCCGATGTGTATGACAACAGTCCGTTTATGAAAATCTTTATTTGCATATATTGTTTTGCCTGTCTCGGTACGATGACTCTGACCAACATCATGTGCATGGAGGGCAATTATATGGACGGTTTGATGAGCCGCAAGGAATCGGTTTTCTCTTTGTTGAAGGCGAAATACTATTTCAACTGTATGATGATGATTTTTCCGCTTTGTTCTGTTATAATGCCTATTGTGGAAGATAAGCTGACTGTTGTCACGGCATTAGGGTGCATGTTCTTTTCCACAGGAGTGATTTTCCCTTTTCTCTTTCAGCTGGCGGTCTATAACAACAACACCATCCATTTGAATGAGAAGTTGACCCGGAGCGGACGGAGCACCAAAGCGCAGATGATATTTTCTTCCGTTGCATTGTTTGTCCCTATGGGGTTCATGTATATGCTGATGTTGATTCTTTCTGAAAGTGTCGCATCGATCGTGATGCTTGTCATCGGTGTTGCCGGCACATTCTTGCATTCAGTCTGGCTCCGCCATATTTATCGTCGTTTCATGAAGCGCCGATATGTCAATATGGCCGGGTTCCGCGACTCACGGCAGTTGTAAAAATACAAAAAAGTTCTTGATATGAATCTTACGATAGAAAAAGTAAAAAAGGCTTTTGGCGAGAAAGTCGCTATTGATATAGACCACTTCTCCATACATTCGGGAGAAATTGTGGGGCTTGTCGGCAATAACGGTGCGGGCAAGACGACACTTTTCCGCATCATTCTCGATCTGTTGCTTCCCGATAAGGGAACGGTTACCGTTGATGGCATCTCGAAACCCCGTTTTGGGGATGGAGATGCTTCAGCGGAAACTGTTCATGGAGGTGAATATGTTTCGTATGTGACATCCGCATGTGAGGATTGGAAGGCTTTTACCGGTGCATACATAGACAATGGTTTTCTTATCGATTATCTTACTCCTGACGAATATTTCTCTTTCATAAGCAAGGTCAGCGGCATGTCGAAAGAAGAGAAGGACAGCCGGCTGGCAAAGTTTGAAAATTTCATGAATGGCGAGGTGCTTGGTCAGAATACTCTGATAAGAAACCTTTCTGCCGGCAACAAGCAGAAAGTGGGAATCATTGGGGCCATGCTCAACAGTCCTCAATTGCTTATTCTCGACGAACCTTTCAACTACCTTGATCCGAGCAGCCAGATAGCCATGAAATATCTTTTGGAGAGCTACAACCGCGAAACGGGAGCCACCATCCTTGTATCAAGTCATAATCTTCTGCACACTTTTGATATCTGTACCCGTATCACTTTGCTTGAGCATGGTGTTATCTTGAAAGACTATGACAAGAGTTATGCCGACCTCACAGCTGAGATTGAAGATTACTTCAAGGGTAATGTGTTGAATTGAACGGATTTTTCCTGACTTGTGTATTTATGGGGATGAAACATCTTCTGTGGTTTTTGTCTGTTTTGTGCCTTTTTTCCTCCTGCCGTTCTGCACGAAACTCTGTCGCTTCTGCCGATTACAGGCTGCTTGCTCGTGCCGGTCTGTGTCTCGGCTTTGACATCGAGGTGGATGATGACTGGCCATTGATGGTCGAATCCGCATCATGGATTGGTGTTCCTTATTGTGTCGGCGGAAATAGCAGGAGGGGAGTCGATTGTTCCGGGCTTAATCTTGCCATATACAATAAGGTGTATGGCAAGAAGCTGAACCGTAAAAGTATGGATCAGAAGGAGAAGGATTGCAAGCGTATAAGGAAGGGAGAACTGAAGAGTGGCGATCTCGTTTTCTTCTCTACGGATAATTCAAAGCGGAAGGTCGGACATACCGGCATTTATCTGAAAGACCGTAAGTTCATCCATGCAAGTTCCTCACGCGGAGTCATCGTCAGCAGCCTTGACGAAGCGTATTATCGCAAACATTGGATTTGTGGAGGAAGAGTGCGGTTCTGAAAGGCTGAGAATGGATTGACGTTGCTCTGTTGCATATTCTCAGACTTTTCTTTTTTTGATAGTATATTTATTCTTAGATATTGTTTTAACCGAAAAATGTCAGTACAAGTAAAAATAGAACCGAGTTGGAAGGAGCGGCTTCAGGAAGAGTTCGACAAGCCGTACTTTGAAAAGCTCATATCGTATGTAAAGCAGGAATATCGCTCATATCGTATATTTCCTCCGGGCAATCTTATATTCAATGCTTTTAATCTGTGTCCTTTCGATAAAGTAAAGGTCGTGCTTATCGGGCAGGACCCTTATCATGAGCAAGGACAGGCGCACGGACTGTGCTTTTCTGTCAATGACGGAGTTCCTTTTCCGCCGTCGTTGGTGAACATATTCAAGGAGATAAATACAGACACGGGTGCGCCTATTCCCCAGAGTGGCAATCTCACCCGCTGGGCAGAGCAGGGAGTCCTTTTGCTGAACGCTACATTGACCGTGCGTGAGCATGTGGCCGGTTCCCATCAGCGTCGTGGATGGGAAGACTTTACGGATTCGGTCATCCGGATTTTGAGCCGTGAGCGCGACGGTCTTGTATTTATTCTTTGGGGAAGTTATGCACAGAGCAAGAGCTATCTCATCGACAGCAACCGTCATCTTATTCTGCGTTCTGCCCATCCGTCACCCTTGTCTGCATATCGCGGCTTCTTCGGAAACCATCATTTCAGTCTGGCGAACAACTATCTTTTGCAACATGGGCAGACGGCCATACGATGGTGATAACACTAAACTAAACATTCAATCTATGATAAAGAATTTGGTATTCGATCTCGGTGGGGTGGTCATAACGCTTGATCCCGATGAGGCAATGCGGCGTTTTGAACAACTCGGCATCAAAGATGCCCGCAAACAAATGGGTGTCTATGGACAAACCGGCATATTTCTTCAGGTCGAGAATGGTTCCATAGATACAGATGAATTTTGTCATCAGCTTGCCATACAGGCTGATGTGCCTCATTGCAGTTATGAACAGGCACAGTGGGCATGGCTCGGTTTTGTGAAGGAAGTGCCTGCACAGCGTCTTGAAAATCTGCTCGCTCTGAAGGAAAACTATAATGTGCTCTTGCTTAGCAACACCAATCCTTTCATTATGGATTGGGCGAGAAGCGCCTCCTTCAGTGGCGACGGACATTCCATTGAACATTATTTCCATCGTACATTTTGCAGCTACGAGCTTCACGACTACAAGCCGTCTGCATCCATTTTCCGGAAAATGCTTGCCGAAATGGGGCTGAAGGCGGAGGAATGTGTATTTGTGGATGATGGGTTGAAGAATGTGGAGGCTTCAAAGGGTGTGGGCATACATGGACTTCTTGTCGAGAAAGATGCCGATTGGATGGACAGCCTGCAGGCACTGCTTTGAGTGAGGTAACTTATTTTCATCGATTTGGATGGGGTGCCCGACTTTTGTCCCCGGTCTTGAAACTTAACCCGGTACAGCCGTAAAAACGATTGTGGATGTGTTCACGGATGGTTCCGTTACAAAAACTTCGATTTGAGGTGTCTTGTATTTTCACGGATTCCTCCTCATGGTTTTGATGGATTCTGCGAAAACATCAGCTTAAAACCATCAAAACCATAAGAGGAATCTATGAATACAGCAACCAAAGATAAACAAAACAAGACGAATCAGTGAGAACGCCCACCAGAAACACAAGTATCCTGTGCACCTGTATCCTTAGCTCTCAAAAAAATCTGTGGTTTCATTGTACGCCTCCACCTTCACTTCTTTTTCATGATACCCTTTGTTATATCATATATCACCCGACTTCAACGTCTATAATTTGCAAATCTTCTATTGGTCAACCAACAGGTATTTTCATAACGCGAGTTTGGTTTAAGAAAATCCTATAAAAAGTGGGTAATCTTGCAAGTTTTTGTATCCTGACTCGTCATCGTGTCACCCAAAAACTTCTCATCATATCTGCTTGTCATAAAATTACAAGTTTTTTTGACAATCTGAAAATGTTAAAATCAAGGCTTCACAAAATCGCATAAAATCGGCCGGACCCGACCAAAGTTCCATTTGTGCGATTCTGAGGCTGTTTTCAGGCCTTGAATTCAAAATGTAAAAATAATATAATCCTCACCTTGAAAAGATACATTTATTCACATTCTTGCATGCCTCGCCTGAGAGAAGAGTACACGGAACCTGAATTTTCAAGGTGAACAAAATTGGTTTAAAAGGCACTTTAAAAACATTTTCAAGGTGGACGAAAAATTTTTTCAAGGTGAACGGGTTTGAAGACGTCCGTTTTTCGGGCAGAAATAGGATGTTACCCGGATTAAATTCTTAAAAAATCGAAATTTGATTTTTTCAATACATGAAAAAACAAAGACGGATTCAGGTGGCGAAAAACAGGAATCTCGGAGAAGTATTTTTATAACTTGCTGATTGTCAGTATATCCTATTTTTGTCCCAACCTGTACTTCTTATACTTGAAACCATATCGTTTTACTAAAATAGTATTCTCTTGATTGTCAGTTGCTTATCTCTGAAATATCAAAAAACAGACAACCGAGAGAGTGTAAATGAATCTTAATTGTGTTAAAAATATTCCGTCCGTCATGGGTTGGCTCAGTGTCAAAAAGAAAGAAGAAATGTTCCTGAGAAAGTCAGCTTGCAACCATAAGAATTTTACTCGCTTTTTACAGGGCTTTCTTAAGCCGAACTCGCGTAGGAACTGCAGATTGATGAGTTTCTCGCAAAGGAGGATCGGACGGGGCGCAAAATCAATGCTACGCCGGCTTCGCTGATTGTCAGGACAGTATATTCTCCCTCCGAGTGGAAGGCGCTGCACATTCCTGACGAAAACTCTGTCGCGATGGAACTGCTGACGGCAAATTCGGCAACAGCGTTACCTGGCGCGAAGTGTACGACGTGGCGCCGAATATTCTTGATTAGGTTTTATTATGTATTTTCAGTTTAATGATAAAAAGCATTCTCAATCCAATATTGTCATTATCTTCCATAACTTTTTTACTTTTTGTGAACAACCAACGAATGCATGGTCTCCAATGTTTGTCACGGAGTTTGGAATGGTAACGGATGTGGCTGGTACACTGATTGGTTTGGCATCGTGTATTTGCGTAACCATCCGCAATAAGACGGATTAGTGGTCCGTTTTATATCTCTTGTCGTAAACTTTAGTCCGTTTGTATCGTCAGTAAAGTTCCATCCATTTTCTGATGCACTCAACTAACAGATTGTCTTCTTCTTCTGTTTGTATGGCAATGCGGAAGAAAGAAGAAGACAGTCCGTTGAAATTGCTTGCATCTCGTATCAGCAGACCGTGTTCGGAAGCAAGATACTCTTTTAATGCAGAAGCATGTCCTGAGCGTAATCTGCAAAGAAGAATGTGGGTGTCGCTGGGCCATACTTCGATAAATCCGAGAGAACTCAATGCTGATGCCATCCGGGCACGCTCCTTCATCAAGGCATGCAAGTCGATAGCATAGTCTTCTTCATGTGCAAGCATATAGTGACCTGCATCTATGGCGATTCTGTTTACAGACCAAGGCATACGTTGCCTGCTTATCTTTCCGATGATAGATGCGCACCCTGTCGCATAGCCGAGCCTGAGTCCGGGAATGGCGAACCGCTTTGTCATGGAATGCAGCATAATGACATTTGGATATGTAGCCGCTTCGTGCGGGGTGAGGATAGGGGATAATGTGAATGGACCATAACTTTGATCGATGACGAACAGTTTGTCCTCATTTGATGCGATCTGTTTGAATAACAAGTCTTTGTCAATCACACTTCCGGTAGGATTGTTGGGGGTGCATATCCACACGGTTTCAGCATTTTCCGGCAACTGCCGCAAACTGTAGAAGGAGCATACTTCGTGTTCATGTAGCCTGCATGCATCTGCATATTCGGAAAAGGTGGGCTGCATGATTGCTGTTTTTGAGCGTCTGAAGGTTTGTGCTATAAGGTAGATAGCTTCAGTAGCTCCGTTTGTGACACACACTTCGTCTTTGCTTAGCGAAAGCAGTGAGGCAATGGAATGCTCAAGTGAAGCCGGTGTCGGCTCAGGGTATGAGGTGATATTGTCGAGTTTCTTCGAAAGATGACAGAATAAAGGCTCGTGGTCGAAATGATTGTATACATTTGAACTGAAGTTTATCTTTATATTCTTATATCTGTAAGCATCGTCGCCATGTCCGTTCAGCATAGTATTTCGTATAATTTGTTCATATCGATATGTTTGCGCAAATGTTCCGCGAGTTTGTCGTACTGCTGGTTTCGGAACTCTTCGATGGTAATTGCCTGATATGACTTTTTGAACGACTTGTCGGTTGTATCGAGCAGAAAATCAATGAATGGGGCATTGTCGAGAATGCCGTGAATGTATGTCCCCATACAAGTCTTTCCCAAAATAAAACCATCTGTATTGTCATTGTCCAGCATGCAGAGAGGATACAGCTGTGGTACGGTACAATCGTTTATAAGCCTCGTTTCTCCTTGATGTATTTCGTATCCGGAACAATCGGATGGCGACCATCCGTCGCCTCTGTTGAAAGCGAATTTCACTTGTCGTGTCGTCTTGTCGCCACGCATGGTTGTTGTCAGGGGAAGAAGTCCGAGACCGGGAAGTTGCGGTATGCTCCCTTCCACTCCCTCCGGATCGCATACCATTTGTCCGAGCATTTGGTAACCTCCGCAAATGCCAAGTATGGTTTTGCCTTCATGGTGAGCCTTTATAATGGATTGGGCCACCCCATTGCGCCGTAATTCATACAAGTCGTCAAGTGTGGATTTTGTGCCGGGAAGAATAATGATATCAGCCTTCAAGAGGTCGTCAACATTGTTGGTGTAAAAAAGATTCACGCGCTCATCTTGCTCAAGTGTGCCGAAATCTGTGAAATTGGATATGTGGCGGAGGAGGACAACTGCAATGTTGATTTTGCCTTCGGACAAATGGGTACGTTTGCGTCCCAGTTCAACGGAATCCTCTTCCTCTATTATGATGTCTTTGAACATTGGCACCACACCAAGGACAGGTACGCCGCAAATGTCTTCCATCAGTTTGCGCCCTTCATCAAATAGGCGCATGTCGCCCCTGAACTTGTTGATGATAATACCTTTGATGCGTGCTCTGTCTTCAGGTGTCTGTAGCATGATGCTTCCGTATGCACTGGCGAAAACACCACCACGGTCGATGTCGGCAACTAATATGACGTCTGCATCGGCATAGCGTGCCATCGGCATGTTGACGATGTCTGTATCGCGCAGATTGATTTCGCTGATGCTTCCGGCTCCTTCCATCACGATAGGATTGAACTTGGAAGAAAGCCGGTCGAAAGCATCATTGACGGCCTTGCGCAGCTCATCGCGTCCTTCGCGTCGGAAGTATTGGTATGCACTGCGATTGCCTACAGGTTTGCCGTTCAGTACAACCTGTGTGGTATGTTCCGAATTGGGCTTGAGTAATAATGGGTTCATGTCTGTTTCAGGAGGAAGACAAGCGGCTTCTGCCTGCACGGCCTGTGCACGCCCGATTTCCAGTCCCTCCGGAGTCGCGTATGAGTTGAGCGCCATGTTTTGTGCCTTGAATGGGGCGGGGTGGTAGCCATCCTGCAAGAAAATGCGGCACAAGGCTGTGGCAATGACACTCTTCCCCACATCACTTCCCGTACCGGCCAGCATGATAGGATGTAGTTTCTTTGACATTTCTTGTAACAGATTTGGAAGATTCATTTTGCTTAGAGGACGACCTGTACAGGTTCGTTTCTATTGCCTTATAATCTTGTAGTATTTTGGGGTGTAGTTGGGAAGAATCTCCGGATGGAATGCTTTGATGAAGTCTGCGAGCAGATAATGCGGCTCCATCGGTGACAATTCACGGTAGGGTACTTGTGCGAAGTTGCAGAAGATGACATTATGCGACTTGAAAGCTTTCAGGTCACCATACCTCGGGTCTTCAGCAAGTAGAATATCATACGTGTAATCCCCTTCAAAAGAACCGTCTATTTGCCAGAAGTCAATGTTCATGGCTTTTGCATACACTGATTCAAAGTCGAGAGTCTGCCCTCCTGTGGAGGTGTTGTCTTTCATGAAGTAGTCGGCACCTGCATCGGCAAACAGTTGGGCGATGTAGCTTCTGCCACCCATGACATACCACCCGTCCCGGACTTGTCTTCCTGAAACAACAGTGGGGTGGTGGTGCGCCTTTTGTGCCACTTCCTCGCGCAGAGCGTTGTATTTTGTTTCGATGTCAGCAAAGACTGCATTGGCTCTCCGTGGGTCGCCAACCAAAAGCCCTGCAAGTTTTATCCACTCGGCCTGCCCCAGCGGATTCGTCTCTTTATAACCGTGGTGGGGTACCAAAGGTATACCACAGTCTTTGAGTTGCTCAAATCCTCCTCTCTTGCTTTCTGAAACGAATATGAGGTCCGGGTTGGCTGCGATGACACTTTCAACATCGAATGCGCCTTCTTTGCCGATTTTCACAGTCTTCCCTTCCTCCATCTGCTGTTTGATTTTTTTGTTGAACAAATGTCTTAGGCTGGTTATGCCTGCCACATTGTCTTCATGTCCGAGAGCTGTGAAATTTGACAGCTGCAAGGCTGTCATACAGATTACTCCATGTACAGGAACCGGAATCACTTTGTCTGATGGTTTACCGTTCTTGACAAGTGCCAATGTGGTGGAACTTGAATGCAGAGAATCCTCCGGGTTGGTTATAGTTACCAATACCGTATCATCGGAATACCTCACTTTCAATCCCTTTGCATATTTTATTTCAATGGTGTCGCTGTAATTCTTGGCTCTCAAGAACAGAGAATCCCGGTTCTGCAACATGAGTGAATCTGCAGAAGGTCTTTCTTGCTGCTCCGGAAGAGAAGCCGTATGATTGTTGCATGAAACCGATACGACAGCGAGGATAAATGCAACCGGTAATATATGTTTCATATTTTTCTTTTTTGTATTATCATCAATGAGAAGTAAGGATACTGTATTTGAATGAGCTGGTTAATGTCCGTCAGATATTTCTCGGCATCTTGGTCTGTTGATCCGACATTCTCAAAATAATGATAATGGTATTCCGGATGATGCAGCATACACTTGTGCACAGCTTCCGTGGCTATGGAGAGTTTCATTATCACTATATTGGTATTGTTTTCTATATGCTGCACAATATCTTTTTCTGTGACATGCCCGGGTATGACCAGCAGTCTTTCGTTGAGTTTTACGAGATGCAGGCCTGCTATTGATGCGGCAGCGATGAATGAAGGGATTCCGGGCATTTGGTACACGGGAACATTGCGCTCTGCGAGGCGGTCCATCACATAGTGTGTCGTCGCATAGATACCCGTATCTCCTTCTGTTGCCACAGATACAGACAAGCCTTCCTGCCAATCTTTTTCAATGTCATAGGCAGTATGGTCATACACCTTCATGGCAGCACTCCGGTCTGCATTCATCATGATGTCAATAGTTATGATTCTGCTACTTTCAATACCTGTTTCGGCAATTGTCTCGGCCGCACGGGATTTACCGTTCACGGCAAAGCAATATATCTTGTCCGCATTGAGAAGTGTACGCACTCCTTGGGTCGTTACATATCCGCTGCTTCCCGGTCCAAGTGATATAAAATTAACAGCTTTATTTTCCATGATACAAAGGTACATAAAATCACGGGATTTTTTCACATCGGCAAAATAAAGAATCTATTTAAGTTGGTGTTTTTACAGAGTCATCAAAATCGCAAGAGGAGTCTGCAAATACACCTGCAAAAATCGCTTCAAAAAACACAACAATCGCGCCCTTACGAGAGGTTTTCCAAAATATTCATTTTGTCATAAATTACAGGTTTTTATTGACAATTTGAAATGTTAAAATTCAAGGTTCGCAGAATCGCGTAAAATCGGCCGAACCTTACCAAAGTTCCATTTGCGCGATTCTAAGGCTGTTTTTAGGTCTTGAATCCGAAATGTGAAAATAATACAATTTTTATTATGAAAAGATGAATTTATTCACACTCGCGTGTGTATCGTCTGAAAAAAGAGTACGCTGGAAATAAATTTTCAAGGTGCACAAAATTTATTTTCAAGGTGAACGAGTTTGAAAATGTCCGTTTTTCGGGTTGAATTTTGATATTGTCCGAATTGATTTCTTAAAAAATTAAAATCAGATTTTTCAATGCCGAGAAAAACAAAAATAGATTCCGGCTGTGAAAAACAGACGTCTTAGACGAAAAATTTTATAACTTGCTGATTATCAACACATCCTATTTTGCTTCTACTTGTACTTCTTGTACTTAAAACTGCATCGTTCCATTAAAATAGCATTCTCTTGATTATCAGTTGCTTATCAATAAAACTTCAAAAATTCAGCAATCAACCAGATGTAAACGAATCTTAATTGTGTTAAAAAGATTCCGTCTGCCACGAGTGGACTTAGTGTCAAAAAGAAAGATGCAATGTCCCTGAGAAAGACCGCATATTCACCAGCAAAAACAACGGATTTAACTTTTGAAGCGATTTTCGCGCGTCATCTGAAATCGCAAATATTGGAATTATAATCTATTGATAGGTTATCACTTATAAACCTTGACATGTTTTTCAGCAAAGTCAGGAGAAAGCAAACTGCTTTGTGTCATTCAAAATAGGGCAACCGAAATTCCGGTCGCCCTATCCCTACTTTAAATGAAAACTATAATAAAATGTGGAGAATAATAATTCTGTTTATTCAGCGAACATCCGTGTTGCATTCTTTGCGTGATGTACATAGATTCCGACAATTTCCGGATAGTCGGCAAGGCCTTCCAATATGCAATCTTCTGAAGTGCAGTCATAGCCGTTTGCTGAGAAAAATCCGCGCCAGCTGTCCTCCAGTTCATCTTCAGTATAACCTACACCTGCCATGTCGTTGTGTGCATGGTCGCCGGCAATGGACATGAGAGGATGGCAAGTCACTTTTCCGTTTTCGATGCCCTTGCTCTGCATGCGCTCGTAAACATTCTCTATGAGATTGTTTTCCATATCCACAGTTCCTACAAAATAATTCCGGTTGTATGTCTGGAGTTCTTCCTCAAGCTGCGTATATCGTATATTCCCGTTTCCGTAGTTATAGCCTTCCGGATTGCCGTGTCCCATGAATGCCACCACGCCGTTCTGCGCCTTGGCTGCAAATTTTAAGTTGAGAATTTTTGCAAGGTCCTTTACGTCTTCTTCCTCAGCCATGAGCGGACCTCCTACATATATCTCTACGTTTTCAAGATAGTTCTCATCAAGGTCATTCCATGAGTTGTTCTTGAAATCTTTGATATAGGTGTCACGCATGCGGAGGAACTCTTCTCCCGGAATGACGTGAAGCGACTGTACGCGTATTTCTGTATACTTGTTGCGTCCCAAAGACTCCAGATAGTTTGAAGGCGGATAGAATTGAATGGCAGCGGTATTCTCTCCGGCAGCACTGCGGTTTATACAAATTGTAGAAGTGAAAGAAAAATAGACGTCATAGTCAGGGAAGGATTTCTCAAACTGCTTTTTTACGGAAGCAAACGTTTTGTGAGCCTTTTCCCAAGTACTACCGAATGCGACGAGCAGCAGGGCCTTGTTGTGTCCGCTTTTAGCTTTCAGAGTGGCAACCTCTGAGTCTGTTGCAATCTGATACCTCTCGATGTTTGACGGCTTGTAGTCGTCGTCATCATCAGAGCAGGAAGAGAATCCTGCACAAAGCACTGCCATTACAGCAATGAGCAAAAGATTAATTTTCTTCATAATTTGTTTGATTGGTTTTTGTTTTAATATTGTTTTTGGTTTGTTTTCCTTTCGAAAATCTTATGACGAACGAAGCATACACCGTTGTGCCCGGAGTTGTTGTGCCGAGATGCAATCCATGAGGTGTGCGGTCTACATAATTGAACACATTGTCAATGCCTGCTTCGATACGGTAGTCCATCGTTTTCGACTTGCCGAAGTCGTGCGTTGTGGTCAGTCGCCAGATTTGATACCCTTTTCCGTCTCCATAGTCTTGATAATATCGTTTCGTCGACAGTTTTCCATATATGCCGACACCGAGCTTGTAAAAAGGAGTCCAGCGGTGATTCCATATGGCGAAGATGTTTGCTTTGTGATGTGCCATTCCGTCTATTGTGACTTCCTTCAGCATTTCAGCATCTTCGTCATATATGTTGGCCTTCGTGTCGAGATAACTCCATCCTCCGCCTAGCGATATTTCCTTGTTTAGGTTGTATTTCAGTGTCACGTCCACCCCATAGGTTTTGGCATCTTCAATGTTCTTATATTGCTTTACATTCACAGGGTCATACTTCAATATGTACTCTCCGGGGGCTTCCGAACGGCTGATGGTGACGAGGTTAATCATGTCGTCCACTTTGTTGTAGTATCCGGTTACGGCTATGGTGAACTTCCTGTCCGTATATTCTCCTCCAAGAGAGAAATAGTTGGAACTTTGCGGTTTCAGATCTTTGTTTCCGAGGTACAGCCTTACACCGTTCATGTCGCGTATGTATCTGTAGTGCATCTCCTTTAATGTAGGGGTCTTGAATCCTTGCGACCATGATGCACGCAGGCGGAAAAGTCCGAGCTTCAGCATTGTCGAAATCTTCGGAGTCAGTCTGTATCCGAAGTTCTCATTCCTGTTCAGACGCAGTCCGGCTGTGATATTCAAAGGCCGGAAGAGATTGAACTCGTCCTGTACGTACAATGCTTCTGTATTGTCGTCTACGGTTGCCGCGTCGATTCTTTGCGGAGCTTTCAGCCAGTCATATCTGTATTCCAATCCTGCACTCAGCCGGTTGTCGTATGGCAGATTGAAAACGCCCTTCACGCTTCCTGTTCCGCGCCTTTGGTCGCTCTGCAGAGCCTTGTCGCCCGGAAAGTAGGGGTATGGCTGTTTCAGTCCTTCTACATCCACAAGCCATGTCAGTGTATAGTCGTAATAATAGGCATGGCGGTTCCAGTCGATATCTGCCGTGAGCAAGTTGCCTTTGGGCAGTTTCCATTGTAGTCCGGCAGACATGGCACTGTTGTTGTATTCCATATCATATCCCTTGACATCTACGCTCGCGTGTCTGCCGTTAGGCCTGTATATGCGTTTCCTGTACAAGTTGCCTTCCGCATACAGCTCGAGAGCGTCTGTCGGCTTGTAGGACAATCTTTCCGCTACCTGCCATGACGTGTTCCTGTTGACCGTCTTGTTGCGTGAGTCGTCTATGTAGAACTCCGTCTGCGCCAAGTCCTCGATACTCGTGTTTTGCCAGCCGTCACTGTGTTTCAGGTTGAAGTTGGTGATGCTCGAAAACTTTCCGGCGGTAAAGCCCACAACATTGTGCTGCCGGAAATCTCCATACGAACCGCCCCTTGTGCTGTTCTCTGCCATAAAACCGGATTGCGGCTTTTTCATGATGACATTAATGACACCGGCTATGGCATCGCTGCCGTAGAGTGCCGATGCCGCTCCTCTGACTATTTCAATCCGCTCGATGCGTGCCGGATCGATCAGACTGAGGTCGTTCTGCCCTCCGTTATCGCCATGTATCCTCTTGCCGTCTATCAGTACGAGTATGTACGAATTGCCCAAACCGTTCATTTGCATACCGCTGCCCATATCATCCTCCATAAAGTCGAATGAGGCAGACAGTCCGCCAAGAATGTCTTCGATAGATTTCCCGGCATAGTTTTCAAGCGTTTTTCCGCTGATGACTTCCGTCTGTACGGGAGCGTTCTTCAGCAAATGCTCGGTACCGGTTCCTGTAACTACAACCTCTGCAATGGTATCCTGCAATTCTTGTCCGTCAGCGCATACTCCGGCAACACCTGCTGCAATCATAGCGACAGCCCATTTCCTGTAATACATCAATATGTCCTCGTTTTCCATTGTCCCTTATCCTGGAGACATGGTGTTAATGTTTATAGTTCCGGCAGGTATTCTGGCTCTCCCACGGATGACGGACACCTTCCCATTTGCGCCTTTCGGCAAAAGCTTGTTGTGCAAACAGTGGCATATATTATCCGTTCCTTTATGTTTCCTGCATGGTGCAGGCATAAACATAAATAATATGGGATTACAGCTGCAGGTACAGCTCAGGTCTTTCACCTGATTCCCTTGCATCGGAGTATGA
Source organism: uncultured Bacteroides sp. (assembly GCA_964554265.1). GTDB lineage: Bacteria > Bacteroidota > Bacteroidia > Bacteroidales > Bacteroidaceae > RGIG8745. The sequence goes on along the minus strand of CAZKOB010000046.1, from coordinate 2,915 downwards.
GTTTGCCTATACGTCCGATTTCCGAAATCCGCTGCAAAAATAGACTTAATTTGTGTAATGGCAAAATGTTTTCTTGTATTTAATATGATTTTTTTCATCATATAATCAATGAAAAAGCAGATATGGTTTTGCCGTTTTGTTTTTTTCAGCAGGTGCAAGTTATGTCAGAGCGGATTTAAGATGGTGTCTTCGCAGCCTCTTCTCATGGTTTTGAGTTGGTGCTCTCGCAGACTCCTCCGTCAAGATGACCTTTATTATATATATTAGGAACTGTTTGGCGGCCCATAGCAGATGTGTCCATACAAAAGCCTGTATTCTTGGAGTGGCTGCACCGGAAATATGAAACCAACCCACTGGAAAGCCGTTTTCACCGCACTTGTTTTTACAATCAGCAGTGCTGATTATAAAAACTACACTGCTGATTTTACAATCTACACTGTCGATTTTACAATCTGCAGTGCTGATTATAAAAAATAGTGCAGTGAATTTGACTTCTTAGAAGGGTTATTTCATATTTCCGGTGCAGCCACTCCAAGAATACAGGCTTTTGTATGGACACATCTGCTATGGGCCGCCAAACAGTTCTTAATATATTATAGTAAGAATCTTCATGAAAAAGAGGTGAAGTTTGGTGCTCGCAAAGAAATCGCAAATTTTTAGAATACTCAGGATATGTGTGCATGAGATATGTGCATTTCAGGTGTGTGTTCTCTCGCAGACTCCTTTTCCGCCACCGTGCCATGCCCTCCCGTCGCAAGCTCCTCCTATTGTCCCTATTCCGCAACAGCACCAGACTCTTCAAATAATAGGTGTATAGTCACTCGAAGTGAAGCGGATTTCCGCCCATGCTACAACGAGTTTATAATAAATGTTTACATTTTTCTTCTTCAAATTTGTTTGTTAACATTTAGTTAACTAAATTTACAGCCGAATATTGATTAAACATTAAAAAACAACTTGATTATGCGTATTTTTAGAACTTTAGTTGTAGCTGTTATGGCTATGGTGTGTGGCATGAATGCCTCTGCACAATGTGAAAACCCATGTTGCGCTGAAGCCGAAGAGTTGGGTTATAAGCCTTATCCTTATGGATTCATACAACTTCAAGGCGGAGTCGGGACTACATTTACAAATGTGAGTTTCACAGACCTTATCTCACCTACAGCAAGTATCGGTGTCGGAACGTTCTTCACTCCGGCTGTCGGTGCACGTCTTCATGTAAATGCCTGGGAATCGAAAGGCGGGTTCAAGTCCATTCCCGATACATATAAGTTCAATTACATCAACACCAATGCAGATCTTCTTTTGAATCTGACGAATATCATTTCCAAGAAGAACAACTGTCTTTTCAATCTTATCCTTGTTGGCGGTATAGGTTTGAACTATGCGTGGGGAAATGACGATCTTGATGCAGTGCTTAGTCTCAGACAACCGGCAGAGGATGTTTCCAACGCCTGGGGTGAAGGAAAGACGCGAAGCGATCTCCTCAGCCACAACATCCGCGTAGGTCTTCTTTTCGACTTCAATCTTGCGAAGCATTGGAATCTTGGTGTGGAAGTTGACATGAATTCGCTCGACGATCGCTTCAACTCCAAATACAACAATTCTGACGACTGGATGCTCACTGCCCAGCTTTCGCTTACTTACAAGTTCGGGCATAAGAAGTACAAGAAGCCGGCAGCCGTTGTTGTCCCTCCTGTCATTGAGAAGACAGAACCGAAGGAAGTCGAGACTGCTGTTGTGGTCAAGACAGAACCAGAAGTTGTCAAAGACGAACCCCTTGAAGAAACGATGTACTATGCTATCAGGGAAAGCGATCCGGACGCAGTTTCTGTAATCAATAAGGTGATAGAGTGGGGCAAGAAATATCCGGACAAGAAGATTTCTGTTTCCGGATATGCGGACAAAGGCACAGGAAATCCTGCCATAAACAAGAAGTATGCTCAGCAGCGTGCCACCAAAGTAGCAGATGCACTGAAGAAAGGTGGTATACCGGCAAGTCAGCTTGAAGTGAATTCTTATGGTGATACTGTCCAGCCATTTGCGGAGAACGACAAGAATCGTTGCGTAATAGTAGTAGGAAAGTAAGACGGTTGTAATTTTTTCATGCCATAATTTTTAGTATCCTTGCCTTTGTGATAAAAGGAGTGTGACCGGATTGTCCGGCGAAGCTTCATTGGTTCATGGGCAATATGAAAAGGACTATTCCTGAAACTTGGTGCCAAGTTCGGGAACGGTCCTTTTTTTATTATGTTGATAATTAATGGACTGGGTTTGTTCAAGTGTCCGGATACATGGTGACAGTTTGACTTCCGGATTGAATGCCCCATCATCTTGTGATTTTGATGATTTTAAGCTGGTGTTTTTACAGAGTCATTTTATAAATCTTATGGTTGTAAGTAGGTGTATTCACTGTGTTTTGCTGTTGTCTTCACAGACTCCTCCGTCGCTTCGCGCCACGCCCTCCGTCGCAAGCTCCCCCAATTGCGGAATAGGAGCAATTGGGGGAGCTTGCGACGGAGGGCGTGGCGCGAAGCGACGGAGGAGTCTGTGAAGACAACAGCAAAAGCAACTGATTTTTACTGATGAACATGCTGACTTTTTAAGTGACATTTCTTCTTTCTTTTTGACACTAATCCCACCCATAGCAAACGGAACCTTATTAACATAATTAATATTCATTCACATATGAATAATTGCCAAATTTCTGAAGGTTTATAGATAAACAATTGAAAATCAGTAAAATACTATTTTAGCAAAACTGTGCTGCTTTTGGTACAAGAAGTACAGGTTGTGACAAAAATAGGAAGTGTTGATAATCAGAGAGTTATAAAATTACATGCCCAATATTCCTGTTTTCCGCCACCAAAACCCATCTTTGTTTTTCGTGACATTGAAAAATCAGATTTTGATTT
>CAZKOB010000045.1:0-23415 GCA_964554265.1 uncultured Bacteroides sp. | reverse complement strand
GAACTGACGGATAGCCAAAATGGAGGCCAAATTTCAGCCTCCATTTTGACCTATACGCCGTAATTTATGACAAGCTGTAGCATAGAGGATATAGAGGGCCACATCTGTATCCGCTTCGTTGCATTGAAAGTGAACCGGAAAGGATATTGAAACTTACAGACATTAAAATGAGCGTAGATAAAGCATTGACTCTTGCCCCAACTGTCGCGACAATAAAGGAGATCTTGAGCAAGACAATGCTCATGACTCATGAAAAGACATCAAAGAATGGCGAAACTCTTCGATGAGAAGTTTTGAATGACACGATGACGAAGTCAGGAGAAGAAAAGACCACACTCACCATGCCTTTTGTTGTTTCAGTGTGGATTATACTCATGCTGCAACAACAATTCTCACAACGACATCAAAGTATATAAAGATTTGTTTCTAAGAATTTTCCTTCAGTATCTCTATGGCGCGGTTCAAAACTGTAGGGTCGTCAATCTGACATATTCCCCCGTCAGGCCCCGGTTCCAGATGTATACCCACAGAACGGCCTTCTGAATAATTTTCACCACCAAAAAAATTTCTCACAGTTTCCTCTTCCATGTTCAATTCCATAGCGATACGACGTATACTGCCTACAGGAAGAGAAGCCTTTATCAGGCGAAGTTTATTGAAAGATATCGTCATTCTTAAAATTTTTTTATTCAACATCATGTAATTTCCAAAGAAGAAATCTCTACTCTATATCAGGGAAACTATCAAACACCTATCGACATGGCAAAAATGATCACACATACGTAGTTGAAGAATATGACCGTAAGCAGGGTTTCCATGTCGCTTTTAAGGTATCCGGACGATGTGAACTGTTCCGATATAAGACGTTTCATACCTATTCGTCTGTGCACATACTCCATAAGGACATAGAACAAGAATCCAAGGAAGCATCCTACAACAAGACCGACTATCACATCGCCCAAATAATGTACACCCAGATAAAGACGCGTGAATGTGGTTGTTGCAGCCCAAAAGAACAAGACACAAGTTATCTTTGTGCTCCGGAACAGCCAGGAAAGGAACATCGCCACACAAAACGTATTACAAGCATGTCCGGAAAAGAACCCGAAACGTCCGCCACGATATCCGCACACCACATCAACAAGATACATTATCTGAGGATCTTGTGTCGGCCTCCAACGCGCGACTGTAGGCTTCACGATTCCAGAACAAATGCAGTCTGCCACAAATATAAGCAGAGCTATGGATAGCACAACAAGCATTGCCTCTCGGATGTTGTTGTTCTTGAATATGACAATAAGCAATGTGATAAGCACCAATGTCCAGGAAAATGTATCTGTAACCGTATACATTATATTATCCCAGAAAATAGAATCGCTACCGTTTATCAGCAAAGTAAGATGACGATCAAGTGCATCAAGTGATTGCAAGTCCAAAATATATATTTTTTATTAAAAGTTCTCAGGTTTGCGTGTCTTCTGCCATTTTATCAAACATAAAAAGCATTTGTATTTTTTCAAATGGAATCTTCTGGGTATTTCAGATTATTTCCATCGACTCCGTAGGAAGCCAGCCTATTTTTCCTTCTTCAAACTTGACTTCCCTCCAGCCTTTCACAGAACTGTCAAGTATTTCGACCTTTGAACCTTCGTGTATGAGGAACAAGTCTGTACTGCTCTCACTCGGAGAACTTTTGACAGAAACAACAGGCGATATGATAATAGCAGAATTGCGCTCGGACAACTGCCTACGCTGGGAACAGGCAGAGAAATTTGATACAACAACGACAAAGAACAGGACGAACGCACCATACACACCGATCTTGCGCACCACAAGACGTGACACAAACATATATAGAAATATGCCGACAAGCATAAGCAGAAACGATGATACTGCCATATACATCCAACCGCTGATGCTCATGGTATGAACAAGATTATGCCACCACAGAACAAAAAACATCTCTGAAGCAGGTGTCACCTTGTCTACCGTCTTTCCACGTACAAGTGCAAGATTCTCACGAATATCGACATCTCCCGGATCAAGAAGGAGTGCACGCTCATAATTAAGAATTGCATGCGGAATGTCGGCAAGCTTATAATAGCAGTTGCCAAGATTATAATAGAGTTCGGGAGAAACACCACTATTTGCAATCAATGATTCGTAATGTTCTGCAGCCTCTTCATATTTCTCATTCCTGTAAAGATTGTCAGCCTTCTCCTTCGTCGCACCGTCTATCTTGATGCCAGAACCAAGCGTCTGGGAAAAGACGGAAAGACACATATACAGGGATGTCATGAACAAACAAAATCTCTTCATAAAGCTTCGAATTTGCAAATTTATAAAAATTCAATTTCTTCCAATCATATAGTTTCTACACTGAGCCTATAGTTTCGTATTGACTTCCACGCACACGGGAAAGAACATGCTCAAATACTATTTTCTATTTTTCCAATAATGGATACAGAATTATCGTAAACAGTCTCCATTGCCTCATTGGCATCTCCAGGGGCATATCTGGCAAACTCACAATCATTAAGCGCCTTGATGAACTCATCAATCAGAGGCTGTTCGACACCCTTTGATTTAAGTTCACCATTTATGTTGTCTTTGTTAAGTCGCTCCTGCTGAATGTTGAGTTTATCGGCAATATATCCCCAAAGGGCTTTCAGAACCTCATCGTAGAACTCGTTCTGTTTCTTGTCTGCAAGAAAAGAGGCCGCAACCTTCATTCGTTTCAAGGCCACCTTATTGGCTTTCTTGCCCCGCCGTTTGGCTATATTGGCATTTTCCTTCAAATGCCGACGCCCCAAGAACATACACAACACAAAAACAAGCAAAGGAACAACATAGCACATCAAATATTTCCATGACCCAAAGAACTCACCGGCATCATTGCGTAAATCAACTTTACCCAATTTGATGTAGCGTATATCCTGATTGAGCTGTTTGACGTCTTGCTGCCCATTCGTAAAGTCAGCTACAGCTTGCTTGGAATCACCCTCACCTTTAGCCACATCTATAGTATACGACTCTGTTCTTAATGTCTTATATGTCTTGGCAGAAGTGTCAAAATAGACAAATTCAACCTCTGGAATCGTATACTTTCCGGCATGACGAGGTACAGCAAGATACTCGAACTGCTTGGTTCCGGAAAGTCCGTTACGAGTAAGAGAAAACTTGTCATTCACCTTGGCGTCATAAGTCTCAAAACCTGTCGGGAATTTAACATCCGGTGTATTGATTAGTTTCATGTTACCGGCTCCATTGACATCAATCTTGAGATCTATCGCATCATTCGTCTTCACATCTGCGGAATTGACAGAGGAAGAAACGTTGAACTGTCCGACAGCTCCCGAGAAATTGGCAGGCTTTGGCGGAAGCGGAGATACATGTATGGTCAGACTTGGAGTAGTTATCTTCTTCTTCAGCTCCATCATGCCGCTAACCCCATTGAAGAAGGCATCAATCGGGTCTATATTCCGATTCGGTTGAACAACAACACCTTCATAAGTAATTGAAGGTATGACGAGATCGCCCGATTTTTGAGGAAACAATACATACTGACTCCACACAACAGTATGATAATTGCGTCCGTTATATGTTTCAAGCTGAAATTCCTTATTTCGTGGCAATGGTATCTCCTGAATCTGGAAGCCATCAAGCGTAGGAAGCTTACCGTCAAGTTGAGTCAGGTTGACAAGAGTATAAATCTTGTATGTAAGCAAGATTGCCTCCTGTTCAAAAACATGGGTTCGACTTGCTGTTGCAGTCATAAAAAGATCTTTGGTGGAAACATTGGTTCCGGTAGTAACAGGACGCGAACTTTGCCTGCCTCTCGCAGAACTGTTGCCTGTGCCTTGATTTGAACTGCCCCCTTGTCCAATCGGAAGCACTTTAACTTTTACCGCCTGTGATTTTACGGTCTTCCCTCCCACCTGAATACTTGCAGGCTGGATGGTATATGTGCCGGCATTATCACAAAGAAGTACAAACGTATAAGTTACAGAACTCTTGTGGGATGTATTCCCATTTATAATCTGGATAGAACTTGAAGTTGAAGCACTTGGACCATAAATGACTTCAAAGCCTTTAAAGTCCGGTGCACTGAAATTCTGGGCATCTTGCGTATTTAGCGTAAACTGGACACGAAATTTATCACCTGCTTCAACGACAGAAGGAGCAGAAGTTGTAAATGTGACATCATCGGCCGTCACAGACAATAATGCGGTAAATATACCTATGACAAAAAACAAAAATCGTTTCACTATTAAAATCTTTTTTGTATAAAACTTCGTTATCAAATACACATAAAAACAGGAGTCGCCACACACCAACTTACCAATCCTTGTCCAAGCTGCGCCTCTTGTTATTCGTATTCTTATTTATTTTACGTTGCACATTCTTCTCATCTTGCAACGCAGAATTAAGCAACTGTTCAGCGGCCTCATCAGATATATTGTTCTTATCATCTTCCGGCTTCTCTTCCACTTTAGACTTCTCTTTTTTGTCTTCATCATTCTTGGACTGATTCTTTTCCGGCTTGTTGTTCTGTTGCTGCTCCTCTTTTTTGTCGTCTTGTTTAGTATCACTACCGGAATCGTTCATATCCGGAAGATTGAGAAGATAAAGTGCCTTAGCCAAATTATAGCGCGTCTCATTATCTGTCGGGTTACAACGCAAAGAACTTTTATAATATTCCACAGCCTGCAAAATAGCAGCTCTGGCATCTTTCGCATTTTGCGACTTCAACAAAGAAAGACAGCTTGCATACATCAGATTCCCCATATTATGAAAGGCATGTGCTTTTTTCAGTTTGTTTCCGGAAGGCATCTCCACTGCTTCCTTAAACATTTCGAATGCAGTGGAATCCTTTCCCTGCATCACAAGAGAATTGCCTATATTATAATACGCTTCAAGGGTTGGTGTCTTGTCAAGAGCTTTGCGGTAGTAAGTCTCAGCCCTGCTGTAAAGCCCCTCACGATAGAACTTATTGCCCAAACGCAGACAATCACGATCTGTACTTTGTGATGCCGCACATAATGCAAACATCAGCATTGTAATCATCGATACATATCTTTCTATTCTTATGCTCATAGCACACAACATATTAATTTTCAGCGAAACAACTTAACATTCCTGAATAACGGGTTTTTCTTCTCCATTATACACATTTCAACAACAAGAAACAGAAAGACAAGCAAAGCAACAGCAACAAATTGTTCATCATACTCTGAATACATTGTTGCCAGAATATCTTCCTTTTGCATCTTTGCTATCTCCCTCTCCAAAACAGCTTGGGCCTGATCTGTCTGGTCCACATTTATATATATACCATTGCCAGACTTGGCTATCTGCTTTCCTACTTGTTCATTCAACTTGGTAGTAACCACATTACCGCTTAAATCCTTCTTGTATTCTCCATGCCCCATCGGTATAGGGCCACCGGAAGGAGTTCCTACTGAAAGAACAAATATGCGTATTCCTTTTTCCTGAGCCACCTTAGCAGCTTCAACAGCACCGTCCTCATTATCTTCAGCGTCTGTAATAAGAATTAATGCACGACCTACTGTTTTCTTGTCGGAAAATCCGGCAACAGATCGTTCAATAGCCTCACTAAGATTTGTGCCTTGCACTGCAATCGTAGAAGGATGCAACTGTTCAAGAAACATTTTAGCTGAAATATAATCGGATGTAACAGGCAGAAGAGTTATGGCACTCCCGGCAAAAGCAACAAGCCCTACCCGATCTTCATCTAACTGTTCGATAAGTTTGCTTACAATCATCTTTGCCTTGTCAAGTCGGCTCGGCGTCACATCCTCACATAGCATCGAATTTGACACATCAACAGCAATAACAGCCTCTATACCGGAACGCTTGACTTCTTCATTTCTCGTTCCAAACTGAGGACGCGCCATCAGCACAATAAGCAAACCAAGCGCAAACATCATGAGTGCATATTTCACATTTCTGCGGACAGAGGAAACGTCCGGCATAAAATTGCGCAGCAGTTCCAAATCGCCGAAACGCATCAAGCTTTTCTTCATACGTCTCCGCAACATGGTATATGCAAAGACTGCCACAGGAATCAGCAGCAAAAGATATAAATATAACGGATGAGCAAATCTGAACATAATAACAACTACATATTACGGTAATCTCTTCAAAACAACAATACGCATTAATATCTCAGACAGAAAAACAATCAATGCAGCAAATGCGAACGGTTCATATAGTTCATTACGCTTACTATACTGCCTTACGTTGAATTTTGTACGTTCCATCTTGTCTATCTCCTGATAGACGGCATCAAGTTCAGCGTTTTTCTGAGCACGGAAATACCGTCCTCCTGTCAGTTCCGATATATTCGTCATCGTCTGCTCGTCAATTTCAACCGGCATCATGACAGTCCCTCCGGTAGGAAGCGGATAAGGTGCCATACCATTCTTTCCTATTCCTATAGTATATATCCTCACCTTGTTTTTCTTGGCAATCTCTGCGGCCGTAAGCGGAGAAATATTTCCGCTGTTATTCACACCATCCGTAAGAAGTATGATAACTTTCGACTTTGCTTTACTTGAGCGCAAACGTAACAAAGCATTCATAATGCCATCACCAATAGCCGTACCATCTTCAATAGTACCACGAGCAGCCATCTGACAATCAGCACTATCGTAAAGGTTCATGAGCATGGCATGGTCTGTCGTAAGAGGGCATTGGGTATAAGCCTCACCGGCAAAGAATGTCAGTCCGATATTATCACTTTGGCGCTTCTCAACAAATCGCCGCGCAATCTCCTTAAGAGCCTCAACACGGTTAGGCTTGAAATCCTGTGTAAGCATACTTGTGGATACATCGACTGCAAGCATAATATCTATACCTTCCACATCCGTATCGCTCCAAGTATGTCTGCTCTGCGGACGCGCCAGAATAATTATTACAAGTACCAGAAGAACTATTCTTAGTATGAACGGCACATGCATCAAATACAACCGGAAGGATTTATGCACATACCTATACTTCAATGTCTCCGGCATCTTCATGGCAGGCTGACTCTTCTTATTCCTCAGTACATACCAAATTATATAAGGAATCAGTATACCAAGCAATGCAAAAAAATATGGATTCTTAAAAACCATTATTTAATGTTATATATAAAGAAAAAATATTCGATAAATCATATAGGCTACAACACTTATCAGCACAACAACTGCAATACAAACGCTGAATACAAGAATATTCTTTGTCACCTTCGAACGATGTTCTACTACAACGATTTCTGTCGGCTGAGGTTTCACTTCTTCCTCAATCTTTGTCTGGTTGATATATTCTATCGCACTGACAAGATTACGGTCGTTCTCATTTATAAGTGCATTATACTTGGCAAACTTAACAAGGTCAGCGGTCTGCAACAAATCTCTCAACTCGCTGATAGCCTGTTCGTCATTCACTTCACTGAGGCGCTGTATGATTTCGTCAGATGTCATTTCCATGGCATTGAAACCATAGCGCTCATTTATATATTTTCTCAAAGTATCTGTCAGCTGTGTATAATATTCCTTTGAATCTTCACTCTGCCAAATTTTTTCTTTCTTTATACGCTCTATATTCTGCATTGCAACTTTATGAGGGGCGACACGAGGCTTCAACCTTATATGACGTATTATTGGTTTATTGTCCTTCAAACGAATAACTACATAAATAAGCATCAACGCGACTACAAGCACAATCAAAGAAAGTCCAAGCATCAAAGTCCAATCTTCCCACACAAAAGGAGGTTCCATCTCTCCTTTTATACCAAATATACTATCAAGATGTAAGGTGTCTACGTCAAAAGTATAGACCTTGAGTGCAAGATTCTTTGACTTAAACTCATCTTTCCCCACCTTAACAACCATAGGGGGAATATAATACAACGCTGTATCAAAAGAAGTAATGATGTATTTTTTGGAAAGCAGCATACGCTTACCGTCATTGATATAGTTTGTATCCGTTTTTGTGGAGCTCACAAACTCTATCCCCGGCATAATGTGTTGCAAAGAATCATAATCAGGCAATTCCACTTTCTTGCCCTGATCGGCACTTACTTCAAGAGTAATACCGACATGTTCACCAATAAAAATATGGGTTGAATCTATCTTGGCATCGACTGTCACTTGCGACTTTGCAGTCATACACAGACAGAATGCAAGGATTAACAGATACCACCATCTGCATTTTGTTACATTCATATACATATATCAACTACGCTTTTTGAACAGGTTCATCAGGGCCTTAACATAATCTTCATCTGTACGTACAGAAACACTGTCTATATTCGATTTTGTGAAAACATTACGTACAAAAGCCTGATAACGTATCCACCATTCATGATGGGCACAGCGCACGGCTCTTGATGATGTGTCCACATAAACCTCATCACCTGTTTCCGCATCACGCACCTTCATAATACCCACGTCCGGAAGTTCAGCCAATCTCTGATCATAAATCTGAAGAGCGACGACATCATGTTTTCTGTTAGCTATCGTCAACTGCTGTGTAAAGTCTTTACGATCAAAAAAGTCACTCAACAAAAAAACGGTACAGCGTTTCTTTATCGCATTTGTCATAAATTCTACAGCTTTGCCAATATCAGTCTTGTCACTTGCAGGCTTGAAATCCAACAGTTCCCGAATAATGAAAAGAATATGTTTACGTCCCTTCTTAGGCGGAATAAATTTCTCCACTCTATCCGAAAAGAATATTACACCAATTTTATCATTGTTCTGTATGGCTGAAAAAGCCAATGTTGCTGCTATTTCCACCGCCATCTGACGGTTGGTTTGATGTGAAGTTCCAAAATCCAGACTGCCAGACACGTCCACCATCAAAATAACTGTCAGCTCACGTTCTTCCTCGAAAACTTTCACATACGGCTTGTCCAGACGAGCCGTAACATTCCAGTCTATATCGCGGACATCATCACCATACTGATATTCGCGAACCTCAGAGAATGCCATGCCCCGTCCTTTGAAAGCAGAATGATACTCTCCTGCAAATATATTATTGGAGAGTCCTCTTGTCTTTATTTCTACCTTCCTTACCTGAGACAACAATTCAGATGTTTCCATTTTACTTTATCTACAAATCGAATTGAAACAATCATATCAACTGATGCGTCATTTCTGACTCCAAACAACATTTCACATATACACAGCTCCTGAATCATCCGGACACAAGAGATACATATATAGAACTATGCGCAAGCAATTATGGCACTTCAACCTTGTTGATTATACGGCTTACAATCTCTTCAGAAGTGACATTTCCTGCTTCCGCCTCATATGTAAGCCCTATACGATGACGAAGCACATCATGAGCTATGGCACGTATGTCTTCCGGAACCACATAACCTCTATGCTTTATGAAAGCATAAGCACGAGCGGCGAGAGCGAGGTTTATTGAAGCACGCGGTGAACCTCCAAATCCGATGAGTCCTTTAAGATCTTTAAGATTGTATTTCTCCGGATAGCGAGTAGCAAATACAATGTCTGCAATATACTGTTCTATTTTCTCATCAAGATATACATCACATACAACCTTTCGGGCCTCTTCAATATCTGATGTGCCCATTATAGGTTTTATATTGATTTTTGTTCCGGAAATATTCTGACGAATTATCTTCTTTTCCTCTTCAAGCTTCGGATAGTCGATAACCACCTTCAGCATGAAACGGTCAACCTGAGCTTCCGGAAGAGGATATGTTCCTTCCTGCTCTATCGGATTTTGTGTGGCAAGTACAAGAAACGGTTGAGGAAGATCGTAGGTAGTCGTACTTATTGTGACCTGACGCTCCTGCATGGCCTCAAGAAGGGCGCTCTGCACTTTCGCAGGAGCACGGTTTATCTCATCTGCAAGAACAAAATTAGCAAACACCGGTCCTTTTTTTGCTATAAACGTACTGTCTTTCTGGCTATAAATCATTGTACCGATTACATCTGCAGGCAACAAGTCCGGTGTGAACTGAATCCGACTGAACTGTGCATTAATCAAGGACGCAAGAGTTTTTATCGCCTTAGTCTTTGCCAATCCCGGAACTCCCTCAAGCAAAACATGTCCATTGGACAACAGACCTATCAGCAAGGATTCCACAAGATGTTTCTGACCAATAATAGCTTGGTCCATACCAGTCATAATATTTGTAACGAAAGCACTCTGTCTTTCTATCCGCTCATTCAACTCGCGAATATCTATAGATTCTGCCATAAAATATCGTTTGTTTATTAATTTCTTTGCGCAAAAATACCACTTTCATTTAACAGTTTCTTTTAAAATTCCATAAAAAGAATGCCACCGTTATGTATTTTAAGAGTATTTAAAAACCCGGCAACAAAAAGAGAGCCGCAAGTACCAGACACAAGGTATCATGTGGCTCCGTATTCCAATAAAAAAAGATTGTAGAATTAAGGCAATTTTATAATCATCCCATAAGAAATCTTATTCGGATTATCAAGATCATTAACACGTATGATAGCCTTGACTGAATCTGTTGTACCATAGATTTTCTTGGAGATAGCAAACAAAGTCTCCCCTTTCTGTACGGTATAAGTCGAAGAATTTGCAGCTTCTGTTTCTGGCTTTACAGAACCCACAGCTTTCGGCATCTTTTTATTATTGTTTTCTGACGACTTCTTGTTTTTTGTATTCAAAATTGTATCAGAAGATGCAGCTGCCTTCAGAGAATCACCTGAACTTGCAGTCTGGGCACTGTCTTTGCCGGAAGCGCTTTCACCATAAACGACCTCTATATACTCTTGGCCATCATCTGAAATATATCTGTACATAAAAATGCTTATCGCAGCCAAAAGAACTCCGGCAGCAATAACAAACACCCAAAACCAAAAGCGTCTCTTCCGGTAATATTTTTTACTGTCATATTCATCTTCTTCATCTGCCTCTTCCTCGTCATCATCCTTCTTTTTGTAAGAAGTCCCGGCAGAAGAAGCATCTTCTGTCGAAGAAGGCACGTCGGCTTCAGTTCCTTGAGGCTTTGGCTTTGATTCGAGATACTTCATAATACGTTCCAATTTCCGCACCTCTTCGTGAGCCTCCTCAGCAATACGCTTTGTTTCCTCCTCATTTTTACGTGCCTCTTCCAAACGCATACGCAGCTCGTCCATACTTTCCGGAGTAGAAATGACCATATCAATTCCCGCGAATTCATTCTCCGTCTTTTCTGCATGCACCTGATCTTCAGACAAGTTCTTGTCCTTTTTTTCTTTTTTCTCTTCCATATTCTCGGATATTCGATTTTTTTTCAGTTTCAATTAACGAACCCAACTGTCCTAATTTCTCCTTTTTGAGAAATCCACAGCAGCAGACTATCATTATTCATCATTCCAAACATATCTTTATCACCTTATTCTTTTAGCATAGAGGTCAAAATCATCAGAATCCGTCACTTCCACATCATAGAAACATCCCATTCTCAAGACCCCGTCAGATACAGGTATCAAGACTTCAGGATCAACCTCCGGAGAATCATATTCAGTTCTGCCGACATAGTACTCACCCTCCCTTCTGTCTATAACGACCTTCATTCTGCTGCCCACTTTCTCAGCCTGTACCTCTGCCGATATTTTTTGCTGAAGTTCCATCAGTTCAGCCAGACGCCGCTGTTTCACCTCATCTGAAATATCATCCTTGAAATGGCGCGCCGCATAAGTTCCTTCTTCTTCCGAATAAGCAAATGCCCCCATACGCTCAAATCTGGCACGACGTACAAAGTCCTTCAGTTCTCCAAACTCTTCCTCGCCTTCTCCCGGAAAACCCACCATCAAGGTGGTACGGAGATGTATTCCCGGAACCTCTCTACGTATCCGCTCTATAAGTTCGTATGTCTCTTCAGAAGTGACACCCCGACGCATATTGCCTAACACTTTGGTACTGATATGTTGCAAAGCAATGTCCAGATATTTACATACATTCTTCTTCTCACGCATGACACGAAGAAGTTCATAAGGGAAATTATTGGGATAAGCATAATGCAACCTTATCCATTTCACCCCCTTAACATCCGCAATACGTTCCACAAGCTCGGCTATTGCCCTGCGCTTGTACAGGTCTACACCATAGTATGTAAGTTCCTGAGCAATAATCTGAAACTCCTTGACACCATCTGCCACAAGCCTCTCTACTTCTGCAACGACATCTTCCATCGGACGCGAAACATGCCTGCCCGTAATGATAGGAATGGCACAATAAGCGCATTTCCTGTCACAACCTTCCGACACCTTCAGATAAGCATAATGTTTCGGAGTGGTTATACGGCGTTCATGGCAATGCTCCGAATCGTATGCCTTACCCAAATCCGCAAGCAGCTCATTCCAGTTGAACTTTCCATAAAATTTATCTACCTGTGGTATTTCCTTGCCCAGTTCCTTCAGATACCGTTCGGAAAGACATCCCATAACATAAAGCTGTCTGAGACGTCCTTCTTCCTTTGCCTGACAAAATTCAAGAATCACGTTTATCGATTCTTCCTTTGCATCTCCGATAAATCCGCACGTGTTTATCACTGCTATCTCCCCTTGAGGATTTTCGGCATCATGAGTCACACGATAACCATTGATTTCAAGCTGACGTATAAGACGTTCCGAATCCACAAGATTTTTGGAACAACCGAGAGTTATTATGTCTATTGTATTTTTTCTCATAAAAAACATTCACCGGAAAACAAGAGAAAAGCTGTTCCCTTATTCTCCTGCCATTATCAGTCCTCGCCAAATAACGAATCAACAAATTCCTTGCGGTTGAAAGGTTGCAAGTCTTCCATTCCTTCACCAAGGCCAATATATCTGACCGGTATCTTAAATTGCTCCGATATTCCTATTACGACACCGCCTTTTGCCGTTCCGTCCAACTTGGTAATAGCCATCGAAGTCACTTCTGTCGCTTTGGTAAATTGTTTTGCCTGTTCAAAAGCATTCTGTCCTGTAGAGCCGTCAAGTACAAGAAGTACCTCATCAGGAGCTTCCGGAACCACTTTCTTGACTACATTCTTTATCTTCGTCAGCTCGTTCATCAGCCCCACCTTGTTATGCAGACGTCCGGCGGTATCTATCAGCACAATATCCGCTCCATTTGCTACTGCTGAACTGACCGTGTCATAAGCTACAGAAGCCGGATCGGCCCCCATCTGTTGTTTTACGACAGGTACACCGACTCTCTCGCCCCAAATGCACAGCTGCTCTACAGCCGCAGCACGGAACGTGTCCGCTGCACCAAGACACACTTTATATCCCGCATGCTTAAACTGATATGCCAATTTCCCGATTGTCGTTGTTTTGCCTACACCATTTACTCCTACTACAAGCACGACATACGGCTTACGAGAAGAGGGGATCTGGAATCCTTCTGTATCACTCGTATTGTTGTCTATAAGGAGAGCGGCTATCTCTTCACGCAATATGCGGTTAAGTTCGGAAGTGCCGACATACTTGTCGCGTGCCACACGTTCCTCTATCCTGCGTATGATTTCCAATGTTGTCTCCACCCCCACATCTGAAGTTATCAGCACTTCTTCAAGATTGTCAAGTACCTCATCATCAACCTTGGACTTGCCTGCTACCGCACGCGCTATTTTTCCGAATACGCTCTCTTTCGTCTTGGAAAGACCGTTGTCAAGTGTATCTTTTTTTTGTTTTGAGAAAAAATCAAAGAATCCCATACATACTTTTTTAATGCAACATCACTATATATCGATTCAGCAGACACACTAAAAAAGCAAGTCTACCTTTGCAAATATACAACCTTTAGGCTGAAAGGACAAAAAAACCTCTCCAAAAGTTATATGGAGAGGCTCTATAAAATACCCGTATCCCACAGAATGCAAGATACAGCTATTACATTGACTATTAAAGCGCTTACTTCTTCAAGAAATCTTTCACGCTTTCATTAGGAAGCATTCTTTCATCAAATACATACGCGCCAGTCTTTGGAGACTTACACATTCTGATAACCTTTGTAAAAGAACGGCTGTCCTTATTCTGAAGGGTAGCGACGGTTTTCTTTGCCATAATTCAGTTGTATTATTTTATTTCCTTATGAATTGTAACTTTCTTAAGGATAGGGTTATACTTTTTAAGCTCCAAACGATCCGGAGTATTCTTGCGGTTCTTTGTCGTCACATAACGTGATGTTCCAGGCAGACCGCTGTTCTTCATTTCTGTGCATTCAAGGATTACCTGCACTCTGTTACCTTTAGCTTTCTTTGCCATTTCTGTTTTCTCCCTAACTTTTATTATGCAATAACCCGAATATCTTTCCAGTCACAATACCCCTTGGCAACAGCTTGCTTGAGGGCTGCATCAAGACCTATGCGGTTGATGATACGGAGACCTGCTGCACTGACTTTGAGCACAATCCAGCAGTCTTCTTCTACATAGTAGAATTTCTTGGTGAACAAATTGACATCGAACATTCTCTTTGTTCTGCGTACCGAGTGGGAAACATGGTTTCCTACTCTGGACCTTTTTCCAGTAATCTGACAAATCTTTGACATATTCTTATTTCCTATTCAGAATGTGGATTCTATAATTATTTTGTTTCCGACATCGGCGGAAAGAAGCTTTCAGGAAGAGAACCTTCCCCACACTCCTTCTGCGATACCATTTATGCTTCAGCAGAAGCTTCTACCGGCTTTACTGAAATTATGCTGCGATCAAGACGCCCACGTTTGAAAGTGACAAAACCGTCTACAAGTGCGTAAAGGGTGTGGTCACTACCCATACCCACGTTCTTTCCCGCATAATGCCGTGTCCCTCTCTGGCGAACTATGATATTACCAGCCTTTGCGAACTGACCACCAAAAAGCTTAACACCAAGTCGTTTTGAATGTGACTCACGTCCGTTCTTCGAACTACCTACACCTTTCTTATGTGCCATGTTTCTTTCTCCTTTTTAATGTTTTGTTAAGCAATTACCTGTGTTATCTTCAACTCCGTGAACTGCTGACGATGCCCTCTGAGCTTACGGTAGCCCTTCCTTCTTCTCTTGTGAAATACGAGAACCTTGTCACCCTTTACAAGCGGTGTAAGAACTTCGCATACCACTTTCGCACCTTCTACTACAGGTGCACCGACAACTACAGTACCATTGTTGTCTACCAACAACACCTTTTCAAATTCAACAGTCGCCTGGGCATCAACATTCTGAATGTGCTGAACGAAGAGTCTTCTGCCTTCTTCTGCCTTAAACTGCTGACCGTTAATTTCTACAATTACGTACATTTTTGATATTTAATTATTAAAAAACGGTTTTGACCGGGAGGCGGAATCAACTCGTAATTCTCTTTTCTTGCCCCTTCGGCATAAATAGGCTACAAATATACGTATTTTTTATTTAATCTCAAGAAGAAATTGCATGTTGTTTTTATTTTATCAGTCTAAAAGCATACAATTTTGGCGAAAAAGGGACATTATTCTGTTCCTTTCACAACTTTTATACCGGTCCATAAAGCATACGGAGAGGGAATCCTAATACATAAACCTATACACGACAGATGATTTCTTGTGTCCAAATACAGTTCCAGCAGCCCATAATCAGACCTGCCCGACACACAGTAACCGTTTTTTCTCATACATATATAAACTCTATCGGGGGAATTAAAATTTAGTTCCGTCCCACTGAAAAGTCAAAATTACCGCAATGCTTTCTTAAATCAGCACTGCTGATTATAAAAAACAGTGCGGTGAAAACAATTTCTCAGTGGGGCGAATTTAAATTTTAACAGGCTGTAACACAATTAGTTTTAATATTCTACAGAAGAAAACAGGTTATGCGGAAATCCAAAAACCATTCAGAACTAAAAATGATGGATTTAAGGAGTCTTGAATACAACAACCAGAAATAAGTTTGCAAGACCCCCACTTGAAACATAAGTATCTTATGTGCCCACATCTTGAGCCTTCTAAAGAATCTGTTATTTTTTTAAAAAAACGGTTACATCTCAAGGTTTGTCCGAACAGACAGGAAAACCTTAAAATGCAACCGTTTTATGGTATCTGCAAAAAGAAACAGAACGACTATCTCGCTGTAAGATGAAAACATCCCTGCTTCCTCTCATATTTTACATAACACAATCCTTGTTTACGAAGGTCATAGAGGACCTCCGACAATACCAACTTCATCTCAAAATCCCACCTCGTAAGTTTTCGGACATCCTCATTATAATGCCCCATCACAGGAACGAACCTATTATAAGCTATGTCAACCGTGGTACCATAGCAATGGCACGAATTGGTAGTAGCATTCACATTGCCACGTTGCAAACGCCGCACATCGCTACCCGTGCGCAATACGGAAGTCACCATCAACAAATGCGGCGGCATCCCTTTGGAGCGTAGGGAATCAATAAAATTGACGCTTATGGTATTAAGGAGTTGTTGAGCTTTAGGCACAAGATACGGCATGGAATGGCTCAAATCATCAACAGTATAAAACGGTGAGTTACTGATATTCACAAGCTTATTGCTCGCCACAAGCATCTGGGCCTCCTCTCGCGTATGGACAGGAGCAATTCCATTCAACTGTGCCGCTTCAAGCTGAACGTCATTGATATCCGGAAAGCATTTGTCAAAACTGTAAACTCCAATCACCTTGTTATGGCATACACCGCCCTCCGTCAAACCATCCGAACGTACAGAATCCTTGACATCCATATGTTTGCTCACCAATTCACCTTCCACATCCATACTGTCAACCACAGACACAGAAATCTCACCCGGAATCATCAAATTTTCGACATCGGCAGTTGGCGCTGCTTCGGAATTCCCCATATCAGCCACCCGCCATGTATCCATTCGCAGATTATGGTATGTCGTATCAGGAAGCTCAATGGAAAATCCGTGACGCACTGCTGCCATGAAAAGCATGCTCACACAAAATGTAATTAGAAATTTGCCCTTGCTGTATCTTGACCGTTCCTTTTTTTCTTCTTTCATCTCTCTTACACCTTAACAAGTCCAAACCTATCCTCTTCCTGAACGCTCTATAAGCATACGGAGCTTGTCATTAAACTCATCGGCATCCACAAGACGTTCCAAAGTCAAATGCATTCTCCACCGCCAATAATGATGCGGATCGGCAGGTATATTAATACGTTCGGCGGAAGCATCCGGATTACGCAATGTTCCGTCCATCGACAACCAGTCTTGAAGTGAAAGCAGGCACAACATGGAAGGACAGAACAGATGGCGGGTAACAATCTCTTCGCACAACCATTCAGGAAGCACACGCGGCGCCGGTCCATCTTTGTGAAGAGCATGATTGTAAAACCTCTGGGAGCGTTCGTTGTCTTCTTCCCACCACTGGCGCAAAGTAGGCATATCATGCGTAGAGATCGTACTCACAGAACGATAAGGGTTGTATTGTAATTGGCTGAATTCGGCACCGGAAGACTTGGGCATGGTTTGAATTTCCAGACTGAGAATACGAAGTTGCTCCATCACCCATGCCACACAATCCGGAACCATGCCGAGGTCTTCAGCACAAACAAGCATACGAGTGGCCTGAGTGAGCAACGGAAGCTTTTTCATGGCTTCCTTATACCAGAAATCGTTATGCCGATGATAATAATAATGATTGTACAAATTATTATAGACCTGCTTTTCACATTCCGAAAGAGAACGATACGCAAATCCATGCTGTGCGGATATACGAGGATGGTACATGGCAGGAAAATGCCGATCTGCAATAAACAGCACATCACTGACTAAAGAATACAATCCATCACGCATATCGCAACTGTCCTTGTCCGTCTTATGAGAAAAAGCGCATTCAATCTTCCGCTGCGTATCAAACTGAGGTTTCAGATCATAGAATCCATCATCACGTTTGTCGAGATACAACAGTTTCACAATATCCGCCCTATATCCGAATATATGTTCAAGAGTATCGTCTGTGATATATGGGCTTGTCATGAAATTCTTCCTGAAATGCAGCCCATAGCTCTCTATCTCATTGACACTCATCGGCAATGAAGGGGAGAACTGTCCAAGCAAACCATAAACGGCTGTCATCGGGATTTCCCAAATACGGAAGAAACCAAGCACGTGGTCTATTCGGAACGCATCGAAGTAGTCGGCCATCTTTCTGAATCTCCGTATCCACCATTGGCACCCATCAGCCTCTATGGCATCCCAATTGTAAGTCGGGAATCCCCAGTTCTGTCCATTGACAGAAAAATCATCAGGCGGAGCACCTGCCTGACTGTCAAGGTTGAAGAGAGCAGGTTCTGTCCATGCCTCCACACTGTTGCGACTTATGCCTATAGGTATATCCCCCTTTATGATGACACCATATTCATGTGCTGTACGTTTTACGTCCAACATCTGCAGATGCAATTGATATTGGACATAGTAATAAAAGGCTATATCATGGTATGCCGGACTACCGACACTGCACAGGTTTTCAATCTCCGCTTTATCGTAGGTAGAATATTGCTTCCAATGTGCAAATTCCGGTGTTCCATTCTTGTCACGCAAATGGCAAAAGGCTGCATAAGGGACAAGCCAATAAGAATTTTCTACAAAGAACTCATCAAAGCCTTCTGATTTGAGCACTTTCGTTCCTTCCTGAACATACATCAACCGGAAGTATTCCTGTTTTAATGAATAAACAGCCTCATAATCAAGCTGAGAAAGTGCGTTAAGCTCCTGCTGCTTAATCATGAAATCTTCCATCTTCAGCCTGTCATTCAATTTGCCAAGCGATTCAATATTGCAGTATATCGGATGAAGCGCATAAATGCTGATGGCATTATACGGATAGGAATCAGCCTTCGTACCGGTCTTTGTCGTATCATTTATTGGCAGAATCTGAACGGCATGCATTCCTGTCCTGGCAACCCAACGAATCAAAGCTTTCATATCCCCGAAATCGCCTATGCCATAGCTTTTTTCAGAACGTAAAGAAAACACAGGAACAACGACACCGGCACACTTCCAATTGGAAATACTAAATTTGGGGGCAGAATCAGACTTCAACCATACTTGATTCTTTCCAAGTTTCAGACTGCCAATCCTGCGGTTCATGCCTTCTTCCCACTGAAGTATGTTGTTATTGCTGTCAACAATGACATATTTATACTCAACAGGGTGGTAAATCAGTGAAGCGTCTATATTGACAGCCCACTCTTGAAGCGCGACAAGCGACATCCGCACAGGTTTCGTCCACCCTCCAAGCTGTGAAATATTTCCTGCTATAGCAAGATATTCACCTTTACGAAGACGTGGCTCTACGACTCTGAACTGCAATGTCTGACGGAAATAAGAAAGATTCGTGCTTTGTTCGTGACAAGCGATACATTCTGTATATGCAGAACTAAAAAGAGGAAGTTCTGCCGGTATAGGGCGCCATAAATCATCGACAAGATAGTCCGGGTTCCCTTTGTCTGTGAAATTTATAATATGTGGAGCTACTTCCCATTCTGTCCACACGAGATTGCCGTCAGAATATAGTGCATATTTATATTCCACTCTGTCTGCCGGACTATTATCGAACACGACTTCACCTTCCCAAAACACCCCATCGTATGTTTCAAGCAAATACTCTTTTTCTGTTACAAGAGAATAGCCTTGCATCATCTTTAATATGACACGTAGTTCTTCTCCCCATTTCGTTTTATATTCAATATTGAAATGTATCTTCATTTTCAAAAAATTATTAGCTTACAAAATTGCAATATATCTTTACTACGGCAAAAGTACATAAAATCATGGGATTTTCACACTGACAAGATAAAGAATCATTTTTCTTTAGAGAAAAAGTTGCACAATACGCAGATTATCAGTAAATAGTGGTGACCAAACTACTAAGTACTATCACGCTGTTTATACGCAGTTCTATGTAACAGTCAAAATATCGCTTCAAAACATTTGTCTGCAGCACCGGCATGAGTACAAATATAATCTCCGGCCTTCCTACCGGCCTCTTTCAGCAACAGCGGATTGCCAACAAAACCATCCATCAACGAGGTGAACGAATCGTAATCAGTATATTCAAACGAACCTCCGCATTTCAACAGATGCTGCGCCTCACGGAACTTTTTGTTGTTCGGCCCGAACAATACAGGTATGCCATAAACTGCCGCTTCCGGCACATTGTGAATGCCAGCACCGAACCCTCCGCCAACGAGCGCGACCTCGCCATAACGGTAAATACTTGAGAGTTTGCCAAAACAATCCACAATCAACACTTCGGCATCTTCCAACAGTTCATCACGCACGGCCAAATCACCTGAATAGCGTTCCATTTCCGTATAACGCACCACCTTCCTGCCTTCAAGCAAGGAGAAGATTTCATTCAAATGATGTTCACTGATCACATGAGGAGCAATAACAAGCTTCCAGTCTTTGTGAATATTGAAGTAAGGTATATAGATTTGTTCATCCGGTTGCCAACTGCTACCCGCTACAAAAGTGGGCCTGCCACATTTAAATCTTTCCACAAAAGGAAGAGGAGCGGCCTGATTACGTATGTCAAGCACCCTGTCAAACCGCGTATCTCCGACAACAGTCACATTACCGATGCCATGCTGTGAAAGAAGTTCTTTTGAGACTTCATTCTGTACAAACAAATGAGTAAAACAACGAAGCACTTCCGTAGAACCGTACCATTTGAAGAAGTGCTGCTGCGGACGGAAGATACTCGATACACTGTAAGTCTTTATTCCATGCCGGCGCATAGAAGTAAGATAGTTGTGCCAAAACTCGTACTTAATGAATATTGCAATTTCCGGATGTGCAAGCCGCAAAAAGCTTGCCACATTTCCCGGAGTATCAAAAGGCATATAGCAAATGACATCTGCACCATCATAATTTTTTCTCACTTCATACCCGGAAGGCGAGAAAAAGGTCAGCAATATCTTATACTCAGGATGTGTCTTCCGCAGACGCTCCATCAAAGGTCTTCCCTGTTCGAACTCTCCGAGAGATGCTGCATGAAACCATACTACACGGTCTGTGCTACTTATGTTCCTGCGAAGTACACCGAACGAACGCACCTGTCCTTTTACAAGGGTACGTATCTTCTTGTTGAATATCGCTGCCACAAGTGCACCGAGAGCATAGACATACAATGCAATACTATAGAGAATGTTCATTTTGAAGCGATCGAAAAGGTATTAAATATTGATTACTTGGTCAGGATTCAAAAGATTAGGGCAAATGAGGCCACGAAGCAAAGAAGAGATCGGTACACAAAGCACCATACGCTCTCTTCTCCTTTTCTGCAATTATAGCCTCTATCGGAAACGATTGTATCCAGACTCCTAATATTTCAACTCTTGACGGTCAACTTTATCCAAGTTGTTCTATGGCAAGTTCCATTCTTCTTATTGTCTCATCCTTTCCTAAGAAAGCCGCAAGCTCATACATGTCAGGTCCCATCCCGGTCCCGACAAGACATACACGCCATACATTCCAAGGTTTCTTTCCTGTAGCTTCAGCCCACGCATCCACAACCTGCCGCTGCCCTTCGACAGAGAAATCAGCAAGTCCGCGGAGTATTTCCACAAGCTCTTTCATGTCGGCCGTGGCCGTTTCCTTCCAGTTCTTGCGCACAAACTTATCTTCCTTGTCATATTTTTTCGGAGCAGAGAAGAAGAAGTCGCACAACGGCCACAGGTCACTGACAAAACTGACATTTCTCTTTTTCTTGTTGCCATCATTGTCCACATATTCCACGACCTTCTGCTTCATCATGCCAACAACAGCAGCCTCTTGTTCCGCAGTAGCCTCTATGCCATTCGCCCGAAGAATCTTGTCAAAATCAGGAACCCATTCCTCATTGTCTTTCCGAAGAAGATACTGATGGTTGAACCATACACCCTTTACATAATCGAAGCGCGCACCACTCTTTGAACATTTCGACAAATCAAAAAGCCGGATAAGTTCATCCATCGACATCACCTCCTGATCATTTCCCGGATTCCATCCGAGCAGAGCGAGAAAGTTGACAACAGCCTCCGGCAAATAGCCTTTCTCACGGTATCCTGACGACACCTCTCCCGTCTTCGGATCATGCCATTCAAGCGGAAATACAGGGAATCCGAGTTTGTCACCGTCACGCTTCGACAGTTTGCCATTGCCTACCGGCTTGAGCAGAAGCGGAAGATGTGCAAAACGCGGCATAGTGTCAGCCCATCCGAAAGCCTCATACAACAAGACGTGAAGTGGCGCCGAAGGCAACCACTCTTCGCCACGTATAACATGCGTAACCTCCATCAGATGGTCGTCCACGATGTTGGCAAGATGATAAGTCGGCAATCCGTCCGCACTCTTATACAGCACTTTATCATCAAGAATGGAAGAGTTGACATTCACATCACCTCGTATGATATCATCGACATGCACGTCACGTCCCGGTTCAATCTTAAATCTCACCACATACTGAACCCCATCGTTTATCAAACGTTCCACTTCTTCTTGCGGCAAAGTGAGCGAGTTACGCATCAGTCCTCTCGTCTTCGCGTCATACTGGAAATTCTCTATCTCATTCCTCTTTGCGTCCAGCTCTTCCGGTGTATCGAATGCCACATAAGCCTTTCCATCATCAAGCAGCCGCTTCACATACTTCTTGTATATGTCTCTGCGTTCACTCTGACGGTAAGGACCGTAGTTTCCGCCAAACGAAACACCCTCATCAAACTTTATGCCGAGCCATTTGAACGATTCTATGATATATTCCTCTGCCCCGGGAACAAACCGATTGGAGTCTGTGTCTTCTATACGGAATATCAAATCACCTCCATTCTGCTTGGCAAACAAATAATTATATAATGCAGTACGCACACCGCCAATGTGCAACGGACCTGTAGGGCTTGGCGCAAAACGTACTCTGACTTTTCTTTCTGCCATATTCTTGGATTGTTTCTTTTATTTCTGTCTGTTTTTTTCCGTTGCAAAAGTACGTCCTTTTTATTAAAGAAACAAAAAAATATGATAAAGTGTTAGACACTGTCCGGATTTTATACGCTGTCACCAGCTGTTCAGACCGCAAGTCAAAAGGCGGTTATGCTCAGGCAAAATTTCGTCGATTCGTTTATTTTCAATGAAGGAACTTTCCAACAGACTGTTTATTCATTTCATCCATTGCTCTTTGCCCAATGCTCCCGTTATCTGCGGATACTACAACGGTACATCCGGTATCTCAATTTTCTCACCTAAAAAGTGTGGCCGCTTGCAAACCACAGCTCAAACATCATCTTGTCACGGCAAGCCACTCTCTTATCGCAAGCCGTATGCAGACTAATCTTCCGGCTTGCAACGGAGCAGCTATAGCCGCAGCATTTATTACGGGCTTTTTTTGACAATTTGAAATGTTATAGTCAAAAAGAAATGGTTTGAGAATTTCCCAATCGAAAATTGAGAGTCA
>CAZKOB010000044.1:0-23456 GCA_964554265.1 uncultured Bacteroides sp. | reverse complement strand
CAAAATTACTACCCAACTATAACCACTAAAAGGTGTACTTCAGTTAATGCTTACGATAATTTTATAACTCACAGATTATCAATGTATTCTATTTTCATCCCTGCCTGTGCTTCTTGCACCTAAAAAACGTATCGTTTTGCTGGAATAGTATTTTGTTGATTATCAATTGCTTGTCAATAAAATTTTAAAAATTCGACAATCAATCAAGTGCAAATGAATCTTAATTATGTTAATAAAGTTCTGTTTGCTACGGGTGGGCTTAGTGTCAAAAAGAAAGAAAAAATGTCTCTAAGAAAGACTGCTGCTTGAGGGTGTGTCAAAATTCATTTTCTGAAAAGATGAACTTATAATTTGAAATTAGAACATCCTAAAAGACTAAAGAAAGGGGCATATCATTACTCAATACAGAGCTTGATACACCCCTATTTAAGTATTGCAGTTACAATCCGTAACTTTTGGGAGTAGTCATTTTCATTTTGACACACCCTCAAATCACAAAAATACAAGCCGGAGGAGTCTGTAAATACACCGGCAAAAACCATGCAAGCTCCCCACCTTCTTACAAGACTTTCTTAAACCGACTCACGTAATATCTGCAATATCGGGATAGAAAAAATGTCATTTTGTAATAAGTGTCAGCTATCGGCCATCACTTGACCACAACCTTACGGGATGTGCCATCGGAATACTTGATGATATTCACACCGGTCTGTGTCTGTTGCAGACGAACACCGTCAATAGAATAAATGCCGACGACTGTCTTTTCTGCATCCGGCATAGCGTCATCCACAACAATATCGCTTATACCCGTGACAACAGATGCCGCCTTATATGCCTCAAGCTCATCCTCGCTGACAATTATCCAACGCTGCGTTGTGGCAGAATTTGAGAAATTGAAGTTCACGATAGAGTTTGAACCATAGCCTATACGAGAGCTGAAAACATTAGCCTGCATAGCCTTGTTGCCTCCATTGTACCAAGTGAACCAATAGCCATAGGTTTTGAAACTGTTTTCAGCATCACCAAATTCCACATCTACCCTGCCCGGAAGCAACTGGAAGTTTTCGGTAGCAGAAAGAGTGGACTTTGTGGCAAGAGTAATGGATGAGCTTGAAGATGAATGAGTCATGTATTTGCCGGACATCGCATTCTTGAAACGATAATAGCCTGTTGAAGGAACATATTCGATGTACCATGCGGCAGAGTCGTTGACGGTTTCAAACGGTTTCCACGACAAAGATACAGCACCTCGCTGATAGAGGAATCCTCCGTCATAAAGTCCTCGCGAAGTACTCTCGCTGACAATGTAATATTTCTTGTCTTCATCAAAGTTATATGTGTAGCAAGGCATACCGTTTTGATATGAGGTAGTAGGACAAAGACCATCCTCGCAAAGATACTCGGTAAGCAAAGCATTGGCGAAATAAAGCAGCTTGCTGCCATTGTCTTCGTTTGCACCGTTTATACCATAGTTCAGCAATGTAGAGGTACCGCCATTGGCATGAGTAGCCCACATGTGCGTAGCGTCACCAGTGACACGCACTTCATTATTTGAAGTATTTTCCAGGAAATTCACCAATTCATTGGCACGACGACCAAGCCAATAGCCGTGATTTGTATTCTGACGCAAATCAGAATCATTAGACCAGCGTGGAGTGGTACCGACACCTAATCCATGATTGGTTTCATGCTGGACTGTTCCTGTACGCTGATATGAAGGATTAGGACCGATACGCATCCAGCCTCCGTAAGAACAATCGGCAGTCTGAGTACTAGCACCATAATTTCCGGTAAGATGGAAACCACGAATACCGGAGCAATAGTTGTAGTCTTCCATAGCTTCGGCAATGGCTGCACGGCAACGCTCATTCTCGGCAGCCGAACCGCCATCATTCCAAGACCATGTGCAGTTCGCCTCAGGAAGAGTCACAATCTTTACGACATCGCCATAGCCCACCTGATGGCCTGTAGAAATGGCATACGCACGTACATAATATACAGTAGCAGGCTTAATATCTTTCATATAGTAAATGTTGCCTGCATGAGAATAATAAGATGTACTGCGTTCATCAAGAACAGTAGGTTCACGGTTCTCCGAACTGTAACAGAACCCGCGCTCCTTGATGGTAGAGCCATTGGCAGTAAATGTGGCACGTCCGAAAGCAATCTTACATCCGCGAGCAATGTACGGATTAGTCACCACGACAGGAGTGGCTCCTGTAGGATTTGAGATATTGAATGCAAGCTGCGCCTTTTCAAGAGCAACGATTTCTTCTGCAAGCTCGGCAGAAGTGGCATCGCCATTCTTTGATAAATCTATGGCTGCATCAATGGCCACCTTGAAATCAGCAGCTCCCTCAAGGTCTGCATCGTAAGCTTCCGCTGCCACAGCAATGGCATCTGCCAGTTTTTTATATTCTGAAATGGAAATATTTGCTGCTTCTACAGCTTCTTCAAGATTCTTGACAGCAGACTGTACGGAAGCATTGTCACTTTCCTCTGTAATCAATTTGGCAGCATCGATAGCAGTCTGAAGCTGGGCTGCCACAGTTGTATGCATCATATTATCGAGAAGCGGTTCTGCTGCAGCGATAATGCGCTGAAGTTCTGCCACCACATCGGAAGAAGAGACTTCACCAATCAGATAGAGACGGAAATTATCTACAGCAAGCCAGTTTCCTGATGCGTTTTCTGCTTTGAAGCCGACTTCAACCTCGCCGGAAATATTCGTAAATATAACGCTGTAGTCGGCAGGAATATATACCGGTTCTTGTTGGTCGCCAGCATAAATATAAGCTCCGGTGCATTGCTGGGATGTGGCAGCCTGATTATAATTCTGAGCAGCCACAGTCAACTTATAGCGTCCGTTAGGAAGATTGGTCAACTGCTGGCTGATACTTGCATTACCAACCTTATAGCCGGAAGCGACCCATTTTTCAATGTAAGCAGCACCAGACTTCTTTATAAAAGAATTATTGCTCTGAGTACTAAAATTAGAATTGGTCCAGTTTGCTGTACCATCAACCTCGAAATTAGAATTCAATATGTATGATGTATAGTCAAGAGGATTCTCCTCACTTACATTCAACATACGATAAGTTTCGACAGCTGCATCAAGTTTTTCTACAGCATTGAGCACGGTTATCACATCTGCCTCTGCATTATCATATACGGACTGTGCTTCATCAATGGCCGCTTTCAGGTCGGATGCACCGTTGCCTGTACCATCACCATAGAACTTATTGGCTGAAGCAAGGGATGCCTCAAGAGAAGATTTATCCATATTTTCAACAAGAAGCTGCACATAATCAATTACAAGATTGGCAGAATTAGCAGAACCATTTGCACCGGCAACATAGCCCACCTGAATCTTGCCGGTAGTAGCTTTTGTCAGAGTAAAGGTTATCTCATCAAGTGTCCACTGATTGGAAGGGTAGCTGCTGACGGATGATTTCACTTTTGTGCCTGTTTCAGGTATCCAGGACAAATCGCTGGTACCGGCTGTAGCGGTATAGCCGTTGTAAGTAGGTGCTTTTATCGTATAGGTGCCGGCCGGAAGAGTGACAGTCTGATAATAGCCGAATGTCTCGCTCCATCCGGTAGAAAGAGCAAGACCACCTCCAGCTTCTCCGTCATAGCCTACAGCCGGAACGCTTCCTTCATTGAAAGTGCCACTAAAACCAAATTCATATACACCGGAAATGGTGTAATTAATGGTAAAATTAGGTGTCCATCCCGGAATCTCAAGGATTTCCTGACCCACTTTGGCAGAACTGGATGCAGGATAATCAAAATTCTCATCAAAACTGTAGTTGGACAAGAAATACTTGGTCACATCAGTCTGTGCATTCATCTGAAACAGACCAAACAGAAGCAATGCACAAGAGGCAAACATTTTCTTTAGATTCATGCTAAAATTTAATTATTAAAGTTAGTCTTATTATTATAAAAGCTGAAAAAAGACTTGGACTGATAAAGTTTTGGGTCTTAAAGTCGTAAGATTATATGTTCATTCATCAACGCCATAACCTCAAAACCTTAAAACCCAAAACATTAGAGTTCAAATCTGACTCGTCAATACTGTTACTTTACATTCCAAACGGGCTTGGTGAAATACCAATATTTCTGATCAAGAAGTTTAGAATAGACAGCTTCGTCACGAGAACCAAGAACAAGCGTGTGGTCTTCCTTGTCTGTACGTACACCACGGCTTGCAACTTTATTGGCCAACCATTCTGTACCATTCTGTCCGGCTGCATTCTTATGTCCTGCAATACGAACAAGGTCCGGGAAACGGTTTCCTTCAAAAGATGTCTCCAAAGCAAGCTCATCAACGATAATATTCTCGACTGCATTGATGATTGTTGCCTTGTCTGCAGTCTTCACATCTACATCCTGTGCAGCAAGGAGTACATCATATGCAAATGAAATAGTATCATTCTTACCTGTAATATTGGTAATCGGAGATTCTGCATATTGCCACGATCCAAAACCGCATCCACGAGCATGGATACCATAATTAGGATTCCATAGGTCATCAGTAAAATCGAGGAAGAAAGATTTATACTCAAGACTGTCTACATAATACAATGCTCCTTGAGTGTTATACTGCATCTCACGTGTATAAGTAGTGTCCCTAAGGGCTTTACCCTCTTCATCATAAAGCTGTTCTCCGTTCTCATCCAGCACATTCTCTACATGCATGACAGTAGCAATAGAAGGAGTATTGTTTCTGTTCAAACCATCCTTGAGAATGGCAAAAGCATGCTGTGGGAAACCGGCTCTATTTATAGCCTCTGCAAGTTTAAGCCAGATATAACATCTGCGATATACCGGAATGGTATAATAGAATGTAGAAGCTTTTGCTGCTTTTGAGCATAAAGTATAGGCTTCACCTTCATAAGTATATTCTGTGGTAGCCAACATTTTTCTGGCATCACCACAAGTATAGTCTTCTCTTCTAAGTGATGATTGATTATAATAAACATAGGTCTGTTCATCACTAAGGCCCTTATAGGCATCGGAAGGTGTCAATTGAGCCTTGTATGTCGAAGTAACACTAATAGCTCCAGAAGTAGAAACTTCTTCTTCACCATCATCATTAGTACCTACATCCGTGCTTTGACTGGATGTGGTTGTATAGCCATAAATATCAGAAACACGAGTCAGCATCGTACCAAATTGGGTATTTGCAGAACTTGGTATTGATGTGATAATCTCATTTTTTTCTTCATCTTTATAGGTTTGTGCAAAAGCCCCCCATATAGTTGCTCCGTGAGAAGTTGCTAGAGCGGTATATCCTGTAGATGAGAATCTCGACTTCATTACTTCTACATAATCACGTAAAAGAACAGATTCTGTAGTTTTCAAATAATCATAATAATATTGTGCAGCAGTTTTATAGTCACTGACATCTCTACCACGAAGAAGATAAAGATCACCAAGAACAATGCGTACCGGAATGAAAGACAAAGTGGCGGAAATATCGGTAGCACCATTATTATAATTTCCATAGTGTGGATAGTCCGTATCAACATACCTTGTCAATCCAAGTTCCAGAAATTTGTCTACAAGATTGTCCTTGTTCACAAGATTTGCCTCATAATCAAAGTTCTTTATCACATCAAGAGACAATACCGGATCTGAGATAAAAGGCACTTCTCCGTAGTTCTGCACAAGCTGAAGATAAGTCCAAGCACGTATCGCCTGCACCTGCGCATATTCCGGCAACATATATTTGATATTGCTCTTCACCTGATTCGTATCTGCATTGTGAATGTAAAGATTACAATTGTTAATAACATTATAGTAATCGCGTATATTCAACATGCTGCATGAACCGTCTTTCGGATCCTCGAAATTAGCAATGGAATAGAGAGTATCTGTTATATATGACGTAGGGGCAACAAGATCACCTCTAAGCTCTCCAAGCATCACATAACGCTCAGCAATATCTTGCACAGACTTCATTATACCCCAATATGAATATAAGGTATCATTTGCATTCACATAAGTTTTGTCACCTGTATCAACGGACAACATATCTTCACATGAAGTGAGAGACACACCCATAAGAAGCGACAGTGAAAGCATTCCTATAATAGATTTCTTTTTCATTTTGTTTCTTTATTTGGTATATTAAACTTTCACAAATCCAATTTGACTCATTGCATGAACAACTTATTATATCATCAATAGCAAATTCAGACGATTGTGAACCTAATAGTACATATTCCTCCTTTACAAGTTAATCTTAACTCCAATATTGAAACTGCGATTCTGAGGAAGAAGACCGGCATCTATACCCTGATATAATACACTGTTTCCACAAGAAAATTCAGGATCTGAACCAGTATATTTGCTGACTACAAACAAATTGCTTACTTCGCCCCAAATTGTCAATCCTTGTATCCAACTCAGATTCAAAGGCAAATCGTAAGAAAGGCGTACATTCTTAAGTTTAAGATAAGACCCATCTTCTATCCAGCGGTCAGAGAAACGCTCGTTGTTCACCCACTCATCGCTCGTAATAGAGCAAACACGAGGAATATTTGT
The DNA here is from genome assembly GCA_964554265.1 of uncultured Bacteroides sp. GTDB lineage: Bacteria > Bacteroidota > Bacteroidia > Bacteroidales > Bacteroidaceae > RGIG8745. The sequence goes on along the minus strand of CAZKOB010000044.1, from coordinate 16,901 downwards.
TACTTGCCCCTCATTTGTCCAACGATTGGCAGCTGCAACTGTTTGATTATAGAATCCATCCATACTTTCAAGCTGAGAACGCTGATAGTTGAAGATGTCATTTCCAAGTGAATACTTGAAGTTTACATCAAGAGACCAGCGCTTGTAACTGAAGTTGGTATAAATATTTCCATAAATATCCGGATTAGGATCACCTATGATAGTCTTATCATTCTCATCGATTATGCCATCATTGTAAAGATCTACAAAATGCACATCTCCGGCCTTAAAATATTTATAAGGGTCACTTGTCACTCCTGTAGGATATTTCAGGTAACCATCCACTCCAGCAACTTTTGCTTCAGCATCTGTAGCAAATACTCCGGCAGTCTTATAACCATAAAATACACCAGCAGAACGTCCTACACTTGTAAGAATTTCAGCACCATATATCTTAGTTATATAATCTCCGTCAGGTAATGACTTGATTTCATTCTTATAATGACCGATAGTAGCACCAAGCTGCCATTTGAAGTTCTTCGTATTGACAAGAACAGCGTTGACATTGACATCCGCACCTATATTACGGAGAGAACCACCGTTACACCAATATGATTGAAGACCGGCCATGTAATTCAAAGATGTCAAAGTAAGAAGATTATCCGTATTGCTTATATAGAAGTCAACTCCAGCCTGAATCCTGTTGTTAAAGAAAGAACCGGAAAGTCCTGCATTGAAACGTCGGGTTGTCTCCCACTGTATTTCCGGATTCTCTATATTCACAAGCTGCAAACCAACTGCAGTCTTCATGAAGTTACGAGACTGGAAATATGTACGACTTGCAGAATAATCAACATTATCATTACCACTTTCGTCATAACCTAATGTAAGTTTCAAATAGTCAACGCCCTTTGTCTTTTTTACCCAAGGCTCATTTGTAATAACCCACGCAGCCTGAATAGAAGGGAATATACCCCACTTTACTCCAAACATCTTAATGCCTTCAGATGTCTCTTTACCAAAACGAGATGAAGCCTCTGCAGAAACTGTAGCCTCAAGGAAATAAGTATTCTTGTAACTATAATTAGCATTCACATAATATGCAAGATTTTTCCAAGCATCATTGGTTCCATCTACATTTCTAAATGAATCCGAATTTTTATTATTCGGCATCTTATCATTACCTCCGTTATAACCAACCATGAAATTGTCAGAATAAGAATTGGAAGTCATACGGAAACCGGCAAAAGCAACAACATTATGCGCACCATAGTTGTTCGCCCAATTGATACGGAATTCTTCATAAATAGATGTTTCCTTTCCAAACAGACTACGCTTTACGTTTGTAATATCACCAAGTCCGACAAGATTATACACAGGAGAACCGGCTACCGGCATATAGAACTTCTCGCTGGTACGGTTAAGCTGATAAGCAAAACGGTTCGTAATATTGAGATGTTTGTTTATCTCCCATTTAGGCATAATGTTAAGATTGAACTGCGTAACCTCTTGGTTGTTCTTATTATTGCCCTCACCGTTTTCAAGAATCCAATACGGGTTTGCCAATGCAGAGTTTGTTCCATACTTAGAAGCAAAGCCAAAAGGATAGTTGTCATCTTCCACACGCTTGCCAGCATACACATCTGAACGATGAAGTTTACCGTCCTCACCTGTATAATAGCTGTACTTGCTAAGGAACGGTGCCTGAATAAGTCCTAATACATTAGGTGAAGAAATAGGTCCTTCATCATAATTCTCTGCCCATCCGTTACTACGAAGATCATATGTCGAACGGCTATACGACAAGTCCAGCTGAGTGCTGATGTCTTTCACCAACTTGATGTCTGTATTAAAACGGATATTTAAACGGTCAAAACTATTTTCTTTTGCAGTAGACTGTGACTGAGCATAACCAAGTGAAAGGTTATACATAGCTACATCATCACCACCTTGAACATTTACCTTATAGTTCTGAGAAAAAGCATTCCGGTATAATCCGTCAGACCAATCCGTATCATTATGGTACATCGGATACCAATAATAGTCTGGGTTATCATTCAAGAATGGAATAGACGAAGCTGCTGTACTATTTTCTTTTCCATATTCCGTGGTTCCGATAAGATCACTGACATATCTCTTGTATTGACTGGCATTCATCATCTTGGTTGTAGTAGGTATGGTTTCAATACCACCAAAAACAGACACATTGATCTTTGTAGCCATACTACGACCACGCTTAGTGTTAATGACAATCACGCCATTACCACCTCGCGCACCATAAAGAGAAGTACCATTCTTCAAAACCTGTACACTTTCTATATCTTCAACATCAATGCCACTTAATATATTGTTGAAGAAACCATCATGAATTGAAGCTCTGTCAAGCTGCATATCTATAATCATTCCATCAACCACAAAAAGAGGCTGTGCATTGGTATTGAGTGAATTCAAGCCACGAATAAACATCGCTGCACCCTGACCATGCAATCCGCTACGGTTAATTGTATAGATATCACCACCTAACTTATTCTCGATTTCCGTATCGATCGTGATAGAGCTGGAGTTATCAATAACAGCTGTTTTCTGAGCGGTCAATACGGTATTTGAAGAATAGAATGAGTTGAACTTATTGCTATATAATGCCACAGCAGGTGCCTTATCACCATCAATAGCAACCTGTATGTCATTGTATTCCGGTACACTTACATACAACGATGTAACAAATACAGGCACACTAATAGTATAACGACCATTTTCATCAGTCATGATAGAATATCGATTATCATTATATGCCTGAACTCGTGCACCATCCAAAGGTTGCTTAGTTGCAGCATCATACACATATCCGCTCACCTCTTTCATTTCATATTTAGGGGCGGCTTTTACAGGTTTACGACGTATAGAATCTACAGTGACAGCATTGGCTTCATCCTGTGCCATCAGTGTTGTAGCCCCTGATAACATCATAAAACCAATGCCGACTTTCAAAAAGCCCTGTTGGAATTTATTGTTTATATTATTTTTCATTGTCTACATTTTTTTGTGTTAGCAGCAATAAATCACTGTTCTTTTGTCTTGAAAATGATTTTATCAATCCACATCTCACGAGTATACTGACTTGTTTCCTTTGAGCTTACATAACTGACAAGCTTAAGAGTAACGTATGCATCATCAAGCCCCATATAAGCAACCGGGAATTCAAAATCTTTGGCAAGCAATACACTATCCATTATTTGGAAGTTACCGTCTTCATCATAATGTGGAGGCATATTCTCAAAGTTTGTACCGCTACCATGTCCACCAGCAGGAACACTCAAAGTTGTTGTCGTTACAGTTGCTTTACTTTCTGTATGATAAGATAACTGTGCACGGAACTTGGCCGGTTTATCAGCTTCTGTATTATATGCCATCAATACATATATGTCATACTTACAAGACAATGTATTAGGAATCTTAAATGTAACTTCAGGGAGTGAAGAAGAAGACAACTGAACTGTTCTAACAACGTCATAAGAGGCTATCGTATCACGAAGAATCTCTCCTTCTTCATTCATCAACGGAACTTTGTATTCAACAGAAAAAGGCTCAAGAGTACATTTTGAATAAGTTTCAATATTTGCAGTCCTCGAAGCAGAAATTTCCTTGTCATATGCCCAAGACAAATTCGGCTTAAAATTGAAATTATTCACCACATACGCATATCCGTTACTCAGTGTCACAGGTTCTGCACCATCAAACAAATAGGCACACTCTGGAGCATAATAAGCTGTATTTGTTAATGACAAATTTTGAATGGTAGTTGACAAAGAATCACAAGCACCAGGTACTGCAAAATCCTTATAAGTGTGGCCATATTGGTAATTGGCATTGAATACAAGATTCTGTGTGACAGCACTCTTCGTATACCATTCTATGATAGAATCAAGTTCTTCCGGTGTAAAAGAGGTAGTCTTTGAAACCGTAGATTCTGTACCATCTGCATTCTCTGTAACCACACTCTGCGTATACGAATCTCTAAACTTATAATAACTCTTAGAAATCTCTATTGCCTGCTTCCAAGCTTCATTTGTCGGCATAATCATGGCATAGCAACTGTCTTCTCTATTAATATATGCATATATTGAGTTAAGATATTCATTATTAATAAATGTAACAGAATCCACCCATGTAACCTGTCCATCAACAGTAGGCCCCTGAGTACTTGCACTTTCGTTGAAATCCATTATCTCATACTTTTTTATAAAAGTATTGAGAGAATCCAAATCCGGTACTGTAGCAATATATTCATACAAATTTGGCTGATAAGATATTGGTTCATCTACAATATGAAGAATACCATTGCTCGCACCAATATTTGATTGTACTATATTACTATTCTTAATAGTTCTCTTAGCACAATTAAACAAAGCTGTTTTACTATTAAACAACTCTATGTTCATACTATCACCCCCAGACAAAACATAGCTGTAACGTGTAAGATTATTGCGTATCAGCTCTTTTTCTACAGTATATGCACTTTCTACCGTTCCCTCTTTCAACAGATTATCATAATAACTGTAGTCAAAAGAACCGTTTTTCGGTGCCCACACGGTAAATGTCTGGTCATGATCCAAAAGATCTGCATAAGTTTGAGGAGTCACAGAACCTTCCGATTTAGAATAATGAACTCTCTTCAAGATGTCGGCAAACTCCGACAACTCTTCATTAGATTCTATATTCTCCCACAAAGAACTTCTACCGGCCACATCAGGATTGATGTTAAAATGATCATCGGAACAAGATGACAGTCCAGCCATAAAAGCTGTCCCCATAAGAGTTCCGCCCAACCATTTAATATATTTCTTGTTCATAGAATTTTTATTTATTAAATTTTTAGTCAGAAGTTCTTGAGCCTATTAGTTCCTATATGTATCTAAAAGCCCAAGAACTTATAAAAACAGATTTTAGAATTTATCTTCAGAGACATCTCCATTGTATATCGATTTTGGAACAAGTTCAAGATAATCAAAGAAGAATTCTGTAGCGTCTGAATCAAGAACAGACTTGAATCGTATATAATAAGTCTTTCCTGCCTCCAATTGTCCAGTATAAACAATTCGACGAAGACAGTTTGTACACTCACGTCCCGGTACTCCTGAAGCAGGGTAGAAATATGCAGGACCCTTCATGTAACCATTATTACGCATAGCCTTATCTTTCTCCATGATGGCATCTTCTGTTGCCAACGATGCATCAGACTGCCAGTTCACCATAGTAGAAGTACCACCTAAACGCAAATCAAGCGGAATACCGTATGCAGCAAGATTGTTCGGATTCTGTCCCACATAAATCTGTGCCATACCACGATTACCATTGGCATTGATGCCATAGCGGATTTCGTATGTACCGGTATATGGAACAGGAGGCAGTTTCATCGTAAAATCATATACACCCTGAATATTCCATTCGTCAGTCTGGAAATCAAGCCAAGTGCTCGTACTTCCGCTATTGCCCTGATTTGGCAAATAATTAAAGACTGTCTCATCTGTCATATTAAGCACATTATCAAAATAATCATGCTTGAAAACCCAGTCTGTACCATTAGTCTTATTCAAACGCAAACCATTTGTTATCAGCTCCGGCAAAAGTGAACAGATATCATAACGCATACGCTCATTAAGCACCTTGTTCGGTACATCACTTGTCCAAAGGAGAATCTCATCTATCGTGAAATAATATCCGTTTCTTGCATAGTTTTCATTCTCTCCATTGATTTCGTTAATCTTGATACCTTCTATATTCACTTCCTTCTCCCTATAAGTAACAAGGTTATACTCAGCCTGACGGTTAATCCGCTTACCATTTCGTATACCTGTAATCTTCATCGAACGACGGTGTGGGTCAAGTGTTTCATAGTACTCCCATACATTCACTCCAAAATTTGTACCGTCATTAGGAGAACCTGAATAAAAACCCTTCTCGTTAGACCAAATGACCATGTTGTTCCAAGTGAGCAATTCAGGAAGAATATGATATGCCACAAACTGGTTCAATGCATTTTCCGAATTAGTGTAGTCATCTCCATAGCTTGTACCCTCATCATAATAAGCATTATTCTTAAGGTATGTCATAAGGTCAGCCACACTGTTGATGCCATTAGCCTTATACACAGAGTCAGGTTCAACAAAGACAGTGAAGCCTAAATATCTGTGTTCCGGATATTGTGAGTTACCGGTTTTGGTAGAAACGATTTCTCCGGCATCTTCAAAATCCTCATAAGCATCATCACGCCAAACAAGCAGCTGGTCATCCCATCCTGTCATTTCAAGCAGTTCACCAAAGAAAGTAAGATTTGATGTGCTCTCAATCAAATCAGCCACAGTAGCTTTTGAAGGGGAAAGCACTTTGTCTATCACATGAATATATCCGTTTTCCACTTCAATATCCATTTCCGTAATTTTGGAATTAGTGTTTGCATAAATGACCGTTGCACCATTCTCATCATTTGTATAGGTAAAAGTGATATACCTATCGTTCATATTTGCGTAATTTTCAGCCTTGTCAAATTCAGTACTTGCAATGGCTTCATTATTTCCATGATCGATAATACTGTTAAACACAATATATTCAGCCACAGAGTCAGGCAACTCACTGATTTCTTTAGAAGAGACTTCTCCTATAGCCAAAAGTGAATCTATGTACAAATTAATCGCCTCATTGGTAGGTGCAAAACAAGTATAGTTTCCTCGGGCGGCAAGCAATTCATGCATAGTAGAACTTGAACGTTTGCTTGGAGACACCATACCCAGAATCTCATAATAACTGCTAAAGTCAGCATTATCTCTGAGATGGTCAATCATCATTTCTCCCGTGAAAGTGTAAAGGTTGGAGTCGTCTATGTTTTCTTTGCAACTATTCAATGTTATAGCAGCAATGGATGTAAGTAGCAATCCAATGCCACAATATTTTTTTAATTTATTGATTACTATCATAACTCATCAGTTTTTGAAGTAGTTTCATTTATCGCCCATACACTATTTTGATAGAGCAACGCATTTTTCTTTATTTCATTATTATAAATAGGTGAAAATAAAGACTTGATAGTTGCCAGTTTAGCAGCTATCGCTTTCGAGTTAGTAGCATATTTCCTACCCAAATATCTACTAATCATAGTAGAAGTCTCTCCCTTTCGTTGCGCATAACGCACAAGATCAAACCAACGTTTTCCTTCACCTACAAATTCTCTTTGACGTTCAGCAAGCACAAGAGCCTCAATACCTTCCGGAGAAGAGAAAGTAGAGAAGTTCAATGAGTCGGTACCAGCACTTGTGTTACTCGTTGCGTAAGCATAAGGGTTTGAACGTTTGAATATATTGCGGACAATAGTGAAAGCTTCCTTCAAATGTTCCTCGTCAGTATAGAGTTGGCTCATAGCTTCAGCCTTCATCAGCATAATATCTGTCAAGCGGTACATAATCCAGTTCGCATCATTCTGTAATGCTGAACGGAGGGAAGGTAAACACCTATAAGTTGTTGCTCTATTATCCGATATTCCGGAATTAGAACTTGTTCCCATAGATTGCGATACCATAGTATAACCATATTTACTGAATGCAAAAATATCCTGTTCCGCAGAAACCCATTTCAAAGTTTCCCAACAACGTAAATCAGTTTTAGGAAACACTGCTGACGGAGTCAATGTATTCACATTTTCCAAAGCAGAAGAGAAAATAGCAGCTGAACATACTATTTTATTTGCCTGACTTGTTTTGGTCAAGAAATAACTATTATTATCATCTCCGGTGACCATCGTATTCACGTTATTTATACCATCAAGTTGCAACTCAAAAATACTTTCATCCGAATTGCCCGTTCCGAAAATATAGTCAAAAGCTCCTACAGAAGTAACAAAGTGAGAGTTAGCGGAAACCTCATTAGGAATAAGAAGATCTTCATCAGAGATTTCAATGCTACCGGCACCGATAGAACCCACATATTTCTTAATGTATTCTATCTTCTCCTCTCTCATCTTTTCAATGATGAAATCACAACATTCAATACATTTCTCATAATCTTCTCTTGACTGATTACCATATATAGCCACAGAATCGGCAGATGCATTCTTGCTTGCTCTCCAAAGATAAGCATCAGCAAGAATAGCATACACGGATTTCTGAGTAATGCGACCTTTATTATACACCGTATTACCATAATCTCTCATTGCCTCGTCTTTGACAGCCTCCAAATCCATGATGATACTGTCCAAAACCTCCTCCTGGGTAGACTGAGCAATCAGAAAATTCTGACTGTCATTATTGTAGTCCTGAGTGACATAAGGAATTTCCCCATAGGTGCGTACAAGCCAAAAATGACTCAATGCTCTAAGAGCCACAGCCTCAGCTCTCATAGGGAGCCAATCATTATTCGAAAAACTCTCGTCTTTTTCTAATATTTCCGGACCATGTACGAGTATTTTATTACAATAATTTATTTCATTGTAGAAAAGTGTCCAGTCAAACATGTTATTTGTCGGAATAAGATTGGCATTCATCAGATTATCCAAAGTAACCCAACTTGTACCACTATTCTTCTCAAAGTTGTCAGAACGAGCTTCACCCCATAGAATATAAGTCTTCAGCATATCGTCTTTTACAAGACGAGTATAGCAAGCAGCAATTACATTCTCAAGGTCATTTCTGTCCTCCCAGAAATCTTCCTCTACAATAGAGGAAGATGGTGTAATTGTCAGGAAGTCATCACATGACACCAGTCCGACTCCGGCTGCCAAACATCCACAAAGGGTTATTTTTTTTATTATATTTCTTTTCATATAATCATTTTTTTAGAATTTTGCTCAAAACTCTTACATCCAAAGATTCCAAAATCTTTCATCTGTCAAAAGTTTTCATGCTCTTTTTTTAGAATCCTACATTTATACTAAGAGTGAAAGACTTTGAACGAGGTGTTTTTGAATTATCATAACAAACACCCCATGAACCGTATGAAACCTCAGGGTCAACACCAGTGTACTTTGTCCAGCAGAACAAGTTGTTTGCAGAAGCTGAAAGACGAAGACTCTGCAAGCCCCAATTCTTGACAACCTTTGCAGGAATATTGTAAGAAAGCTGTGCATACTGCAAGCGCAAATAGTCACCTTTTTCTACATATCTGTCACTACCAAGTGCGTTATATGAATCTGTCAAACCGGAATTCAATGCACGTGGAATTTCTGTTATATCTCCATTCTTTCTCCATCTCCAGCTGACAGCCTGACTCTGATTGATATTGGAACGCATCGATTCATTGTTAAGACGTGTCATATTCACAATCTTGTTTCCGAAACGATAGTTAAAGCTCAATTTCAGCGTCCATGCCGCATAGTTGAAATTCAATCCGAAACCGCCATTGAACTTAGGGTTTGAATTACCAAGATATACAATATCAAGTTCATTAATCTGACCGTCATTGTTTATATCCTCGTATATGGCATCACCCCCACTAAAAGCATAATTTTTACCTCCATAGTTAAAATACATCTTAAGTGGGTTACCCTTGGCATCGAAAACAACATTTCCATTTGCATCGCGAACAACAGGACAAGAAGCGTTCTCACCTCTTGCAGCGGCTGCAGCAGCTGTGTTCTCACCGTATGTATCGTATGAATCAGCAGAGTATCCGTTGTGATCATAATCATAACGATATACACCCTTATATTTGAATCCATAAATAGAACCTACGGCATTACCTACCTGAATACGCTGCAAATATTTTGCATTCTCATATCCATAATCAGGATTCATTGTGGAAAGCACAGTAGCATCCATAGCTGTAATTGTATTAATATTCTGTGCTATATTGAATGATGCAGTCATGGAGAACTTACCTTTCTTAAGGAACTTGCCTGTATTCATATAGAGTTCCCAACCTTTATTCTCCAGCTCACCCACATTTCTCCATGTCAATGAACCAAAACCTGTTGACCCCGGCACACCAACTCCAGCCATCAACAAATCTTTTGTCTTTTTGTTATAAATATTAAGATCGAACTGCAAGAGGTCATCAAACAGATTCAAATTGAAGCCCAAGTTCCAAGAATCCGTTGTCTCCCATTTCAACTCTGTCAGACGAAGATTTTGCGGATTAATGGCAGTCATATTCTTCTGTGATGTACCATAAATACCATAATCACCATAAGTATTGTACATCAAATATTCATTAGTCGGCTGACGTCCTACACGTCCCCATCCCGGACGTACAGCAAGCATGCTGACAACCTTAGTGAGAGGTTCGAAGAACGGTTCCTGGCTAATGTTCCAACGAGCTGAAACACCAGGGAAAGCTCCCCACTTGTTTCCCGCACCAAACTTGGTGGAACCGTCACCACGTACAGTAACATCCGCTGCATACGTACCGTCTTTGTACGCTACGTGGAATGAACCGATGAAAGAAGCGCTTCTCCATTCCCCCGTGTTTGTTGATGTATTGGTAATATATCCCTGAGAAATAGAAGAAGAGAGTCCGCTCGGAATACCATTCTTTGCCAAATCCTGGCTTGAGCTGCTTCCTGTGGTAAACTCGAAGCGTCCCATTGCACTCATTGACCAATCCTCATTATTGAACTTAGGGATGAAAATGAGTGTTTCACGATTAGTGAATGCCAAACTCTTATACTCATAATTAGACGTGTTGTTCACACCTGAAGCCCAATCATTAGTAGTCAACGTAGATGGATAATATGTATTCACAGACTCATTATAAACGTCCATATAAACCTCGGCATCGAGATTCAACTGATGACTCTCATCATCCTTGCCCAGCAATTTATATTTCAAGTTAAACTGCGGAGTAATACGATAAGTAGACTGATTATTGAAAGCCTGATGTGCCATAGCCACAGGGTTGCCGTTGTCCTTCAAGTCAGAAAGATATTTTGAAGAATATCCATCCGGTGTCGTCGTATTGTTTCCAGCCGAAGGAAGCATCTTATAAAAATCGCCTGTCAAGTTGCCGCGTTCGTCATATTCGTATATCGACATGTTAGGCATTGCCTTATATGCACGGTCAAGAATCGTAGTCGTTTTACTACCGTCCCAGTTACGCTTGTTATCTGTATAGGTAAGACCGAAGTTAGTAGAGAAACGTATACGGTCTGACACATCATAGTCCAATACAAGGCGAGTAGAGAAACGGTCAAGTGCTTGCTTGATGATAGTACCGGTCTGGTGGTCATAACCTCCGGAAATACGGAAACGAGCCTTCTCACCACCACCGGTAAGAGTCACATAATAATTATGGGTTTGTCCAAACTGATTTACAGCATCCACCCAGTCTGTATTCTTGTTAAAGTTATAATAATACATCGGACGGCTCTGGTCATAGTTCAACTCCACCATATTAGACGAAGCCGTACTCTGAAGAGGATTGAAATAAGCTTCCTTCATCATCATCGTATATCCGTCACCATTAAGCATATTAAGTCCCTCAGGCTGCCATGATCCTGTAAAACGATAAGACAAATTGATTCGTGTCTTACCGGTCACACCACGGCGAGTTGTGATCTCGATCACACCGTTTGCACCTCTCGAGCCCCAGATGGCAGTAGCGGCAGCATCCTTCAACACTTTTATGTCCTTGATATCCTCCGGATTGACAGAAAGCAAAGTGGAGAACTGCTCCTCATTGTCAAGGTCCTCAAAATTGATGTCTGTCGCGTCACTCGGCAAATCAAAAATATTGCCATCCACTACTATAAGCGGTTCAGCACTACCATTGATGGTGCTCACACCACGCATACGCATACTTGTACCTGCACCAAGGTTACCGGAATTTGAAATGATATCGAGACCGGCAATCTTACCCTGCAAAGCTTCATCGGCAGATGCGAAAGACAAACCTTCAACATCATCCATGTTCATTGTCTGCGTAGCCACTGATATTTCCTTCAAAGGAATAGACATACCGTTGCTCTGCACTTTCGGTTTGGCCTTGATGACAACTTCCTGAATCATGGTGTTGTCTTGCATCTTGATGTCAAACTTAGTCCTGTTGCCTATCACTTCACTCCAAGTCTTGTAACCGATATACGATATTACAAGCTTATCCTTGGGATTTTTTATGACCATAGAGAAATTACCGTTCATATCGGTTACACAAGCCTCTACGATACGGTTGTTGGCATCTCTTTCAACTACATTCGCCATCATTACAGGACCGTCGATATCACTCCATACCCGTCCGGTAATTCGTTGTTGGGCCATAGCTGCGCCTGCATACAAACACAGCACTATTGTGGTTATTATAAACTTAATATTGTTCATAGCCTTTGTTATTATTCGATGATACGATATTTAGCAAGATATCTCTTGGCTGCTGAAACTGTTGCCCACTGTGAATCATAACGTCCTCCCTGCAAAGGCTCATAATTCAGTACACCGTCAATGCCATGTACTACGGCAAATGAAGAAGCTTCGATTTTTGTCTTACCGGTATTTAAGATATAATCACGTGTCAAGATATTATGCTTTGCAATAATATTGCGTGAGTTGCCGGCAGCGTCCCTCACTGTAAGCGTTCCGTTTCCGGTAGAAGAAACATTCACTTTGCAATACACGCCGGTTTCGCTGTTAAGCGTTGCTGTCTCATAATCTGTTGGTTTCAAAGCAGGAGTATCGGCAAACACAGAGTTATCCTGGAAATGATATTTAATAAAGTTAATAAGAGCAGTTACCATAGCAGTACATTTCTCCGTTCTCGCCTTTTCCTCGTTTTCGTCAAGTTCTGTTCTATCTTCCGGTTCCTTGTCAAGCTCAAGTATTTCACGGAGTTCGTCCCAAGTAGGAAGTCCCTTTGATATAGCATCTTCCACAGCCTCATTTGTAGGTATGTAAACTGTATAACGATAATTGTTAAACAATCTCACATTAGTTGCTGCAGACACCTGACTTCCTGTTACCTTATCATAACAAGGCAGTCCGTTGCCATTTTCAAAAATAGTATAACGTCTTAGTTCTGTAGAACCCTTTATGCCAATAGCTTCAAGTACATCTTCATCGGTCTGGCAAAGTTCATAGAACTTTCCGAATTCATCAGGATTATTGTATAATGTGCTGAATACAGACTCTATTGTAGGAACGATAGGAGCATCAATCTTGTATGCCATACCGTTACCATTACCGTTTGTCTCACGAGTCTTATCATCAAAACGATTGACCACGCGCCATTCATCACGCACATTCTGCCATCCTCCTTGCACCATACACCCGTTGTCACGCTTGTCAGCATCCTTCACATAAACCGGAGCTCCATTCTTCGCAAGGAAGTAATGTTTGTCACACTCTATACCGGTAGCAGTTTCATCAATACCCGTTGTTTCCGTATTGTCTTCATGCACTATCGTATGTGTCTCAAGCATATCGCGAAGGCGGTTCTTGTATTCATCAGCTGTCACCACCACATTCGTCAAAAGCTCTCCTATGTATCCCTCACCGGTAGTATAATCATAATTATATCTGTAAGCAGCACACTTAGGCTGGCTCTTTTCGGCATCCCATTCATAATAAAGCGCACGCTGTTCTCCTGCTCCCTGTGCAAACGAAACCGGGTCAATATACCAGAATCCTTCATCTTGCGGAACAAAGAAGCTGAAGCGTGAACTCATCGCAAGCAAATAAGCATAGAAGTTACTCTGTATATCCAAAGTCCCCTGATTGACAGCCCAATTGAAGATATGCATGTCCGTTCCTACATACGCCGGAGCAGATACTGCCGCATATTTTGCAGGTGTGAGCACCTCATCCATCAAATAGATAATACCGTTGTTTGCAAGGAACACATCCTGAATCTTGTCGATATGGGTTTCATCGAGCATCGGGTCCTGTGCATCGTCTTTTATCGTCTCAAACTTACTTGGAACAGAATTACAGAACGAATCCTTCATCAAGTTATTGATAAGTGCCTGTATTACATCAAGCGGAATCTGGTCGATACACTTATATATGTTAAGATAATCCGAAGGACCGTTCACCTGTGCCAGATATTGGGAAGCGTATGCTTCGAGAAGGAAGTGGCCACCACCGTCAGCAGCAAAGAAATATTCATACAAACGGCTGTCAGACGGTGCAAAGATGACACCCATATCCGTTTCCTTTGTACCGCTACCTGAATTATAGGTATTCCATCCCGGGTCGAACAGCAAGGCATGAGTGACAGCATTACCCGACGGATTGGATACAGGATCTGTATACTGATCTGTATTAAGAGCACCACTTTGTGAACGTGCGGAAAAATAACGCTTTTGGAATACAGAATCCACATTGTTTCCATAAAGAAGACGATAGCGGTTTGTCAAATCCGAACTGTAGAACGGAGCAGAGAAACGTTCTATCATGTGGCTGAAGATATTGGTCTTGCCACTTGTACGGAGAACTTCCGCCATGTTCTGTGGAGGAAGAAGCACCTTATCCAGTTTATTAATATATCCGTTCTGACAAGTAATATCCTGATCTATCACCTTGCAGTCAAAAACGAAGGCATCATTGTCTTCACGTGTCTGACCTACGATAATACGGAAGTCTTCATCCGTGATATTCTTGTTGCTCATCTGAGCAGGAAGGAAATGGGTCATCATAGGCGATGTGTTGTCTATCGCCATATATATGCCACCTTTTCCCGGCTGACGGAAACGTGCCCAATAATCTTTCTCCAGACCTCCTTCATTGTAAGAAACAGGAAGTTCGTCTGCTGAAAAATGAGGTACGGAGTCCGTCACATCGGCTGCTGTCTCACGACGAAGACATTCGCCCTTTATCGGTCCTACCGTACTTGACATCATCTCAAGCAGATAAGCATTATTGACCATTGCAGAGTTGAGCAGCAATTTCTTTTGTGCGGTTGTGAGTTCACCATAGTTCTTCACACCCCAGATATTGCTCTGATAGAATTCATTGAATGCGTCATCATCTGCCACAAACAATGTCTTGCTACCGGTTTTGCCCAACACTTCCGCATAATCCAAATCGTCAATCAAATTGACAAAATTCTTGTAGTTCCCTTGACTTTGCAAATACTCGTATATGCTCGAACCCAACCACGACGGATTACTGTCATCCAACTCGTAGTCATCAGAACATGAATACGCAGCACCGCAAACGGAAATGACACACAAGGCCTTAAGCCAGTTGCGCCCAAGTTTACAAAAGCGTTTGTTCATAACTTTTTAATAATGATATTTTTGTTCTTTTTAGTATCATTTCGACAAATTTTAGCTATATTCTCATCATTATTCATAGTATTATGTGACAAGAACAGCTATCAACTCTCTTTGTTAGAAATTATGTTAAACCATTATTCTACAAATGTAGCCTATTTTTTTGCATTACTATATACAACAAAGTGATTTTAAATATTTATTTAATATTTTTTATACTAATTCTTATAAAAAGACATTATGTCCAACAAAGAGTTTCCCATCTGCAAAAGCCGATTGCAGCTTATTCTGTACGCGAATCCGGTTTAATTTCTCAGTTAAAAAAAGCTTCAGTTGCCTCTTGCATCCTTCAACATGCACCGGCGGTACCTCCGGTTTATTGTTGAAGACGGACTATGCCGTAAGTGCAGTGCAGATGTTCACAAGGAAGTTTTCTGTTGTTTTTTGCTGGTGTATTTACAAACTCCTCTTGTGATTCTTATGGTTGTAAGATGGTGTTTTCACAGACTGCTCTTATAATTTTGATGATTTAAAGCTGTTGTCTTCACAGACTCCTCCGTCGTTTCGCGCCACCTCCCCTAACTTAGGGGAGGAGCCTGGTTACTCAGCAGGTGTAAATGCTATTATGTTATAAACCAGCAAGTTGGCTCACTGTTGGTTTTCCAACGAGCAAGGTAACTAAGCTCCTCCCCTAAGTTAGGGGAGGTGGCGCGAAGCGACGGAGGAGTCTGTGAAAACAATTGCAAAGACTGCTGACTATTTAAGTGGCATTTCTCCTTTCTTTTTGATACTAACTCCACCCATAGCAAACAGAACTTTATTAACATATTTAAAACTCATTCACATTTTCCTGACTATCGAATTTTTAAAGTTTTATTGATAAACAATTGATAATCAACAAAATACCATTTTAACAAAAACAATACAGTTTTAGGTACAAGAAGCACAGGTTGTGACAAAAATAGGATGTGTTGATAATCAACAAGTTATAAAATTTTCTATCCGATATTCTTGTTTTTCACCACCGGAATCAATCTTTGTTTTTCGTGACATTGAAAAATCCGGTTTTGATTTTTTAAGAAATCGACTATAGGCAACATTCAATTTCAGCCCGAAAAACGGACCTCCTCAAACTCGTTCACCTTGAAAATAAATTTCGTTCACCTTGAGAATTTTTTTACAAGGCATTTTAAAACCATTTTCAAGGTGAACGAGATTTATTTCCAGCGTACTCTTTTTTCAAGCGAAGCACACGCGAATGTGAATAAATGTATCTTTTCAGGATGCAAATTATGCTATTTTTACATTCACGGTTCAAGGCTTGAAAACGGCCTTAGAATCGCACAAATGGAACTTTGGTCGGGTCCGGCCGATTTTATGCGATTCTGCGGAGCCTTGATTTTAACATTTCAGATTGTCAGAAAAAAGCCCGTAATTTATGATAAATAGATAGTATGACAGAGAGAGGCTGTAAGAAGTTGGGAAGCTTGCAGTTTTTTTGCTTGTATATTCACAGACTCCCCTTAGGATTTTGATGATTTCAAGCAGAAGTCTGTAAATATACCAACAAAAGCAACCGGCTCCTTCCTGACTTTTTCCCAACTTCATTGAAAATATATTAAAAAATTACAAACATCTAAATATCATTAGGTTATAAAGGGTCAGCGAATTTTCACAGGTGTTTTCACAGTAAGCATTAACTGAAGTACACCTTTTAGGGGTTATAGTTGGGTAGTAA
>CAZKOB010000043.1:0-23595 GCA_964554265.1 uncultured Bacteroides sp. | reverse complement strand
GGGAGCTTGCGACGGAGGGCGTGGCGCGGTAGCGACGGAGGAGTCTGTGAATACATCAACTTATAACCATAAGAATCACAAGAGGAGTCTGTGAAGACAACAACAAAATCACATATATACATCCATCGGAATTATGCAGGATGACACGATGACGAAGTCAGGAAAAAACGGCTTCTTAATTCTACATTTTAAGTGTTTTATTTATCCCAATCGATAAAAATGTGTTACTTTGCATTTGGTATCAAAAAGAATACAGGAAAAATGAAAATAGTTATACTCGACGGCTACACTGTAAATCCGGGTGACTTGTCATGGGCCGCACTTGAAGAGTTGGCAGACATCGATGTGTATGACCGTACATCAGAAGAAGAAATCGTACCACGCTGTAAAGGCGCAGAAATGGTACTGACAAACAAGGTGGTGCTCGATGCCACCGTGCTCAACCAGCTGCCTCGCCTCATGTACATCGGCATACTAGCAACAGGTTATAATGTCGTGGATCTTGAAGTGGCGAGCAGGCAGAGCATTGTCGTGACCAACATTCCGTCCTACAGCACAGACAGCGTCGCACAGATGGTTTTCGCCCATCTGCTCAACATCGTAAACAGAACGGCCCATTATGCCGATGAGAACCGCCACGGACGCTGGTCCCACAATCCCGACTTCTGCTATCTCGACCACAACTTGTTTGAGCTTGCAGGAAAACGGATGGGTGTCATCGGACTTGGTCATATCGGAACCGCTGTGGCCAGGATTGCCTTGTCTTTCAACATGGAAGTAGTGGCATACACTTCAAAGAAGGAAGACGAATTGCCTGACGGGGTACGAAGTGTGACAATGGAAGAGCTTTTCGCAAGCTGCGATGTGATAAGCCTGCACTGTCCGTTGACAGAAAACACTCGTCATCTTGTGAATGCAACTCGTCTGCACTCCATGAAACCATCTGCCATACTAATCAACACCGGCCGCGGACCACTCGTTTGTGACGCTGATGTGGCTGATGCACTGAACAACAACGTGATTGCCGCATACTCTGCCGATGTACTCACTGAGGAGCCGCCGAAGGCTGACAATCCTCTGCTTTCCGCCAAAAACTGTTACCTGACTCCGCACATTGCATGGGCTACCTACGAAGCACGTCAGCGCCTTATCAATATCTGTGTCGAGAATGTACGGTCATTCATAAACGGAGAACCTCAGAATCAAGTCAACTGACCCTGACTGTACCTACCGTTTCTTAGACTGTACCTACAAAACTCCAAACATCATTTATATCATCAACAAAGGGGCATGCCATTCGGCATGCCCCTCCTTCGTCTGTACTAATTCTATATCAATTACCTAACAAGAATTTTCTTTGTAACGACCTTACCGTCTGTAAGTGTCATTCTAACAATATTGATACCCTTCTGAGGAGCATTGATTGCAGCACCGTTAATACCGAAGTACTGAGTCTCAACGATCTTATCAGCAGAAATACCTCCGATGCCATCAGGAACAACAAATGTGATGACAACATCTACCACAACAGCCTTGTTGTCATAAACGAATCCCCATTTAGCAGTGTAAGTTTCACCAGCCTTATGAGTGTTGTCTATACATCCGATGTAGTCAATAATTCCCGAAGCCGGGTCTTGAATCTTCACACAAACCATGCCTTCACTTGTTGTATTCCACATTGCAGCATCTCCGTTAGCATCGCGCCATCCGTCAGTATTATTCTGAACGAAATCGTTTGTTGTCACGTTTACAATATACTGCTCAGCCTCATCAATAGACTCAATACCAAGTGTCTCTGTTACAGCTGCAACATCAAATGCCGAAGTATTTCCACTATAAGCAGTTTCAGCAATCTCTTCATGTTCTACTGTGATAGTCTTGACTATCTCATAGTTCTTGACAACCGGTTCAATGAATGTAATATTTGTATTGATTACCACTGTATCTGTTTCTGTAACAACAGCCCAAACAGCAGTGTATGTAGCACCGACAGCCGGCTCATTATCATAAGTACAAATAGTGATATTATCTTCAGAAACAGTTGCGTCAAACTTCACACAAACAGAAGAATTTGC
Organism: uncultured Bacteroides sp.; assembly: GCA_964554265.1. Lineage (GTDB taxonomy): Bacteria > Bacteroidota > Bacteroidia > Bacteroidales > Bacteroidaceae > RGIG8745. The sequence goes on along the minus strand of CAZKOB010000043.1, from coordinate 21,520 downwards.
ACCCCATTTTTCAAATGTACCGTCTATATTGCGCCATCCGTCATACTCGACCATAGCATTTTCAATATAAGTTCCATCTGGATTTACACCACGTACATTAGCATCTGTAATGGCATCAACACCAAGCATCTCACAAACTTCTGTAAGATTAACAGTTGCTGTCTGAGGTGCATATCCAAGTTTGGCCTCACGCTCAACATTTACATCAACCACATATTTGTGATTTTCTTCTGATTTGATTTCTTCGATAACCCACATGCCATTCTCATTGCTGGCAGCCTTATCACCATAACAAGCAGAACCGGCATCTGTATTGTCTGTAGCAATCACACCATTCACACCTTTTATTGTGTACAAGCCATCACCAATACAAGCAATTGTCCATGCAGCCTTTTTATCAGCAGTTGTAGACATTGTCCACTTGTCTGTTCCTGCATAACCAACATATTCACCATCAGCATCTGCTATATAATAAGTACCGTCACCAACTGCCTCAAACCTAAGCGGAGAAGCAGCCTCTTCAACAGAAACCTTACCATCCTGAAGAGTCAGATAATTGCCGGAAACATTCTGCTTAATAGTGTATTCAGCATCTTCCTTAGGAGTTGTTGCTGGTGTTGAAGTATAGATTTCTGTTGCAGCATTAAGCTCCTCGATAGCAGCTGTGAGTTCTTCCTCTGTAGCTTCTGCATTGTCAGCAACAGTCTGAGCAACAGTCACTGCAGCAGCATAAGTATCAAGAGCGGCAGTAGGAATCATAAAGACACCATCTCCCACATTCTCCTTAGCCACAATCACTCTGTTTGCTGCTTCGATATCTGAAACAAGCTGTACACGAATCAAATCAGCATTATTTACAGTCTCTATCTCCACCTTATCGAAGAAAAGATGCTGACAAGCACCGGAACCAGAGTTAGGAGCACTGAATCCGAGAGACAATACACCTGTTGTCTGTTCTGTAAGAGTGAACTTGACTATTTCATTTGTCCATTCACCAACAGGATACACCTTGTTCGCAGCAAGATACTCAGTTCCATCCTCTGCAATGAAACCAATAAGATTCTTCACTGTTGCAGCTGTTCCTGCCACATTATAAACAGGGATAGTCAACACATAGTTTCCGGCAGGAAGAGTCGCCTTCTGTGTATACTGAGCAGATGCGCCCCACACACCGATAACACCAAGCGCATTACCAACAGCTTCACCCTCTGGATTAGTTGCAGGCGCATTGTATCCGGCACCGCCTAACCAGTTTTCCGAACCATACGCAAAGAGACCGCCGGCGCGTGCATCGCCATTCTCGCAAGCTATTGTCCAACCTTCCACTTCAAGCATACGGCTATAAGTTGTATTGTTGCTTGCCATATCTTTCTCGTAAGTACAGATTCCATTATCTACAGGAGTACCCTCTGCAAAATCAAGGTTAGAAGGAGTATGGAACTCAGCATAGTTGACATTCTTGAAAGCAAGCCAGCTGATATTATTACCTTCTTCTACATTGAAATTGATTGTGAGGTTGCCTTCTGCATCAGTTCTGCCGTTAGCCACAGCATTTACAAGATACATCTGTGCAGTTCCAGCCTCCACACCCTTTGTCACATCCACAGGTGTACCTTCTCCCACAGAAAGAGTGATTCCAGAAGGAGCATCTGTCACATTGTTCTTAACACGTACGCGCACCCATGCAGACACAGCATAAAGTTTGTCAGCTTCAAGCCCTGTCACAGTAGCCGTCTTTGTTGTTGCGCCCAAAGAAGCGGCATCTCCAGTCCAATACTCGAAGAACGGCACTTTAAATTCAGAACCATCATTTTCACCTTCTATAGACCAAGTATTGATATAAAGATCGGTATCAAAATCTTTTGTACCCCACGCAGAAAGCAAGAAGTCATCATAGTCAACAGCTGCGTGCCACCCCTGAATAGAATAAGGGTTCACCACAGTCTCAGTGAGTTCACCTGCTTCCCACTTCGACAAATACTCGTCTGCAGCTTCTTTGAATGTAGCATAAGCCTCAGCTGTATATACATTTGTAGAATTCAAAAGTTCGTATCTTGCATCAATAGCAGCTTTCTGTTCTACGCAAGTCTTTGCCGCAGCATTAGCTGTTTCCAGCAAAGCCACAGCTTCCTTATACGCCTCCTCATTCACCTCTATTGTTTCTGTCTCAGCAAGCGCATTTTCAATCATAGCCTTTGTTGCAGCATTGACATCAGCAGCCAGATATTCGGTAGCAGTAGCACGAAGCTCCTCTACTTTTGTAATGTATGCAGCACACTTGAGACTTGCCAAATCAGCATCCGTACCATAATAAGTAAGCTGGAAATTATCCCAAATACACCAAAGCATGTTATTTACCTCATTCTTCGCACCAACCTCAACTGTTCCGTCTTCTCCTACCTCTACAAATATCGGACTGGTGGTATAAAGTCCGTTAGTGAATGATACGGAAGCATCAGACATGCTGTTTTCTGTGCCTGACTTCAACGGGAATGTACACTTTTCCTCTCCGATAAAAAAATAAGGAAGATTGTCATTATCAGGAAGATTGTCATCATCAGAAGGATCCTGACGATAGAATCCCTGAGCAGTAAGAGAATATACACCTGCAGGCACAGTTATTGTTTGAGTCAGAGAGAATACCGAATGGTAAGATTCTGCACAGTTGTTCTCATTATTTCCTCCAGAAAGATTCTGGTTAGATGCAACCATTGTCCATGGTGCCGTAGGTTCATAGCGACTAAAGTTTGCATCTCCGATAAGGAAAGTAGCATTTGCCGGTACATCTACAGTAGCATTGGCAAGAGCAGCAACACGTTCATCTTTTGTGACAAACTTGAAATATCCGTCAGCCGTTGTAGGAGCTTCCTCCACAAGCTGCAGAGCCGTACCAGACGTATTCCAAACCAAATAGTTTGTTACTGTCTTATCCTCTTCTTCTCCCTCTCCTTTGACTACACGATCTACAGAAAGCATGTATGCACCATCTTCAACAGGAGTCAGAGTCCAATCTGCAGTCGCAGCATCAACGTATCCGTCAGAACCGAGGAAACCTTTGTTCATTCCGGATGCAATTGTATAAGTCTCGTCATCATTGGCTGTAAGTGTAAACTCTATTCCTCGTTCAGAAACGGATGCAAGAGTTCCCCAACTGTTACCACCCTCCACAAAACGAGCAGCACCCACATTCTCGATGTAATATGCACCATTTGCAGGCTTATCGTCTGCATAAGCACTTACACCATTCAACATTGCAACCAGCAATGTTGATACAAAAAGTACTCTTCTTTTCATTTGTGATTAAATTTTAAGTTAGAAATTCAGAAATAAGGTTTGCTTGAAACACATATTTTTATTTAATCTACAAATATAGATAAAAGCCTAAAATCAAGAACCGGTAAACAGGTAAAAAAGGTTAAAATTTGCACATTTTTCATAGTATTTCGCATCTTTTCCCCTGACTTCGTCATTGCATCGCCCTGCATTACTCCTAATTTGATGCATATATCTGTTTTTTTCACTTCAAAAAGTGACGAAGTCAGGAAAAAAGCATGCGGACACAAGCTCAGCCGACCACTTTTTTCAGGAATATGCTGTGATCGATACATTCCGGCAGTTCCTCGGCATAATGAGTAACCATAATCAGCGTCTTGTTCCTGCGCTTGCAGAACACCTCGATAATGTCCTTCACCATTCTCCGGTTATACATGTCCAGCCCATGCAAAGGCTCATCAAGGATAAGCAACGAAGGGTCTTTGACAAACGCACGCGCAAGGAGGACAAGCCGTTGTTCTCCGCTCGACAGTTTCAGGAATGTCGTATCGCGATACTTCTTGATTCCAAAAATATCCATCCAGAACTCACAGATTCCCATCTGCTCCGGTTTAGGACGCCTGTAAAGCCCTACGGAATCGCTGAGTCCGGAAGCCACAATCTCCACAGCCGGAATGTCCTTCATATAGGCACGGTGCATCTCCGGACTTATATATCCGATATGCTTCTTTATGTCCCATATCGTCTCACCGCTTCCGCGCCGATGCCCGAAAAGCACAATGCTGTTGGCATATGCCTGCAGATTGTCCGCACACACAATGCTCAGCAATGTGGACTTTCCGGCGCCGTTCTCACCGCTCAAAGCCCACCGCTCGCCGTTCATCACGGTAAAATTCAGATTGTCAAGAATCTTATGGCTTCCGTACTGAATGCAGACATTCTTGAAATCAATGACCTGCCGGGTACCCTTCTCTATGTCGCGGTCTTCGCCGTCTGCATACGGCAAGCCGAGAATGGCACGTTCCTTCTCCTCTGCGAGCACCTTTGAAGGCAGTCCGCAATATTGCGCCCTGTATTCCCCCAAGGTGATTTTGGGCATCATGTCCATATCGCTCACAGGAATGACATGAGTGATGAAATCCGGAATATCGTCCGTCTTTGACAGCACGAGCAGCAACGTGATTTCCGTCTCACGGGCAAGCACCGTCAGCAGTTCGGTCAGTTGTCCGCGCGCATTGACATCAAGCCCGATGAACGGATTGTCCATGATAAGGACACGCGGATTGGAAAGCAGCGTTTTGGTTATCTGGAACTTCCGCAGTTCGCCGCTGCTCAGCATGACAATATGCTTGTTCACCATCTGTTCCATACAGAACATGTCGTAGAGCCTCTTTCTCAGAGCCTTTCGCTCGTTCGACAGCGCCGTCCGCTCCGCATTGCCAAGAGCCGGGTCCGTTCTCATGCTGCTTTCCGCCGCATTGAAAGCCTCCTCCAGCAGTTCACCGGCAAGCGGAATGCCGTCCATGTCGTGCTGGTTCCACCTCTGCTGATAATAATACTGTCCGTCATTGGTGCCATAGCTGTCGCGGAAGGTGATATACTTGATATTGTCGCTCACTTTCTCCGATCGCCTCGGAGAAAAGTCGTAACCGACATGCGTGATGAGCAGCGGATGTTTTTCCGTGATAATATCTACAAGCATACTTTTGCCTGCACCGTTATTTCCGACTATCGCCACCTGCTCGCCTGCCAGTATCTCCAGATTGACAGGGCTTTTCATCCTATACAGAGGATGCCGGGCAACTCCGTCCTTGATTTCTATTATTTTCTGCATAACTTTATGAAAACAACTCTGTATCTTTACCTATTATATAATGTATTGAGTCTGCAAAGTTATACAAAAAACTGATGCTACGGACATATTCAGCCACGAATCATCGGCTGTGCCTCCGCTACAATCGTATTTCCTTGCCGAATGGAGCCAGTGCAAGCCCGGCAAGCTTGAAATGCTGACGTGCAAACGGCAGGCCGATTATGGTGACGGCAAACAACAGACCGAATCCTACATGTGTCAGGAATATCCATACCCCTCCAATCACAAACCATATTATATTCATCATAGCTGTGAAACACCCCGGATCCATCGGTTTGCTGTTCACCTCACTGCCGAAAGGCCACAGGGCGAGTATACCGATTTTGAATGTCTGCAACCCGAAAGGAATGCCTATCACGGTCATCATCATGGCAATACTCGCCGCAAAATATTCAAGGGCGGTTTCCAATCCTCCAAAGACCACCCAAATGATGTTTCCTACTGTCTTCATACTCCGTTTTTATTATTGTTTCAACAAAATGATGACACTTCCCGGACACCTTCTTCCCGGTTCGTCCCGGTTCGGACAAGTGTTCATATATATAGATGGCAAAATACTCACAAATATAACTGTCTCTCTTTGATTTTTGTTCATTTTCGACTGATTTTGGGGCGGTTCATCTGCATGGCTTGGGTAGTTTAAGCAGGTGTATTCACAGAGTACTCTCATGATTTAATGATTTAAAGCAGGTGTATTTGCAGACTACTCTCATGACTTTAATGATTTGTGTAGGTGTATTCACAGACTCCTCCGTCGCTACCGCGCCACCTCCCCTAACTTAGGGGAGGAGCTTAGTTACCTTGCTCGGTGGAAAGCCAATAGCGAGTTAATATATTGGTTACTAACATGATAGCATTTACACCTAACAGGTAACCAGGCTCCTCCCCTAAGTTAGGGGAGGTGGCGCGGTAGCGACGGAGGAGTCTGTGAATACACCTACACCAAATCATAAAAGTCATGAGAGTACTCTGTGAATACACCTGCTTAAATCCATCGTTTTTTTGTTTGAACGGAGTTTTGATTTCCTCACAAGCTAATCTTTTTATGTAGAGCATTGAAAATCTTCATGTTACAGCCTGTAAAAACTTAATTTTGCCCCACAGAAAAGTCAAAAATACTGCACTTCTTTCTTAAATCAGCACTGCAGATTATAAAATCAGCAGTGTAGATTATATAATCAGCAGTGCAGTTTTTACAATCGGCAGTGCCGATTATAAAAAACAATGCAGCGAAAACAACTTTTCAGTGGAATGATTTCATATTTCCGGTGCAGCCACTCCAAGAATATAGTGTTTTGTACGGAAGCTTCTGCTACGGAAACCCCAAACTGTTTCCTATATGCAAAATAGAAGTTACCAAGAAAAAAAACAGAATACAGAAGCATAACATGAGAACACAATCCTGCCGACCACGATAATCCTATATCATTAAAGCAAAACTTACAATATCTGAATCATTTGTTCCTATATGTTAACCATTCCAAGCCCTATCTTTGTAGAAAACATCAAAAAACATATAACACATATCATGAAAACAATCTGCTTTTCTAAATTTACAAGCACATTGCTGACATTGGCACTATTGCTTGCACACAGTACAAATGTGCATTCTGTGGGATACAACATCGCTCCCAAAGCAAAAGTATCAGCGTCATCAGAACTGGAAAGTTTTCCGGCAAGCAATGTCACGGATGGCATACTCCGGCTGTCAGACAAGAACGAATGGCGTTCACAGTCAGGACAGACATCATGGGGACAAATCGACTATCCAAGCATAAAGCTTGAATGGGATGATGTGCAGACGATAAGCAGGGTCATACTCTACGATCGTCCCTCGCTGGAAAGCCATGTAGCGGGAGTGACCCTCCATTTCAGTGATTCCACACGCATCTTTGTCAACTCGATTGCAAACAGCGGCGCACCCAAAGTGGTAGACTTCGCTCCCAAACGAGTGGACTGGTTAAAAGTGGAAGTGACTGATGCCGACGGATATAATGTAGGATTTTCAGAAATAGAAGTCTTTACCTCCATCGGAGGCACCGACGATTGTGTGGGCAAAGTAAACCCCTATATAGAAAGTGCACGCGGCAGATATTTCTTCTTTGCCACAGGCTCCCTCCCTTTTGGAATGATCAGTGCCGCTCCCATGACCCGGAACAAAAATCAATATGGGGGCGGATACAACTATAACTCATACGAGGTTTTAGGGTTTCCGCAGCTCCACGACTGGATGATTTCCGGTGTTTCGCTCATGCCGACTTCCGGAACGGTATCGACCTCCCACGGAGAACAAGGATGGAAATCCCGGCTTTCACACGACGGGGAAATTGTGCGCCCGGGCTACCACAGGCTTTATCTTGACCGTTATGACATTTTGGTGGAACAGACAGCAACCGACAGGGTGTCGATGTACCGGAACACCTATTGTGCAGACCACGGGACGTCGGATATTCTGCTGAATCTTGGAGGCTTTATCGGAACAACCACGATGGTAGATGCAGAGGTCAGCAAGCGCAGTGACACGGAAATCTGTGGTTCTTTCTATACGGTAGGAAGACTTTGGGGAGGTCCGGACCGGATTAAAGTATACTTCACGGCATGTTTCAACCGTCCGATGAAGCGCATGGATATATGGCAAGACGACAGAGAACAGAAAGACATCAGCACATACAGGTTCTCCACACAAGCAGTCAAGCGCAATCCCGACGAATTCTTCAGCTACTACGATGCACCGTGCTGCGGTGCAAGAGCATGTTTTGATTCTTCAGAGGGAGACTCTCTTCTGGTTAAAATAGCCGTATCGTATGTGAGCGAAGAAAATGCCCGTCAGAACATGGCGGCAGAATGCGGTCACTGGGATTTCAACCGAGTGAAATCTGACGCAGAGAAGACATGGAACGATTATCTGAGCCGTATCATGGTGAAAGGAGGAACAGACGATCAGCAAGAAAAGTTCTATACAGACTTATGGCATGTATTGCTTGGGCGACACAAAATAGACGACTTCAACGGCGACTATCCGGACTACACCCAAGGCGGAGAACGTCAGGGAGCTTTCACAAAAAATGCTGTGTTCAGAAAGCAGACACTGCCCAAAGACCGAAACGGAAAGGCTCGTTTCCACATGTACAATTCCGATTCTTTCTGGCTGACCCAGTGGAACCTGAATGTATTGTGGGGATTGGCATGGCCTGAAGTGCTGGATGATTTCGCCGCTTCATTGGTGCAATATGCGGAAAACGGCTATCTGCTACCTCGCGGACCCAACATCGGCGGCTATTCCTACATCATGACCGCATGTCCCGCCACCAGCCTCATCACCTCTGCCTTTCAGAAGAACATGCTTACCAAGAAAAGTGTACAGACTGCATATCGTGTGATGAAGAACAATCACAAGGGAGGCGGTATGCTCGGAACTGTGGAAGAGATTGACTTCTACGAACAGAACGGTTATATTCCCGGAAATGCGGGCATCACACTCGAAGCAGCATTCCAAGACTGGACTTTGTCGCAGATGGCATTGAAACTGGGGAAGAAAAAAGATGCCGAATACTACAAGAAGCGTTCCGAAGGATGGAAAACATTATTCCATCCCAACCTGAAACTTATCATGCCAAAAGACGAAAAAGGGAACTGGCTGCACGAAGATCCCCTGAACGGATGGGGATGGGTCGAAGCGAACGCATGGCAGGCGACATGGTCTGTATCGCACAACTTAAAGGAATTGGCCGAGCTTATGGGCGGAACGGACACTATGGCAAAAATGCTGGACTATGCGTTCGGAATGTCGAAAGAGAAAGATTTCGTATTCGGATACGCAGACGGATATGTGAGCTATGCCAACCAGCCGGGACTGTCGAACGCACATGTATTCAACAGAATAGGCAGAGGTGACCTTGCACAGTACTGGGTGCGCAGAGTGAACGAACAGGCATACGGCGCCACCACTCCGGACAGAGGCTATGGCGGACACGATGAAGACCAGGGGCAGATGGGCGGTGTAAGCGCATTGATGTCTATCGGCCTGTTCAGTGTCACCGGAACTTCGTCTGCCGACCCTGTATACGACATCACATCCCCTGTTTTCGATGAGATAAGAATCCAATTATCGCCATCCTATTATAAAGGAAAGGAATTGGTCATACGTACAGAAAACAATTCCGCCGACAACTATCTGATACTGTCCGCTGACTTTAACGGAAAAGAAATAAAGGATTTTATGATTCGCCACGAAGAACTTGCCTCCGGAGGTGTACTGAATATCAAACTGGGCAACAAATTTTGAAGGCTTTTTGCAGGTGTGTCCACAGACTCCCCTGTAGCCACCACGCCACCTCCCTTAAATCAGGGATGGTGCAGCGGGCTACAGGGGAGTCTGTGGACACACCTGCTTAAATCTATCAAAATCATGAGAGAGGAATATGTGAATAAAACAAAAGCCCAAAAGTTAAACAATATAAAAATAGAAAATTTCATGTATATTTTTATATTATCAGTATACAATATGTTCGTTTATCAAAAGAAAAAGAGTATAAACAAGAATTTTCATCCGTATAAAAACTCCTAATTAAAAATAATAAATTATCTTTGCAAGACTTATTCGGCAAAATAAAATATATTTATGGGGAAAGATAAAGTTTTATACTTACGTATACTAATAGCTGATTTATGTTTGTTGGTTGTGTCTGCCACAACATTCTATTACATATATCAGTATGTTGCTCCTACGGAAATGAACAACATAGCATTAATACCTACGCTTACAATTTTAATATTCAGCTTTCTCATCATTTTTTCGTTCTATCCGTCCGTAGCACAGGAACGCTTCTCAAAAACGGAAGATGTGGTGAGAAGAGTATTGTTTACAAATGTACTTCTGCTGCTTGTCATATCACTGACCATCACTTTCATATTCCAGAATGCCGCCTATTATCCGAGAAGCTTCATCTTCACCTATATCGCCATATTCACGGTATTGCTGCTGATAGAACGCCTGAGCATAAGAAGTTATCTGATTTCACTGCGTTCCAGCAACAGTAATATAAAGAACATCGTGCTTGTAGGCAACAATACCTCTATATACAATATATACCAACTGTTCCAGAACCCGATATACGGTTACAACGTGCAAGGCATCTTCTTCAATGAAGAATCCACGCATCCGGAACTGAATGAGAACAAGACGGGAGAGTTTAAGGAACTTTATAAGTGGCTGAAGAAACATTCGGAAATCAACGAGATATATGCCTTCATGCCTAAAAAGGAACAAGACCAGATAAACATGCTCAGCAAGTACTGCGACAACAATCTTATCAGGTTCTATTATGTGCCGGCAATAGATGTATTCCCAAGAAACATGACCATACGGTTCATCAACAACATACCAATCATAGCACGAAGGGAAGAACCTCTCACCAAGCCTTACAACAAGTTCATCAAAAGAGCCTTCGACATAATCGTGTCATCCGTGTTCCTCGTCACGATATACCCTTTTGTCTACTTGTTCGTAGCCATCATGATCAAGCTGAAATCTCCGGGCCCTATATACTTCAAACAAAAAAGAACAGGACTGGACGGCAAAGAATTCAATTGTATAAAGTTCCGTTCCATGAAAGTGAACGATGATTCGGACAGAGTACAGGCAACCAAAGATGACCCGAGAAAATATCCGTTCGGTGATTTCATGAGAAAAAAGAACATCGACGAGTTGCCGCAGTTCATCAATGTATGGAAGGGTGACATGTCACTGGTAGGCCCTCGTCCGCATATGCTCAAACACACAGAAGAATATTCAAGGCTCATCAACAGCTTCATGGTGCGCCATTTTGCAAAACCGGGAATAACAGGACTTGCACAGGTGTCCGGTTTCAGAGGAGAGACCAAATATATTAACCAGATGGAAGGACGAATAATCAAGGATATTGAATATATCGAGAACTGGACGTTCCTGCTCGACCTGAAGATAATGGTCAAGACTGTAACCAACATGTTTGCAGGAGAAAAGAACGCATATTAAGGTAAAATGTATTTATGTCCACAGTCTGCTCAATTGAGGCGGTTTTGTGAAAGTTTCGCAGGCCCACTCAGTTGAGCAGACTGTGTGTTTTGGAATATTCCTGACTTTGTCGAAAAACACGTTAAAACACACGAGTGCTTAAATGCCTATGGGTTATAATTCTAATGTTTGCAGTTTTAAGTGACATGCGAAAATCGATCCAAAAGTTAAACCTGTTGTTTTTTTTTGATGGTGTATTCACAGCATCAGCTTGTGATTCTTATGGTTGAAAGTTGGTGTTTTCACAGACTCCTCCGTCGCTGCGCGCCACGCCCTCCGTCGCAAGCCCCCCCAATTGCTCCTATTCCGCAATTGCCCCTAACTTAGGGGAGGAGCCTGGTTACCTGTTCGGTGTAAATGCTATTATGTTAGCAATCAATACATTAAGCCGCTATTGGTTTTCCAACGAGCAAGGTAACTAAGCTCCTCCCCTAAGTTAGGGGCAATTGCGGAATAGGAGCAATTGGGGGGGGCTTGCGACAGAGGGCGTGGCGCGCAGCGACGGAGGAGTCTGTGAAAACACCAGCAAAAGCAACAGACTTTTCACCTTTTTGAAGTGAAAAACCAGATATCTCTTCTTTCTTTTTGACACTAAGTCTATCCATAGCGAACGAAACTTTATTAACACAATTAAGATTCGTTTACATTCAATTGATTGTTGATTTTTTGGAGTTTTATTGATAAACAATTGATAATCAGCAAAATACTATTTCAGCAAAACGATACAGTTTTAGATGCAAGAGGTACAGGTAAGGATAAAAATAGGAAATATTGATAATCAGCAAGTTACAATTTTTTTGTCCAAGATTCCTGTTTTTCGCCGTCGGAATCCATCTTTGTTTTTCGCGGCATTGAAAATACGATTTCATTCTTTTTAAGAAATCAATTTTAGTCAACCCCTGATTTCAGCCCGAAAAACAGACCTTCTCAAACTCGTTCACCTTGGAAATAAATTTTGTTCACCTTGAAAATTTTTTCACAAGGCACTTTAAAACCATTTTCAAGGTGAACGAAATTTGTTTCCACGTACTCTTTTTTCAGACGAGGCATGTGCGAATGTGAATAAATGTATCTTTTCGGAACGAGAATTGTATTATTTTTACATTTGAGATTCAAGGCTTGAAAACGGCCTTAGAATCGTGCAAATGGAACTTTGGTAAGGTTTGGTCGATTTTACGCGATTCTCAGAGGTTTGAATTTTAACATTTCAGATTGTCAGAAAAAGCGCGCAATTTATGACAAAAAGATGGTGTGACGGTGGGGATAACCAAGCCGGTTTATGAGGATGTCAGGACCCATGAAAAGGCATCAGCGAACAGCAAGAATCTTCGATGAGAATGTTTTGGTGACACGATAACGAAGTCAGGAGTTGAACAGACGGTGTGTTTCAAAGTATTGATGGGATTTTGCGATATATGTATTTTGCAGGGGCCGAACATGGTACCTCTTATACATACCGGAATGATTTTGCAAGAATAGCCTCACAAACAACGGAGAAGTCCGTGAATACATCAATTCAAGACCACCAAAGTTCCCGCAACAAGCAATATCATCATAGACAATCAAAGCATGGACAAAAAAGTACAAAGACAAAACGTACAGAAAAAAACAACGGCATACCCGCTAAAAGCATTCTTTTTACGGTAAAAAAACACTCTATTCAGCATAAATACTTATCTTTGCACAAAATTTAAGAAAAACGAAAAGCAAGACTTTATGGGATTTTTATCTGATATTTTCAAAAAGAAAGAAAAGGAAAATGTAGGAGGCATGGAGGACTTCATGACCCTGATACGAGTATACTTCCAAAGCGTACTGGCATCAAATCTTGGCATATCCAATATTGCCGCCCTACCCGACATGGCAACCTTCAAACGCTCACTGCATGTAGCGACAGTCAACAACAAACTTGGTGTTGGAGAAAAAAAGGTTTGCAGCAAAATGCTCAAGGACATCTATGGCATAAGCGACAACTTCTTCAAGGAAATAGATGCAAGCATCAAGAAAGGATGCCGCAACCAGACAGAAGTGAGAAACTATCTCTATATGTTTCAGGGATACACCCAGGAACTCATGATGCTCATGGGCAACCTCATGAAATGGAAATTCAGAATCCCCGGTTTTCTGAAGAAAGCGATGAGACAGATGACGGACAAAACGGTGCACGACATCTTTACCAAAAACGTATGGACCGATGAAGGAGTGCGCAAAGCTGTATTCTCAGTACGACGCTACCAGCAGCTGCTCGGGCTGTCGGAGCAATGGACAGCTGAATATGTATACAACATCATCATCCTTGCCAAGAAAGAGCCGAAGCCATCGGACGAAGATATACAAAAAGCAGAAGGCAAAATCAAAAAATAAACCATTACGGAAATTTTCAATACAAAAACATTGGTAAAATCATTTGCATTACATAAATTTGCATAAAAATGGATATAGCACTGAATCATGACCGATGAAGAAAGACAATCACTAAAAAACTTCGATGCCCATGTCCGCCAGCTTATTGCACAATACAAGGTGTTGCAGAAAGAGAACAACGACCTTTACACCGAATTGGAAAACAAGGAGTTGGAAATAGAACGGTTAGAGGCACGAATCGGAAAATGCCAAAGTGACTATGCCAATCTGAAATTGGCCAAAATGATTGAAATCGGCGACAGCGACATGAAAAACGCCAAGCAGAGAATCACTCGGCTCGTACGCGAGGTGAACAAGTGCATAGCCCTGCTAAGTACGGAGCAGCAGGAAGCTGCAGAATAAAGTACGAAGCAAAGGCCGCATGAAGAATTATGGACAAAAGACTTAACATAAACGTCACAATAGAAGGCATACGACTGCCTCTCACCGTTGCGAATACAGAGGAAGAAAAAGTGTATCGTGATGCAGCATCACTGATACAAAACAGAATCAAGGTACTCAGAGATACATACCCTGCATTGCCTAATGAGAAATACTATTATGCAATGGCTATGCTCAATACGGCCGTAGATGCCGTCAGAGCATCAAACCGTACGGATTCGGCACCATTTATGGAGGCTATCAAAGATCTTGAAGCGGAAATGGAGGCAGTATTGAAATAGAGGGAAATCCGGGGTGGGAGGTCTTCGCAGGCAGACCGCCCACAAATGACAGAAGAATCTTGATTCTCCATATAATCTTATTCGACGAACATACACTTTATGCAAACGCATCTACAGCCATAAAGGGAAATCACCTTGTGTATACCCGCCGGGGCGGCCCCCGGAAAAAGAGAACAATCATAAGCGCAATTTCAGCATGCAACCGAAAGTTGCATCTGTGATTGTGCTTTTTTATTAATAACCAAAATATCGTAAAATGACGGCTTATATCATCATTGTATCCATCGTCAGCCTGATTATAGGCGGATGTGCAGGGTTTGCTCTGTTCAGATATGTAATCAAGCAGAAGTATAACCAATTCATCACAAAAGCTGAGGCTGAGGCTGAAACCATCAAGAAGAACAAACTTCTTGAAGTAAAAGAGAAGTTCCTCAACAAAAAAGCAGAACTGGAAAAAGAAGTCGCTTCGCGCAACCAGAAATTACAGCAAGTGGAAAACAAGCTCAAGCAGCGTGAAATTTCTCTCAACCAGCGCAACGAAGACTTGCAGCGCAAAAAGGCGGAAAACGAAAACCTGAAAGAAAATCTTGAAATACAGATAGCACAGGTGGAAAAGAAGAAAGAGGAACTGAGCCACATACACGAGCAGGAGCTTGAAAAGCTTGAAGCGCTGAGCGGACTGTCGGCGGAAGAAGCCAAAGAAAGACTCGTCGAAAGCTTGAAGGACGAGGCAAAGACACAGGCGCAGCAGTATATCAACGAGATTGTGGACGACGCAAAGATGACAGCAAACAAAGAGGCCAAACGTATTGTCATACAAAGCATACAGAGGGTGGCCACGGAAACTGCCATCGAAAATTCAGTCACTGTATTCCATATCGAATCGGATGAAATAAAAGGACGTGTCATCGGCCGTGAAGGACGCAACATCCGCGCACTCGAAGCCGCAACAGGTGTAGAAATAGTCGTCGACGACACTCCTGAAGCCATTGTCATATCAGCATTCGACCCCGTGCGCCGTGAGATATGCCGTCTGGCATTGCATCAGCTTGTGGCTGACGGACGAATCCATCCGGCACGCATCGAGGAAGTGGTGGCAAAAGTAAAGAAACAAGTGGAGGAAGAAATCATCGAGACCGGAAAACGTACCACTATCGACCTCGGTATTCACGGCATGCATCCTGAGCTCATACGAATCATCGGTAAGATGAAATACCGCTCTTCATACGGCCAGAATCTGCTCCAGCATGCACGCGAGACAGCCAACCTGTGTGCTGTCATGGCTTCCGAACTCGGTTTGAATCCAAAGAAAGCGCGCCGTGCAGGCCTGTTGCACGATATAGGAAAGGTGCCTGACGAAGAACCGGAAATCCCACACGCTCTGTATGGCGCGAAGATTGCCGAGAAATTCAAGGAGAAGCCGGATATCTGCAATGCCATAGGTGCCCACCACGATGAAATGGAAATGAACACTCTGCTTGCACCTATTGTACAGGTTTGCGATGCCATATCCGGTGCTCGTCCGGGAGCGCGACGCGAAATCGTCGAGGCATATATCAAACGCTTGAACGACCTTGAACAGCTTGCCATGAGCTATCCGGGCGTGACCAAGACATACGCAATACAGGCCGGACGTGAACTGCGTGTCATTGTAGGTGCCGACAAGATCAGCGACAAGGAAACGGAAAGCCTCAGCACGGAGATTGCAAAGAAGATTCAGGACGAGATGACTTATCCGGGACAGGTAAAAATCACTGTCATCAGGGAAACTCGTGCAGTAAGCTTCGCAAAATAGAGAGAGAATAAGTAATACGAAATTCACAGACAGGAAGAAACTGCCAAAATCCATACGTTGGCAGTTTCTTTTTATATAACCACTGTATGCAGGCTGTTCTTTTTTCCTTTTTTTACGGCTGCAACACTACAAACATTTCCACTTATGAGAAGATGGATCTATATCGCATTGATGCTGTTGCCGGCAAAGAATCTGCCAGCTCAAATATCCCGGCTCGGAAACAATCTGACCTTTTCGGCTGAGATGTCCGGAACGATAAGCAAGGGAGAAAACGCACCTTTCTGGCTGACAAGCAACAAATATGGACTCTCGTCGACAGAAAACAATTCAGGATATATAAGAGGCGGCATTTTTCGCGGAATGGAATCGGATTCGGCACGGAAATGGAAAATCGGATTCGGAATGGATATCGCCGTGCCTGTGAACTACACGTCGCACTTTGTGGTTCATCAGTTATATGCCGACATACGCTACAAGAAAGCCCAACTAAGCATCGGAGCAAAAGAACGGACTATGGAACTCAAGAACAACAGTCTCAGTTCCGGTTCCCAAACGCTCGGCATCAACGCGCGGCCTGTGCCCCAGATACGGATAGAACTGCCGGAATACTGGAATGTTCCGCTGACACGAGGTTGGTTACAACTGAAAGGGCATATTGCATACGGAGCAATGACAGATGACAACTGGCAGCACAAATTCACAAACGGCACGTCAAGATATACAGACAACGTGCTGTATCATAGCAAAGCAGGATATTTACGTATAGGCAACAAAGAAAAAAGCCCCCTTTCACTGGAAATGGGACTGGAAATGGCGACCCAGTTCGGAGGTACGACATATCAGCCGAACGGCGACGGTACAATGATTGCGACTGAAAATGCAAGTAACCTGAAAGCCTTTTGGAACGCATTTATCCCAAACGGTTCAGGGGACCCTTATGAACAGCAGTATCAGTTTACGAATGTGGAAGGCAACCATCTCGGCAGCTGGGTTGTGCGCGCAAGTTATGAGAAAAGCAAATGGAAGGCCAGTATATATGCAGATCATTTCTTTGAAGATCATTCAAGCATGTTCCTGCTCGACTATGACGGCTACGGAAGCGGTGAAGAATGGAACACACGAAAGAAGAACAGGTATCTGCTCTACGACTTGAAAGACATCATGCTTGGGGCAGAGCTGAATCTGAAACAAGGCAGATGGCTTAGAGACATCGTTCTGGAATATCTGTACACCGAATATCAAAGCGGTCCGATATATCACGACCACAATCCCAATGCATCGGACCATATAGGGGGTAATGACAACTATTACAACCACTCTATATTTCCGGGATGGCAGCATTGGGGACAGGTGATGGGCAATCCGCTCTACCTATCTCCTATATACAATTCGGACGGAACAATCCAAGTAAAAGACAACAGATTCAAGGCTTTCCATCTCGGAATAAGCGGAGAACCCACCGTCAATACAGTCTACAGAATATTGATAACATGGAGAGAAGGACTCGGCACCTATAATATCCCATATACCAAACACAAGGAACAGACGAGTGTACTGGCAGAAGCAACATACAAGTTTCAGTCAAGGCAACTCAAAGGATGGGCTGTCGGAGCAAGTCTGGGATTTGATTTTGGAGATATAACAGGTGACAACAACGGTGTGTGTGTCAAAATCACAAAAAAAGGAATCATAGGCAAATGAAAAAATTCTTATCATCTATATCAGTGATATTCACTGTTGCGGGAATATTCATTTCGTGCGAAATAGAGACTTCCGACAACGGCAAACTTGACGGATACTGGAAACTGTGCAGTGTCGACACGTTGTCAACAGGAAAACAGACGGACCTCACAGAAAAGAGCATTTTCTGGGCTGTACAGGCAAATCTGCTGTCGGCACAAGACAATAATAGTGCGGAAAGTACAATATATATGTTCCGCTTCCAATACGAATCAGATTCACTGAAAGTGTACAATCCTCAAATATACAACAAACAGGAAGGCAATAAAGAGGTTACGGATATAGAATCGCTTCGCATTTTCGGCATCAATTCATTGACAAATACCTTCTACATAGAGAAGCTTTCCGGAAAATACATGAAACTATCAGATAAAAACTTCAGACTTCATTTCAGAAAATATTAATTACTTTTGTCACCACGTTTTTTTCTTATAACTTTGCATTATCAAAGAGACTATGGAACAAGAATTAGTATCAATCATCATGCCTACATACAATGCAGCCAAATATCTCAGAGGCAGCATTGAGAGTATTCTGAGTCAAACATATTTCAATTGGGAGTTGTTGATTTCAGATGATGCATCCACTAATCCTGAAACAAAGAAAATACTTGAATACTACCAGAAAAAGGACAGCAGGATAAAAGTGTTCTTTCTTCCACGCAATTTGGGTCCGGCATGTACGCGCAACAAGTCTATCATAGAAGCACAAGGCAGATATATAGCCTTCTGTGACAGTGACGACAGATGGATGCCGGAAAAACTTGAGAGACAAATCAAATTTATGCAGGAAAAGAATTGCTGCTTAAGCTATACCTCCTATTTTGAGTGTGACGAAAATGACAAAATCAAAGGAGTGGTAATCGCGCCTAAATTAATTACTTTAAAAAAACTAAAGCATGATAATAAAATAGGGTGTCTTACAGCGATATACGATACGACAAAATATGGGAAATTTTTGATGCCAACAATACGTAAAAGGCAAGATTGGGCTTTATTCCTTATGATTCTCAAAGAATGTAAAATAGCATATGCAATAAGAGAACCTTTAGCATATTACAGAAAGGTCAAAAATTCTATTTCATACGATAAAACAACATTACTTAAATATAATGCACAGGTATATCGTATTGTATTCGGATACTCAAAGCCCAAAGCTTATGCATACGTTTACACCATATTTCTTCCATCATATTTCTATAAAGTTTTTACAAATAAAATTGCTTACATGAGCAAAATATACACTCAAAAAGAATCAGAAAATGAAAAAAAGCAAATATAACATTGGCATTTGTGGACATTTTGCTTTCGGATTTAACAAGCTTAACGGTCAAACCATAAAAACTAAAATAATCGCGGAAGAATTAGAAAATCAGTTTGGAAAAAAAAATGTAACAAGAATAGACACATGTGGAGGATTCAAAGTTCTATTCACTCTTCCTATACAATTATCAAAAGCACTGCAAGAATGTGACCATCTCATAATTTTACCAGCATATAAAGGCGTTAGAATAATAACTTTTATTCTAGTGTTTTTGCGTCTTATATATAAAAATTGTACTATACATTATATTGTAATAGGGGCTTGGTTACCACTGTATATTAAATCCAAATTTTTACTCAAACATAGCATAAAACAGTCTATCGATTACATATATAGCGAAACCCAAACCATGCAAAAAGCATTACAAGAAGCTGGTTTAAAAAATATTTCAGTAATGCCCAATTGTAAAACACTTGATATTATTTCAGAAAAAGAACTTAACATTAATTCTGAAATGCCTTATAGACTTTGTATATTTTCACGAATAATGAAAAACAAAGG
Source organism: uncultured Bacteroides sp. (assembly GCA_964554265.1). GTDB lineage: Bacteria > Bacteroidota > Bacteroidia > Bacteroidales > Bacteroidaceae > RGIG8745. The sequence continues at coordinate 1,874 of CAZKOB010000043.1, read as the reverse complement.
CATTGAAGTAGCTGTAAATACTGTATGCGAAATAAACAAAAAAGCAAGAAGGGTTGTATATTCTTTAGATATTTACGGACCTGTATGGGAACCAGAAAAAGAATGGTTTGAGAATCTACAATTATCTTTTCCTGAATATATACATTATAAAGGTATAGTGCCTTTCAAGGATAGTGTAAAAGTTCTTAAAGAATATTTTGCACTACTCTTTCCTACTCTATTCTATACAGAAGGTGTTCCAGGTACTATAATCGATGCTTATGCCGCAGGATTACCTGTTATATCATCTCGTTGGGAAAGTTTCCAAGATGTTGTAGATGAAGCTATAACAGGATACGGTTACCAATTTAATAATTTTAAGGAATTAAAGAATATTCTAATAGAAATATCCAATAATCCAAACATGGTTATTGCCTTAAAGAAAAATTGTTTGAAAAAAGCAAAAAACTTTATGCCACAAAATGTCATTAATATTCTTGTTAAAAATCTTAATCTATAAAGCAATAAAAAAAACTATTACAAAGCACCCTCAAATTAGACTTACACGAGTTCAGTTAAAAAAAGTCCTATAAAAGTTGGTAATCTCGCAAGTTTTTATATCCTGACTTCGTCGTCGTGTCACCTCAAAATTCTCATCGAAGAGTTTCGCTATTCTTTGATGTCCTTTCATGAGTCATGACATTGTCCTGCTCATGATCTCCTGTTTTACAGAAGCTGTATTTGTATTGTCACGCAGGTTTGGGCAAGAGCCAACACTTTATAATGCCTGCAATTTTCATTATCCTCTCCGGTTCCTTGTATACTTTCAATGCAACGAAACAGATACAGATGTGAGCCTCTATACCGTCACACTATCTACTTGTCATAAATTACAAGTTTTTTTTGACAATCTGAAATGTTAAAATTCAAGGCTTCGCAGAATCGCATAAAATCAGCCGAACCTTACCAAAGTTCTATTTGTGCGATTCTAAAGCTGTTTTCAGGCCATGAAGACCAAATATTAAAATAATACAATTCATACAAAAAAATATACATTTATTCACACTTGCACATGCATCGTCTGAAAGAAGAGTGCACGGAAAACCAATTTTCAAGGTGAATCAAACTTTTTTATAAGGCACTTTAAAAACATTTTCAAGGTGAACAAAATTTATTTTCAAGGTGAACAAATTTGTCAACGTCCGTTTTTCGGGCTGAAATCTGGTATTGACTAAAAGTGATTTCTTAAAAAATCAAAATCGGATTTTTCAATGCCACAAAAAACAAAGACGGATTCCGACAGCGAAAAACAGGAATCTCAGATAAGAAATTTTATAACTCGCTGATTATCAGTATATCCTATTTTAATCCCTACTTATATTTCTTGTACCTGAAACTGCATAGTTCTGCTGAAACAGTATTTTATTGATTATCAATCGCTTATCAATAAAACTTTTAAAAATTAACAATTGACTAAGTGCAAATGAATCTTAATTATGTTAATAAAACTCCGTTTTGATATGGGTGGACTTAGTGTCAAAAAAAAAGAAGAAATAGCCCTGAGAAAGACAGCTGCTTTTGCAGGGGTCTTCACGGACTTATCTTGTGATTTTTAAACAGATGTCTTCACAGACTCCTCCGTCGCTGCGCGCCACCTCCCCTAACTTAGCTCATCTTTATACACATCTTGTATATTATTGATTATCAGGAATATATTTACACATATCAAAATGATTACAGTTTTTGCAATGAAATAAAATATAATGTTTTTTAGTATTATTTCTCTTATCTCGTGAAAAGTTACAGCGTAAGCATTAACTGAAGTACAGGATGCATCTCCAACGTAAGCATTAACTGAAGTACACCTTTTAGGGGTTATAGTTGGGTAGTAATTT
>CAZKOB010000042.1:0-24091 GCA_964554265.1 uncultured Bacteroides sp. | reverse complement strand
ATCCCGCTTGTTAAGGCTCTCGCATTGCCCTTCTTCGTCAAGACGAGCAACGCCAGAAACCCACGCCGAATATGATAATTATACAACATCCCTTAATACGGCTCTATATGTCATGCGCCAGTATGTAATACAGGCTCACAACAGAACTGTAGAAGATGAGACTAAAATAATATCACATTCCAGGCTATCTACCGTTGCTTTATCTTTTGACGAAGATTTGAACTTGCGAGATTCTAACAAGCCAAAGATAAAGCGCTATGTAAACGCCTTCCTATATATGGACATCCCTTTCTCCCACCCATCCGTCTCTGCGATTTGCCTCTGCTTTTCGCTTCGACTTCGGCGTGGTCGAGCCTTTACTATTTCGGGCTTCTGCACTGGGGTGGTTCTGCCTTCAAAAATATAGAGACATAGAATGTCGGTACAAAAATAACAAAATATCTGATTGTATGCCTTGAAATATCAAAAAAACATTCACACAGATGATTTTCGTAGAATTGTAGAGTTCAACATAGAGTCAACCTGTAATGCGATATTGCAAAATTTCTTCTTTCTTTTTGACACTAAGTCCACCCATCGCAAACGGAATCTTTTTAATATAATTAATATTTATTTACATTTGACAGATTGTTGATTTTTTGATATTTTATAGATAAGCTATTGATAATCAATAAAATACTATTTTAGCAAAATGATACAGTTTTAGGTGCAAGAAGTACAGGTAGGAACAGAAATAGGATATACTGATAATCAGCAAGTTATAAAAATTCTTATTCAAGATGCCTGTTTTTCGCGACCTGAATCCATCTTTGTTTTTCGTGGCATTGAAAAATCAGATCTGTATTTTTTAAGAAATCAAATTTAGGCTATGGCAAATTTCAACCCCAAATATGGACCTCTTCAAACTCGTTCACCTTGAAAATAAATTTCGTTCACCTTGAAAATATTTTTAAAGTGCCTTTTAAACAAATTTGGTGCACCTTGAAAATTTATTTTCAGCGTACTCTTTTTTCAGATGAGGCATGCACAAACGTCAATTAATTTATCCTTTCAGAGTAAAAATTACATTATTTTTACATTTGCAATTCAAGGCCTGAAAATGGCCTTAGAATCGCGCAAATGGAACTTTAGTAAGGTTCGGTCGATTTTACGCGATTCTGCGAGGCCTTGAATTTTAACATTTCAAATTGTCAGAAAAAGCTTGAAATTAATGACAAGCAGATGCTATGAGGAGTTTTTGGGTGACACGATGACGAAGTCAGGGTAAGTAATGCAAAATCAGTTGTTTTTTGGGGCTGGTGTTTTCATAGGTTCCTCTTAGATTTTTATGGCTGTAAGATGGTGTATTTGACAGACTCCTCTTAGATTTTTTTGCTTGTAAGCTGGTGTATTTAACAGACTCCTCCGTCGCTTCGCGCCACCTCCCCTAACTTAGGGGAGGAGCCTGGTTACTCAGCAGATGTAAATGCTATCATGCTATTAACCAACAAGTTGGCTCGCTGTTGGCTTTCCAACGAGCAAGGTAACTAAGCTCCTCCCCTAACTTGAACTGCACCCCAAAAGTTGGATACAAAACTTTTGGGGTGTTTTATGTATAGATGACATGATTTTGGATAAATGGAATGTGATATGTTGTTCGTATCTGTTCTTATTATAAAGGCTATGTGAGTTCGGGATAAGAAAATCCTTTTAAGGGTTGGTAATCACAGTGTCATTTTGTATATTTAAGTCTGACAAACAACAGATTGCCAAAGACAAAGTTATAGATGTTTTTTGCGTTTTAGATGAGCTTGACAAGAATTTTGAGCGAGAAATGAAGAAAAAATATCTTTCCCGCTGCAGATGAAAGAAAACACTGCAACCGCAAAGCTTACCCCTCTCAGACAGTGGGATTATGGCAATCCTTCTTCTTTTCCATTCCGGTGCTTACCGCAAATTCAAGCACCACTACATCCATTGTATCTGTGGGCATATAGGATATGACTTCCCTGGTGCAGTGTCCTGTGACAGACTTGCAGAGCCGGAACACCGTATGCTCTTCCAACTTTTCGCATCCGGCAGATGCACGGGCATAAATTTCGTGGACAGTGCCATGATGCCGATATGTTATAATCCGACAGAACAAGAAAAACAGTTTTGCGGTTCTGCAAATACGACAAGACGACTGTCTGAATCCATTTTCACCCCACAGAATTCTATAATCAGCAATGCTGATTATAGAAAATTCCACGCTAAAAATAAATTTTTTCCCCACTGATTCTTTTTATCCGCAGCACAAGATTTTCAAATCAACGCTGCCGGTTTGAGGAATTTGTGCACTGTCCCGATTTTTAGAGATACAGACAAAAAAGGAAGTCCGCAACAAGCACGGACACTGCTATGCCCCAGTCCGGGACAGTTTCAAATCCTTTGTCGACAAGACAAAGCAGAAATATCAGGACTTTATTTTTTACTGTCGGGTTAACTTGTTCCGGACAGTCCTTATTCCGAACTCACGTAAAGATTTGGCTGCACGCCAGCGATTGGAAAAGAATGTAATGATAAATCTGTTTCTGTTAGGCTGTAATTGAATATCTTCTCCGAACTGATAATATGTAGATGTAAATATATGTTATACATCTTAATCTTGAAGTGTATTATTCTTTTTTTTGAACTGCTAATTATTGTTAACCACTGCGTTTTTCGGAAGTTTTATTGAGTAATTGATTCTTTTGTTTATGAGTTAATACATATCTTTGCAATCAGACTATCATGACCTTGAATCAGGATTGCGTCAGTCAGAGCAATTTTTTTTCATTCCGGCAGGAAGAGGTCGCCTACGCCGTGCCAAGTGTAGTGAAGTCATGAATGACATATCTATACAAAGCGGGCATTTGGGTGGGAAAGATAGTCGGACATATTAAAAAGGCGTTTACAATGCGCTACGTTCAGCAGACACTCTGAAACGTGAGAAATTTCAAGTATCATACTGCCTCGAACATAGCAACGGTAGATGTCCCGGGTGTGATTATTTCAACCTTGTAGAAGAACTGTAAGCATGAATGCCGTACTTTTCGGTACTTCATTTCAGTTTACGTAGCATGGGGGATATTCATATCGGCGTGGGCTATACTGTTGTTCGTTCAGCAGTATAGGGCAATTCTCACGGCCTCAGAGTGTGGATCGGACAACGGACGGTTCACGCTTTTTTGTATACCTTAGCTGAGTTCTGTTTAGAATAAAAGGTGGGTCGTCGGTATGAATATTGCAGAGTGTATACCAGATGATACAGATATCCCGAGAGATGGTTTGCCTCCTCCCCGCATCGGATTTGTCTCCGATGCCCTCCCCAAAGTTCGTAAGCCTGTAATGGCGGAGAATTTACAAACAGGGGTGTCCACCAAAAATGCTTTGCCGGAAGCGTCTTCCATCAATAGAAAATCCGCATCAGTTTCCCATTGGTACGTTCTCCGTACCACTTACGGAAGGGAAAAGAAAGCCTACGATTATATTATAGCCAATGGAGGAACAGCCTATTATCCCACTGTTACCACTGTCAAGCTGGTTGGGGGTAAAAAAAGGACCGTAGAAGAATCCCTCATTCCCAACATATTCTTTGCCTATGGTACGGAAGAAGAAATCAGATTTTTTGTTTACGACAATGTTAACCTTCCTTATCTTCGTTTCTATTATCGTCATTTTTGTACCGGAAATCCCCGCAAGGAGCCTCTTATAGTTCCGGACCATCAGATGGAGAGTTTCAGAATAATTTGCCGTGCCGATACGGAAGACATCATCATATCGGTTGAGGAAGTCTCCAAGTTCAGGACCGGTCAGTTGGTTCGTATAGTCAATGGCAGTTTTAAAGGAGTGACAGGACGGGTGGCGCGTTATCAGGGGCAGCAGCGCGTGGGGATTGTTATTGATGGCTTGCTGACAGCCATGACAGCATATATACCGAGGGCATTTCTGGAAATCGTGGAAAGCCGCTAATGAAACAAAGGTGTTTTATTGTTATATTTATTTAGAAGTTGTGCCCGACACGAATAAGGGTAAAAAACAGTATGAAATGGACAATAGGAGTTCTAGCAGTTATAGTTGTGGCATTAGCTATTTGCAACCTTCCATATTTTGAAGAGATGCGTGCATTTAGCAAAGTGGAAGATGAGAAAAGTTATGAATTATGCGAGTGGTATATCTCAAAATATCCAGATGGACGACATTTGGATGATGTTCTGTACATAGAAATACAGATATTAGAGAATGACATGCCCACAATCTATGAATACTTGACAAAGTTCCCGAATGGGGCTCATGCGTCTGAGGTCAATTCATTATGTGACAAGCTATGGGATGCGGAAATATCTAAATACAACAAGAGAGACAAAAGCAACGAATCTCCTGCAGCGGTAAAATACATGTCAGAAATGCTTCAATACATGAAGACACATCGAATTAACACTATACTTGTTGATGTGAACTCAACCTTAAAGTTAAAGGATTATGATGAATACGATTCGGATGTACGCAAACTACTCGAAGCTATAAATGATAATGCTATGTCTATAGAGGATGGTATGATTTCTTTAAAATCCAACTTTACAGTTACTGATAACTCTATTTTAATGGAGATTCTTACTTCCGGCGTTCAAAAAAGTATCAACAAGATGTTTACTCCAGACTTTATCACTGTAGTAACTAATGCAGATACAGAATCACTTGACGAGCAGAATGATAAAAGCAAGATGCCTCACCTGAACTTTGAGTACACAATTACAAGTCAAGAGGAAAACTGGGAACGGGTAGCTATGCCACACATCTGGGCCTATTCCGATAGTAATGATAAAATACTTAACTATCTCATTGGTATAGCTATCAATTTTCAGGCACATTTCAGTATTCCCGGTAGCTCTACCACTTTTGACTACAAGGAAAAGGGGGAACCGTCAGACAATATTAAAAATGTAGCAAACATTAAGGATGGATATAGACAGATGACTCAGATATGTTTTGCACAGTTCTCTAACAAGATGTCTGAAAATATGGGATTGTCAGAAACTTATTTTCAAGGAGATGACGATGGAGAATAATGAGTAACTTTATCTGTAGAGTTTACTATTTTACTTTTTTGTACCGGAAATCCCCGCAAGCAACCTCTTGTAGTTCCTGACCATCAGATGGAGAGTTTCAGAATCATTTGCCGTGCCGATACGGAAGACATCATCATATCGGTTGAGGAAATCTCCAGGTTCAGGACCGGTCAGCTGGTGCGTATAGTCGATGGCATGGATGGACTCAGGAAAGAGTTCGATGAATAGGTCAATGACCTTGAAGAGTTTAGCGGACACATTATTAATATAAAATAAATTACATTATGGAAGAAAACAAGAAATCGCTAAAATCATTATTCGAGCAGGGTAAGGAAACATTGGCTAAGAAACTGGAGTCCTTGTCACTACCACGTGACACGCAAAAGGTACAGGACTTTGTCTCTTGTCATATGAACGGACTACTTGATAGCAAAGGAGAATATCGTCAGAGTCTCACGCAGTCTGAAGAGTTTGTTCTTCTGTCTGCCATGAATCTTCTCCAAGCCCAGCAAGCTATGATAGAGGCTGTAAGTGTACGAAACAACAATAAAAACCATTCAGACAAAACAGAGTCAACATATTCAAAGAAAGGGAATGTCTCAAAAGAACATACACCGATTATTGTTGGCGGGACTGCCGTTGGCGGAGTCGCAGGGGCCTTGATATTCAATACATGGGGCACATTATTCGGAGCCATTGCAGGCACAGCTGTCGCATTATATTATACTTTCAATCAAGACCCCACCCCCCAAAGAGGACAAACATCCTCATCGACAGAAGCAAAACCTTCGGAAGACAAAGACAAAATCGACGTAAATGCATTTCTGACTATTGTTAGTAAAATTTATGAAAATGTTGATGGCATTATGGAGACCTATCGTGTTCAGGTGAGGCGTATACGAAATACATACGAACAAAAGGAAAAGCCCACATTGCAAAGCGATTATGGAATGCTATTAGACCAGATTGCCAATGTCTGTAGAGTATGTGAAAACAATAAGGATAGTTTGCCAACAAAGATGCAAAATGCAATCGGGTTACTAGAAGAATGCCTTGAGAATTATGGATTGAGTTATAATAACGGAAAAATTACAGCAGTATGAAAGCACAATTGATGAAACCCATAAAAGGAAAACACCAATATGTAGTTGGTATTGATTTTGGACACGGAGAATCCTCTGCTGCCATTTGTCCTCTTGAATGGAAAAAGATTGCAGGTCTGCGAGAAAGCAAAACAGAGGACATAGACATGGATATTAGTGCGCGGAAAAAGGTTATTCCATCTGCAATCTGTCGCATGCCAGATGGGTTTATGTTTATTGGTGATGAGGTTTTTGAACATGTGACCGACAATAACGGCATTCGTTTGGCTTTCAAGCAAAGGCCTGTATCAATATATGGTGAGAAAGAACACTTGATGATGGACTACATGAAGGCCATCTATGCTCGTATTAGAGAAAGCCGGCAAGAATTGACAGATGATAACCATATTGTATATATAGCTCGACCATCTGGCTGGGTGGACGAAGAATGCAAGGATTTGTATTGTCAAATGGCTATTAAAGCAGGTATACCTCTCGGAGGATTAACATCAGAATCTCGTGCCACCATCTTATATGCAAGGAGCAAAGACCTTTTTGTGAATGACATATCTCAAAGTGGAATAGTATTTGATTTGGGATCAAGTACACTGGATTTTACCTATCTTGACGAAGACAACAAGCCGATAGATTTCGGATATGACCTTGGTGCCAGCAAGATAGATGAGGTTATTCTGGAAAACATGATACTGACAAATGGAGATGTAGTAGAATTCATCACCAAATACCCAGAGTATAGGGATGCCCTTAAGTTCAAAGCTCGTAAATTCAAGGAAGAAGCGTATAGCCGTAATGAATTGGCACCAACGAATGGCGATTTTCCATTGGGCACTATCATTCCCCAACAAGAGGAATCATATGATACGTATCAAGATACATACGTAAAACTGAGAATCAAGAACCTTGAGGAATTGAATACAATGGTTGAGAAGAAAATTCATTACATGGAACTTTTACGTAAAGCCATGCAGGACTTCAAGGATAATCATATATCAGGAAAAACAGTCAACGGTGTATTCCTCACAGGAGGTGCCAGCAGGATGAATTTTATACGTCCAATCATATCAGAGGTATTTTCCTTGCCCATTGAACGGATTAAGATTGATAATGACAACCCTTCTCTCACGATTTCCAGAGGTATTGCTCTGTTAGGTACAACCGATGCCATCACAACAGTATTGGTGGAAAAGTTAAGAAGTGAACTACCCCAAATTATTAATGAAACAGCAAAGATCGATAATCTAATAGACACATTAGCGAATAACATTACATCCAAAGCTTGGAAGACAGTTCAAGAGACTTGCCAAAGATGGATAGAAAGTGGGGAGGGAACTGACATTGACCAACTTAAAGAATGGCTTGAAAAGGACGTAACCCACTTCAATAAATACAGAGTCCTTTATATTATTAATCATGATATAAAGAAACATTTAAAACAAGAATGTAATGAAATACATACAAGGACGAATGAAATCATAAGACTTTATGCACCAAACCAAGAGATAAGGTCGACAGGTAACGTGGAGATTGGTTCTACCCTCGTTGACATTCTTGGCGATTTGTCCACGGTAGTATCGAAAATAGTTGATTCTATGACGAATGGTGTGGCTGATACTCTTTGGGCCGCTCTGAATATCGTCCTTTTTGGGTGGTTTGCTGTTCTATATTATCTTATAAGAGATATAGCGAGAATATTCCGTAATAAAAAAGATATACGTCGTGCAATAGCGAGAAAAATATTGAATAAGGAAAATGAATTTTGTTCTGATATAAGAGCTAAAATTAAAGACAAACTAAACACTTCAGACTTTAAGTCAACTTTATCCAAGACTTTCTGTGAATATTATACCAAGCAGATGGAAACAAATCTACAACAAGTCATTATACCTATTGAATAAAATATGGAAAAAGAATTGACAATACAAGAAAAAAGGGCTTTTGAACCAATGGCCAAGGTATTGGCTGCTAATGGAATAGCACAATCATTAGCCTTTACGTCTGAAAGAAAGTATCTAAATGGGATATCATCTAGTTCTTCTCCATTCTCATTGGAATTGGCATCAAAAAGGATAGATTTGCCTAATGCTCCGTTTTGGATAAAGATAACACAGGTTGGAAAGCCTGTTGACAATAGTGCAGAGAGTTGTTTTACTGCCATTCAGAAAATCCTTACTGCTTGTCACTTGCCAAACAAGACACAATTGATATTCCTCGTGAATGGTGAACATGGCGTTTACGAGATCTATCTTGGAGTGAGGTCTTATAACAAAACAGAAATAGATGGCACTTTCGTTGACAGTCTTACGAATTTTATAAAAGGTCTTTGGCCTGGCATAAAATGTCAGCGTATAAAGGGAAATGTAGACACTGTACGCAATAGTATCAGTAAGAAATATGACTGTATTGATGCACTTACAGGTATTCCATCTATGGAAAGCCAATATAAGACCATTTACCCTGCCACCATAGATACTCTAATGGCCGGTATGCAGAAAAAGAATTTTACATACATGGTAATCGCAGATCCTATAGAAGAAGCCGATGTAGACGGCATGCTATATCTAACACGGGATTTCTGTGGACAGGCCGAGTCTTTGAGTTCATTTAGCTACTCAGAGAATACGTCAAATAGTGTCAGTGTCGCCTTGAGTAAATCGAAGGCTATTTGTGATGGCTCAAGTGAGAATAAGCAGATTAAAAGTCAATGGGGAATGGTAGGTGCAGGACTAATGTTAGCATCGGTAATATTTCCTCCGGCTGGTGTTTTAACTACAGCATTGGCCATCATGAATGGGGCGAATACTATCGCAGGATCTAACTTGTTAGCAGAATTTTCACCATCAAAGACTACTGGATTTTCCCATTCGGAAACAACGACCGAAGGACGAACAGATAGCACTTCAAGAACGGCAGGGCAGTCTATCAGCAGCAACATTGTAAACAAACAGATAGAAGCCGTGACCGAACAGCTGACTACCCATTCCAAACGTTTAGAAACAGGCAAGGCTTTAGGGTGCTGGTCAGTAGGTGTCTATTTAATGGCAGAGAACCGTCATGAAATTCAAGGGGCTTCCATGCAACTAAAGTCTATTGTTAGCGGACAAGGGTCAACCTTCGAACCTATTCGAATACACCATGTAGAAGATGTAATTGGCGACAATACACCTCAAACTCTGGGATGCTTCAGTTCTCCAGTTATAAGCATCCAAGGTAGGCAGGGGCGTTTCGAACATCCATTGGGACGGCATTTTAGTGAATTAAAGACTGTACTAACGACCAAGGAATTATCATATTTTGTTAATTTTCCATTACATTCCGTCCCCGGAATAAATGTCGTTGATGCATCACCATCATTCAGTATGACCGAACAAAAAATAGGAAATGGGGGAGAAAACATCCGTATAGGCAAGTTGCTTTGGAGCGGTTCTTCTACAGATATTCATATCAGCTTGCCTTTAGATACCCTTTCACGTCATGCATTAGTTTGTGGTGTCAATGGTAGTGGGAAAACAAATACTGTATTAAGTATTCTTGACGGCTTTATGTCTGCCAATCGACCGTTCTTTGTCATTGAGCCTGCAAAAACAGAATATGTCGATTGGGCTATTAAGTATAATGAAACCATAAAAGATCCTGCCAAGAAAATCAAAATTTTCATTCCTGGGTGCGAAAAATATGCAAAAGCAGGTTTTACACCACTTAAACTCAAACTAAATCCTTTTGAGGTTATTTCCTTGCCCAAAAGTGAAATGCGTGTTCTCTCTCACATCGATCGTTTGAAATCCACATTTGCATCTGCATTTCCCATGCAGGATATTCTTCCTGTTATAATGGAACATCTCTTATATGATCTATACACCGAGTCCACTCCGTTGCTTGACAAAGAAGACTCTATGTTTGGTAAGAAAGGGTTCCCAACTCTTGATACGATTGACAGAGGTTTTATAGACAACCTTATGAGTAACATTGGTTATGCCAAAGAGAATACTCAAAACATTTCTGCAGCTCTTCGCACGCGCTTCAAGAGCCTTAAATATGGATGGAAGGGTGAAATGCTGAACAATCAAAAATTGGCCAATTACACATGGAATGAATTGTTTGGCAGTCCAGTTGTGGTAAATCTGTCTTATGCTGGTGATGATCAAGACCTCGCTTTCATCATGTCTCTTTTACTCCAGTTCCTATATGAATATCGCATTGCAGAATCTGAGGCTGGAAAAATTTCGTTCAACGCAAATGAATGTCGTCATCTCGTCGTTGTGGAGGAAGCCCACCGAGTTATGGCAAGGTGTGATAATCCTGAATCTCCTCTGTATAAATCAGCCCAGATGTTCAGCAACTTCCTCTCTGAAGTTAGAGCATACGGACAAGGCATGATGGTTGTAGACCAAGTTCCTACACGTTTGATAGAGGATGCAATAAAGAATACCAATGTCAAGATTATACATAAGCTTGTAGCATCTGATGATTCACAAAAAATAGCAGAATGTATTGGACTTACGCCTGAACAGCAGAAAGTTATAGCAAAGTTATCTGTTGGACAAGCTGTATTGGCTGGTTTTAACAGTGCAAATGTTATGACAGGTGATAGTTCTGACATATATCTTGCACAAATTAACTACATGAAAGGCTAACGTATGATAGAATCTCTCATAATTATATCTTTATATAACAAAACAATCCAATATGACAGAAGAAGGAAAATTCACAGGTTACGGTACATGTTCTCTTAAAAACGGAGAATATACTGGCGAAATTGTTAAAGGTGTTCGTCAAGGTTATGGCGTAATGCATTTTGCTAACTATGACCTTTACGATGGTGATTGGGACTGTGGAAAAATGCACGGCCAAGGCATCTACAAATTCTGGGATAAAAAGAAAGACAAATTTACCCAGACATATAAAGGGCAATTCAATCATGGTGTGAGAGAAGGAGCTGGACGAATGGAATTTGCCAATCACGACATCTATCAAGGTACATGGCAAAACGACCATCGTACAGGAGATGGCATATGCTGGTTTGCAGATGGTAGTATATTTCATGGCTTATGGAAATTCGACAAAATGCTTCGCGGAGTTTTTCGAAAATCGACAGGAGAACTATTCGATGGTGAGTTGAAAGACGGGAAATACCACGGCTATGGTAAATTATACTGGCCTAATGGAATTTGGTTTGAAGGCATCTTTGTTGACAACAAACCTTACAAAGGGATGATGTTCTCTTTAGACGGCAAAATATCCGAGTTTAAAGACGGAGTTCAATTGTAATGTGAAATGGGAAGGCAAAAGACCATAATGCTGTTGGTAACATATAAGTGTAATCTTCGTTGCTCTTATTGTTATGAGCCCAAGGAATCCAACTTCCGAATGACTGCAAAAAAAGCAAAGCTGATTATTCAGGAACAAATGTCATCTCTTAATGATGACTATGATTCCGTGGAGATTCAGTTCATGGGTGGAGAGCCTTTATTGGAATTTTCTTTGATACAAGAAGTTTCAGAATGGCTATGGTCTTCACCTTTTGCAAGTAAAGTTATGGCCTTGTTTGCTCCTACAAACGGGACACTGCTCACCTGCGAAATGAAGACATGGTTCACGGAAAACAAAGACAAGATTCATCTTGGTCTAAGTTTTGACGGCAATATTGATATGCAAAATACGAATCGTTCATCGTCATTTGATAAAGTTGATCTTTCTTATTTCGCATCAACTTGGCCTGAACAAAGTGTCAAGATGACAATTTCGCCTGAAACCATTTCTCATCTTGCAGAAGGGGTGAAATACTTGCATAACAAAGGTTTCAAATATATCTCAGCAGATTTGGCTATGGGACCAACCATTAACTGGTCAAAGCAGTCTCTTGTGTCCTATAAACAGGAACTCAATAAACTGGCTCTGTACTATTTGGAAAATCCCATGCTGATTCCCTTCTCCATGCTACGAGTTAATATAGAATCTATAGGCCGAAGCAAGCACAATGTAAAAACATGCAGCTGCGGAGAAGATATGATATGTGTAGATTGGACAGGTAAAACCTATGCTTGCCATTTGTTTTCACCGGTCTCATTGCCAATGGATAAAGCTGTAAAGAGCAATCACAAATATACATTTAGTGACCATTCACAATTTGAATCACCAATTTGTGCAAAGTGCATTCTTAACGTCTCGTGCAACCATTGTTATGGAATGAATTACATCTGCACAGACGATATAAGCCGCCCCTCACCATTTCATTGTAACGCTTTCAAGATCTTATTTGTAGAGAACTGCAAATTTCGACTGGCACAAGCAGAGCAAAACAATGATACAAAGGCCCTACAATCAATAAATCAAGTAATATCTAAAATCGCATAATCATGAATAATCAGACATTGGAGTCTAATGAAAAGTTAGAACAAATTGAAGCAAATGCTTTAGAAAACACAGAGGAAATATCTCCACTGGAAGAAAAGGTGGAACATACAGAAACCCCTGAGAGTGTGAATGAACCGATTATAGAAATGAGTACCTGTACATGTTCAGGTGGGTGTGGGTCAAACTATAGTTTTGGAGGTTGCACCTGTTCTGGCAATTGTGGGTCAAACTATCATAAGTAATGAGCTTGGAAAATTTAGAAAATATTGAAAAAATTCCATTGTCGGAATACATCAACGACTCTGTTGAACCTTTGGCTGATACATCTTCTGATGTTACCGAAAACCTTGAAGATGCATCTTTGGAATCGCTTTCTTCTCGTATTGAAACTACTGAGATGATGGCTGATTTTGAAATGGCTGAAGGAATCGCTGATTATTTGGAGTCGGTTGATGACTTCCGCTTGGAAAATTGGAGCAAGCTTTCTCTCTCTGAAAGGGAGGCTCTGCTTAACCGTGTGGAGCAACACATTGCAGCAATAGAACATCGTCCGGCATTGAAGGTTGAACTTCAAAAAATGGAACCGAGACATCTCGGTTATCAAAGTGACTCCGAACATAAGATTGTTCTAAACTCTTTATACGTTGGCTCCAATGCCCCAAATAAGCACAGAGATGTTCTTGATACCATTGTTCACGAAGGTCGTCATGCCTATCAGCATTACAATGTTGATGTAAAGATGATTCATGAATCAGGAAGTGAAGTTGAAACGTGGCGCGAAAATTTCCACAATCCAGAGTACCAATACTATCATAGCGGTACACAGAAAATACTTATACCGTATAACGATGGTAGTATTCACGATGTGGATTTTCGGCTATATTACTATCAACCAGTAGAGATTGATGCAAGGAACTTTGCAGCAGATGTCATGTCAAGGCTTGAAGAAAAAGGTATAGTAGAACAAAAACAATAGAATATACCTCATGACCAATGGAGTATATTCATATTAAAAAAAATAGTAGGGAGCAATAAATAAAGCATTATGGTTTTAAATGTATCATTTTCCGAAATAAAGGAAACAATAAGAGAGAAGACAGGAAAGACTCCAGAGATTTTATATGTAGACAATAAGGCCGTGAAAGTCGGTTATATGGTAGCTATCAAAGTGCCGTTTCTGGGAAAGATAAGCAAGATGATAGAGGTGAATATAACAGTGGATGGGTTTATCGGAGAGGAATTATGGCTATCCTATGATGCAGGAACCGGAGTCAATATGATTGTAAACGGCTTGTTTAGAATGCTGCCTCTGGCTAATGAACTGGTGGAATTGTCGGAAAGTTCAAAGGCGGTAATTCACCTTGACAAAATTGAAAAGGTGCATGAAGTTTTGCAGCATATCGAAGTACATGAGATAAGGTTTGATGCAGATGGCATGAATGTGGATTTTGCAGCAAATTTTTAGAGCAAAAAGTAACTATTCAGTACCCGCCGTTTATTTCCGGGGTGCGCCACGGTGGGGTACTGAATAATTACGATGCTTCGGATAAAATATAAAGTAATAAATTCATTTAATCACTTTAATAAAATCATAAATATGTCAATAGGTCATTTATTAGGGCACGCATTACATGCTTTAGAGATAGCTGAGGAAAATTATATCAAAAAAGAGAATTTGGAAGCTGTAGCTGATACGATTAAAGGTTGCGCAGTTGCTGCGGCTATAGCTGGTGTAGGGTCAGGATGGTTACCTGGGGCGGGAGCTGTTGTTGCTACCGGAGCTTGGGTTGTTGCTATTTGGGGCATGTACATAAAAATTAATCATGATTTAGGAATAAAAATCAAGGATAATGTTTTGAAATCATTAGCATCTGCTATTCTTACTAATATAATAGCATCAGCCGGAGCTTATCTACTCGCTATTCTTGCAGCTTTCATTATGAGTTTTTTTCCTGGAATAGGTTCATTAGGGTCACTTGCAATTGATGGTTTTTTGGGATATATTACAGTTTATTCATCTGGATTATTATATATAAAACTTTTAACGAAAGTCTTGAAAGCAACAGGGAAACTGGATTTTTCTGGTGTGGATCTTCGGGATATAGCTAAAGAAACAGTAAAAGAGTCAAATATAAAAGAGATTTTAAAGGAAGGAAAAGCTTCTTTTAAAGAAGCTAAAAGAGAAGGAAAATTCAAGAAGAAATAGGAAACTGGTATCGCGGCATTGTGCTGAAGCCTTATAACTATCAGGTCTTGTGTTCGGGATGAAAGCCCTTTTGGGTGAGATATATACGAACAGCGGAATTTTAACCAAAGCACTTATCATGGGTTGCGTAGGCGGTATATACGGACTACTTCGTGCCGTTTATCGCAAGTGGTTGATTCCCCCAAAGGATGAAAAGTAGCAAACAGTTGGTATATTATCGTTAACCGTCATAGAGAATACTGTAAGCGTCCCAAAATGACTTCTTACCTAAATTTTGAACGTGTTCAATAAATCTTCTCTGATTATTGTTTTTAACTCGGGTTGAAAGCCATCCTGATTTGTGATGATATACAGAGATTATAACATCTTTTCTCTGAGGCTGACTGCTATCATAATTAATGACTCAGATTCCGACAACAAAAGCCCCTGTGGTTGTTCATCTATGGTTGACAATTATATTTCTGTTGTTTTTTTTAAGTGACGAAGTCGGGTGCAGATATATACCTTGTTTACCGGTCCGGCTGTCACGCCACAACAAGGCCGGCATCCTCATAAACCGGCTTGGTCATCCCCACCGACAACACCGTCTGCCTTGTCATAAATTACGGGCTTTTGCTGACAATCTGAAATGTTAAAATCAAGGCCTCTCAGAATCGCATAAAATCGTCCGGACTTTGCCGAAGTTCCGTTTGTGCGATTCTGAGGCTGTTTTCAGGCCTTGAAGCCAAAATGTAAAAATAATACAATTTGCATTCTAAAAAGATACATTTATTCACATTCGTGTGTGCTTCGCCCGAAAAAAGAGCATGCTGAAAATAAATTTCGTTCACCTTGAAAATGTTTTTAAAGTGCCTTGTAAAAAATTTTTCAAGGTGAACGAAATTTATTTTCAAGGTGAACGGGTTTGAAGAAGTCCGTTTTTCGGGCTGAAATCCGGTATTGTCCAATTTGATTTCTTAAAAAATCATAACCGGATTTTCAAAGCCACGAAAAAAACAAAGACGGATTCCGGCTGCGAAAAACAAGGATCTTGGACAAGTATTTTTATAACTTGCTGATTATCAACATATCCTATTTTTATCACAACCTGTACCTTTTGCACTTAAAACGGCATCGTTTTGCTGAAATAGTATTTTATTGGTTATCAACAAATTATCAATAAAATTTCAAAAATTCAGCAATCGATAAAGTATAAACGAATCTTAATTATGTTAACAAGATTCCATTCACTACGGGTGGAATTAGTATCAAAAAGAAAGAAGAAATGGCTCTAATAAAGACACCTGCTTTTGTTATTGTATTCACAGACTCCTCCGTCGCAAGCCTCTAATTGCTCCTATTCCGCAATTGGGGAGCTTGCGACGGAGGAGTCTGTGAATACAACACTTACAATCATAATAATCGCAAGAGGAGTCTGTGAAAACACCAGCAAAAAACAACTTGATTTTACATTACTTGTCCTGACCTTGGCATACCGGTACCATTGTGCTGTCCACGAAGCTTATCCCGGCCCCCCGAAAGCGAAAATCATTAAAATGGGACTTGTAGACAGCCTCTTGAATTCTCATTTTCAAGATTCTCTATGCATAACAAAAGCGTCATTGCCAAACAGCAGATTCCAGCGCTCTGCCAGGATTGGAAAAGGAATATTCTTCAACAACTCGATGGTCAGCTGCAATCAAAGCATTTTACCCAATCCTACTTATTTTCTTCAACTTTTCTTCATCAATAACCTTGATTTTTCGGCCATCAATAGCTATTATTTTTTCGGCAGCAAAAGCCGACAATGTCCGTATGGCATTAG
Organism: uncultured Bacteroides sp.; assembly: GCA_964554265.1. Classification (GTDB taxonomy): domain Bacteria; phylum Bacteroidota; class Bacteroidia; order Bacteroidales; family Bacteroidaceae; genus RGIG8745. The sequence goes on along the minus strand of CAZKOB010000042.1, from coordinate 7,558 downwards.
AAGTCGTCATATTCGACAAATTGGCCAAATCTTCTCTCGACAAATATATCGACAACGTGGCCTCATCCTCTTCCAAACCATAACTATCCATAAGAAAAAGCAACGCCTCAGCCAATCGTCCACGTATATGTTTTTGAGTCAAACTGACAGTGCGCTGATCAGATATACCAAGATCAATGGAAAGTTGTTTGACAAAAAAGATGGACAGATTAATATTTGTCTCCATCCATTTATAAAGAACGTCCATTGGAATCTTACATATTATCGTCGACTCAAAAGTAGCAGCAGCAGTAACATAGTTCTGATTGGCAAAATATGCCCGATAGCCAAAGAACTCCACCGGCCTTATGACACGTATAATTTGTGTCCTGCCACCGACACCGTCTTTATAGATTTTCACTTTACCGCTTATAAGACACAACAAATATTGGGGAACATCCCCCTCCCTATATATAAGTTCGTTCTTCTTGAACTTTTGTACCGACAGATTCTTTTGCAATTCACATCTTTGCTCATCTGTAAGCAGACGAACAATCACATCAAGATGTAGCATTATTTCCGACAGTGCTAAAGAATCTCTTTTTACCATTTGTGTTTTTTTATAAAATCACTACAAAGTTACGTTTATATACCAAAATCAGCAAAAGAGAAGGGCTGTTTTTCTGCTTTTCAACATGTTTTTATAAATATAAAGTAAAGAATCCGACTTTTTTTAACAAAAAATCAGTATTTAGGTTGCTTGCAAACTGGAAAATATCTATATTTGGAGTTAATTAATGACATATAGTCACATTAAGCAATTAATAACGCAATTAATACCTTAAAATACAACTATGAGTTATTTACGTTTTGACAAAACCCTGATGACAAACTTGCAGGAGGCTCTTCCAAAAGAAATACTCCGCACCAACAAATCAGGTGCGTATTCATGTTCGTCAATTGTAGACTGCAATACGCGTAAATATCACGGTTTGTTGGTTGTTCCGGTTCCGGAACTTGATGATGACAACCATGTGTTGCTTTCTTCGCTTGACGAAACAGTAATACAGCATGGCGCAGAATTTAATCTTGGTCTTCACAAGTATTCAGGCGGAACATTCAGTCCTAACGGACACAAATATATCCGTGAGTGTGAATGGGACAGACTTCCGACTACAATATATCGCGTAGGCGGTGTTGTTCTCAAAAAGGAAAAAGTATTCCAACATTTCGAGAACCGTATACTGATACGTTATACACTTCTCGATGCTCATTCTGTTACAACCCTGCGTCTTCGCCCTTTCCTCGCATTCAGAAGCGTGCGCCAATGCACCCATGAAAACGGAATGGTGAACTACAGCTACCAAGTGGTAGACAACGGTATCAAGACCTGCATGTATGAAGGGTATCCAGAACTTTATATGCAACTCAACAAGAAGTCAGAATTTAATTACTGCCCTAACTGGTATCGCGGAATCGAATACCCGAAAGAACAGGAATTGGGCTATGACTTCAAAGAAGACCTCTATGTTCCGGGATACTTTGAATTTGAGATTAAGAAAGGAGAAAGTATCGTATTCTCTGCAGGAGTAGACGAACTATACACTCGTTCTCTGAAAAAACTCTTTGACAAGGAATACGATGTGCACGTTTCGCGTGACAGTTTCCATTCATGTCTGGTAAATGCCGCTCATCAGTTCCATTACGAGAAAAACGGCGAGAACTATATAATAGCAGGATACCCGTGGTTCAAATGCCGCGCACGAGACATGTTCATCTCTCTTCCGGGACTTACTCTTGCCATAGATGAAGTTGAATATTACGAAAAAGCCATGATTACGGCGGAAAAGGCTATCGACAATTTTATGTCGGGTGAGAAATCTGACATAAATATTTACGAAATGGAACATCCGGACGTACTTCTTTGGGCAATATGGTGTATTCAACAATACGCGCGCCTCATATCTCGTGAAGAGGCATGCAAGAAATACGGACATATAGTAAACAAAATCGTCGATTTCATAAAATCAGGAAAACACAACAACCTCTTCTTACATGAGAACGGTCTGTTGTATGCTAACGGGCGCGAAAAAGCTATAACATGGATGAATTCAACAATAAACGGATATCCTGTTGTTCCTCGTTCCGGATATATCGTTGAAATAAACGCGCTATGGTATAATGCTCTTGTTTTCAACTCACAAATACTGGAACAAACGGGGCATGATGATGAAGCAGGTGAATACGCAGCTATTGCGGAAGTTACCGGCAAATCATTCAAGGAAACATTCCTTAACGAGCATGGATATCTGCTTGACTATATCGACGGAAACTACATTTCTTGGAGTGTACGTCCAAACATGCTTATCGCCTCTTCTCTTGAAAACACTCCTCTTACAATACAAGAGCGTAAACGAATATTCGACATCTGTACAAAGGAACTTCTTACACCTAAAGGAATACGTTCGTTGTCACCAAAGAGCGGAGGCTACAATCCTGTATATGAAGGTGGACAGAACCAGCGTGACGCAGCTTATCATCAGGGAACTGTATGGCCTTGGTTGTCCGGTTTCTATCTTGAGACATGTATGAAAATATACAAACGTAGCGGACTGTCTTTTGTAGACCGTCATTTTGTGGGTCTTGAGGAAGAAATGTTCTACCATTGTATAGGAACATTGCCGGAGTTGTTTGATGGAAACCCTCCATTCCACGGACGTGGAGCACTTTCGTTTGCAATGAATGTGGCAGAGATTCTTCGTGTCAATAAGATTCTCAGCAAATTCTATAATTATTAAAAGAAGTAGAGAAGAATATGAAAGTTCTAATGTTCGGGTGGGAATTTCCACCAAAAATATACGGAGGTCTTGCTGTTGCTTCTTATGGAATAACAAAAGGACTAAGCCTGCAAAATGATATGGAAACCATCTTCTGCATGCCGAAACCATGTGGAGAGGAAGAAAAGTTCCTGAAAATTGTAGGTATGAATCAAGTTCCTATTGTATGGCGTGATGTAGATTATGATTATGTAAAATCACGCATTCCTCACATGTCACCGGAGGATTATTATCGTTATCGCGACCATATATATGCCGACTTCTCATACATGAATGTGAATGACATGGGATGTATGGAGTTTGCCGGAGGCTACCCTCAAAACCTTCATGATGAGATCAACAATTTTTCAATTATAGCCGGTGTAATAGCAAGAACCGAACAGTTTGATATAATCCATGCACATGACTGGTTGACATATCCGGCCGGAGTACATGCAAAAATGGTAAGCGGCAAACCACTCTGTATACATGTCCATGCAACAGATTTTGACCGTTCACGCGGCAAAGTGAATCCAACGGTGTATTCTATCGAAAAGAACGGTATGGACCATGCAGACTGTATCATGTGTGTATCAGAACTTACACGGCGCACAGTCATCAACGAATATCATCAGAACCCGGCAAAAGTCTTTGCTATGCACAATGCCGTATATCCGCTCTCTCAGGAATGCGAAGATATACCACGTCCAGACCACTCAAAAGAAAAGATCGTAACTTTCCTCGGACGTATAACAATGCAGAAAGGTCCTGAATATTTTGTGGAAGCAGCAGATCTCGTATTAAAACGTACACGCAACATCCGCTTCTGCATGGCTGGTTCTGGCGATATGATGAATGCCATGATCCGACTTGTTGCAGAACGTGGCATTGCGGACAGATTCCACTTCCCGGGTTTCATGCGTGGAAAACAAGTATATGAGTGTTACAAGAATAGCGATGTATTTATCATGCCGTCAGTAAGTGAGCCATTTGGTATAGCTCCACTGGAGGCTATGCAGTGCGGAACCCCTTCCATCATATCCAAACAATCCGGATGTGCGGAGATTCTTGACAAGTGTATAAAAACCGATTATTGGGATATACATGCTATGGCTGATGCAATCTACTCTATATGTACCAATCCTTCACTTTTCAAATATCTTCAGGAAGAAGGCAAGAAAGAAGTTGATGGAATCACATGGGAAAAAGTAGGGCAACGCATACGCAAACTTTATGACCAAACAATAGAGAACTACAATAAATAACAATAATAAACAAAATCTAATCTAAACTACAAAAGTTCAAATAAAGTCATAAACAGAACTTGAAGTAATACAGTTATAGATTTAAAAAAAAAGTAGAATAAAGTTATGAAAACTATATGTCTTTATTTTGAGATTCACCAGATTATACATCTCAAGCGTTATCGCTTTTTCGATATAGGTCGCGATCACTATTATTACGACGACTATGAAAACGAACGTTCCATCAATGACATTGCTGAAAGGAGTTATGTTCCGGCACTTCGCACACTCATTGACATGGCCAAAGAGAACAATGGATACTTCAAGGTTGCACTTTCACTTTCAGGGGTAGGCCTTGAACAGTTGGAATTTCATGCACCTCAGGTAATAGACTTGTTACAAGAGTTGAACGAAACAAGATGTGTAGAGTTTTTGTGCGAGCCATATTCTCACGGTCTTGCATCATTGGCTAATGAAGAAAGCTTTCGCGATGAATGTTTGCGCATGCAAAACAAAATAAAAGAACTCTTCGGACAGGCTCCAAAAGTGTTCCGCAACTCTTCGCTCATATATTCTGATGAAATCGGAGCACAAGTTGCAGCAATGGGATTTAAAGGAATGCTGACCGAAGGAGCCAAACACGTTTTGGGCTGGAAATCCCCACACTTCATATATAATTGTGCCCTAAATCCGGATTTGAAACTTCTTCTCCGTGACTATAAGCTTTCAGATGATATAAGTTTAAGGTTTAACAATTCAGACTGGAACGAATACCCTCTCTTTGCAGACACTTACACGAATTGGATTGCAGGTATGCCTGAAGATGAGCAGATTGTAAATATCTTCATGGAACTTTGCGCACTTGGTATATTCCAGCCTCTGAGTTCAAACATTCTTGAATTTTTGCGCGCACTTCCAAAATGCGCAAAAGAACGTGGCATAACATTCTCTACCCCATCAGAACTTTGTACAAAGGGAAAGTCTGTAGGCAGCCTTGAGGTTCCATACAATATATCATGGGTTGATGAGGAACGTGACACAAGTTGTTGGCTCGGAAATATCATGCAACGTGAAGCTTTTGATAAGCTCTATAGTATTGCAGATAGAGTACGCATTTGTACAGATCGCCGCATAAAGCAGGATTGGGATTATCTACAGGCTTCCAATAACTTCCGTTTCATGACTACCAAACAAAACAGTGTAAGTATGAACAGGGGTATTTATGACGGACCTTATGATGCCTTTACAAATTATATGAACATTCTTGGTGATTTCATTTCTCGTGTGAACAGCCTGTACCCTGTAGATATGGACAACGAGGAACTAAATTCTTTGCTCACAACCATTAAGAACCAAGGAGAAGAGATTGAGATCAAGGACAAGGAAATTGAGAAACTTCAGAAAAAACTTGAAAAGCTTAATCCTACAGTAGACGAAACTGAAGCAAAGACAAAACCAGCAAAAAAGAAGACTGCAAAGAAAGCGACTTCAAAGAAGGAAGATTGAAAGATGACATACTGTTTACACACAGATTTGTAACAGTATAAGAGTATAAGGTACATCAAGTCCCAACCAAAAGAGTGCAGTATTCTTTACAAAAACAAATTGATGTCCTTATCAGCCAAAGCAAAAGACCATATCATTCTCCCAAACAGAGTTTGATATGGTTTTTTATGGCTATGAGAATTCAATGCATAAGAACGAAGTATTTTTTTCTCTTTTTACTCTCCTATCCAACAAAAACAACAATGAAACTTATTGTAATCACCCTTCCTACATTTTTCAATACAGAAGCGACTATTATCAACGCTTTGTTTAATGAAGGTTTAGATATACTCCATTTACGCAAGCCTAACGCAAAATCCGAATCTTGCAAGCATCTGCTTAACGACATAGACAAACAGTGGCATAACAGAATTGTCCTTCATGACAATTTCCCTCTACTATCCCAGTATAATCTAAAAGGGATACATCTCAACAGGCGCAACCCTTATATTCCACAAGCTTATGAAGGTCATATCAGCCGTTCATGCCATAGTCTCAGTGAGGTAAACACATATAAAAGCAAGTGTAACTATGTTTTTCTCAGTCCCCTATTTGACAGTATCTCCAAACAAGGATATCAATCAAATTTTTCAGAGCAAGACATCATAAACGCATCTCAAAACGGCATTATCGATAATAACATCATAGCATTGGGAGGCATAGACTTGGACACCATACCCAAAATCAAAAAATACAACTTTGGAGGAGTAGCTGTAATGGGAGGATTATGGAAGTTACTTGATATTAATGAACAAACAAATTACTCAAAGGTGGTCAATTACTTTAAAAAATTACGCACTACAACAGATTAAACATATAAAAAATAATGTCATATCTTCAAGAATTATTAACTTTGCAACCGTTTATTTAAAGCACAACAAAAACAAATGAGCGAAAGTAGACCGTTTAAGGTATTTTCAGGTACAAAGTCAAGGTATTTGGCAGAAAGAATATGCCAAAAATTAGGTTGTCCGCTTGGCAATATGATAATAATACATTTTGCTGACGGCGAATTTGCAGTTTCCTTCGAAGAATCCATCCGAGGTCAGGATGTTTTCCTTGTTCAATCCACATTTCCTAACAGCGATAATCTGATGGAATTGTTACTGATGGTAGACGCTGCCAAACGTGCATCAGCACACAGCGTCATTGCAGTATGTCCATACTTTGGTTGGGCGCGTCAGGATCGTAAAGACAAACCAAGAGTAAGCATTGGGGCAAAACTTGTTGCAGACTTGCTAAGCGTTGCAGGAATAGATCGTCTGATTACAATGGACTTACATGCAGACCAGATTCAGGGATTCTTCAATGTACCAGTAGATCACCTTTACGGTTCACTCGTTTCTATACCTTACATAGAATCACTTCACCTCGACAACCTTGTAATAGCAACTCCGGATGCTGGCGGTTCGAAACGTGCAAGTTTGTACAGTAAGAAACTTGGTGTTCCTCTTGTTCTATGCAACAAAACTCGTGAAAGAGCCAATGTTGTAAGTTCAATCCAAATCATAGGCGATGTAAAAGGCAAGAATGTCATCCTCGTTGACGATATGGTAGATACGGCAGGCACCATAACCAAAGCAGCAGACGAGATGATTAAAGCAGGAGCCAAAAGCGTACGTGCTGTTGCCACCCATTGTGTCATGAGCGAACCAGCCAGTGACCGCATACAAAATTCGTCTCTTGTGGAAATTGTGTTCTCAGACAGTATACCTTACACCCAAAAATGCGCCAAAGTCAAGCAACTATCTGTTGCAGAAATGTTTGCAAAAGCAATCCGCTGTGTAGAATGCAATGAGTCTGTAAGTTCTCAATTCGATTTCTAAAAACCATTAATATAAGAACAGGTGAAAGGTTTTCGATTGTCGAAAACCTTTTGCTGTTTTAAGTGTTAGCATATCATATAAAAAAGAATCATGAAAAAATCCGTATTTCTAATTTCAGCCATTACAGCACTGTCTACAGCCTGCAGTA
>CAZKOB010000041.1:0-24216 GCA_964554265.1 uncultured Bacteroides sp. | reverse complement strand
ATTAATACATAACATCTTTCAAAGATTTCAGCCTCCATTTTGACCTATACGCCAATTTTTTTGTAGCACCGCTACCGCGGACGGTTGTACGAATGCGCCTATGTGGGGAAGTTGAAATTCCTCGGCTACGGCTTCTGTATCCGCAACGGCAAATGCCGGCTGCGCTTACATCAGAAGACCGAAGCCAAGATGCGCCGCCGTCTCAAAGCCATCACTTCAAGGAGTAACGGAATGGGATACGCCAAGCGCAAGACCGCCCTCAAAGAATATCTGCGAGGGTGGACGGAATACTATAAACTTGCTGACATGGGTAATAAGGTGTTTACCTCCTACTCGATTGACATTGCTAATAATCAGTCCTACAAGAAAATCCTATAGCTTATCCGCAATGGAAATACCTTGTGACAAGTTTCATCATTTCTTCTGCATTCCCCTCTATTTCACTACGCAGACTCTTGTCGTCGTAATCACGCAGCTTCTTTATGATTCCATTTATCATAGCCGGACTGAATATGCCATACCGTTCAAATGCGGAACGCTGATGACTCTGCGCCCGACAAGAGGCTGTACCGCCTCGCTCCATACTCCACCGTTGTCTGCAGCAAAAGCTACGTGTCTGTTGTACACCGCTTCACGGAATGGAATTTCCATTTTCAGTCCGATGCTGCTGATGGCATATTGCGCCATGACAGAGTCGACAGTGAACGTATGTACAAGTTTCACTTCGTCGCTGCCGGCATAACAATAGAGGCGGACGGTAAACGGAAGGCACTCTCCCTCCGGGCCTTTATGGACACCTTCTGCTTTGAGCGTACAGCGTACATCGCCATTGCGCTCTATAGTCAGACTGTTTATCTTGCTCATGGCTTCGTGGCGCACCGTATTCCTTCTTCCGGCACCATCGGCCGACACCTTGTCATACGAACAAGCGAGCCATGCTTTGCCCCCGACCATGATGCCGTCCACCGTCATGCTGTCGATGAGCGATTCGCCACTTCGGGACAGATAGAGACACATGGCACCGGTGTCCACTTTTATTCTTCCTCCGTTCTCTCCGACTTTCAGGCTACAAGTATTTTCTTCTTTTGGAGCATTCTTCGTTACCGCAGATTTGCCCATATATAGCAGACACGAGTCTGCCGTTGCAGGAACACTTGTCGCAAAAGCTTCCCACTTCACCGAACCGTCCGCCCAATATGCCAAAGGCCAGTGGTCGAAAGCTATCCGCTTCCCCTGTTCTGTATGCAGTGACAAGGGAGTTCCGCTTTTGTATTCGCCTTTGCTGAACGGCACTCCGAAAGTGACGGGAACAAACTCGTTCAGTATGTCGGCTGAAGACTTGCCACCAATCCATTTCAGCACCACAGGTTTTTGGCGTTCATCTGTTGCCGAATATTTGAAACCGCAGAACTTGGCATGTGCGAGCGTCGTTCTGAAACCGAACCAGCCTGATCTCAACGGCTCCGGATCACAATAGTCGACCAGGCATTCGCCGTCGATATAATAGCGGACTTTGCCATCGAGGCTTTCAAGTCGGATATGATACCAATGGTTTGGGCGCAACAGATGTTTCTTGTCTGTATATTCTCTTATGATTCCGGGACGGTATGTCGCATCCGACACTCCTCGTTCGTCGCCATCATATCTCCTGAACCTCGTTGTAGAGTTATAGTTTCCTCCGAACCCCATGTAGTAAAGCTGAAGAGCATAGCAATGGAGAAATGTTCCGTTGCGTTTCCTCATCCGTTTCCATATATCAGAAGCTTTCGGATCGCTTGCCATCCAGAAGCAGTTGAGATCGCTTGTACGCTCATAGTCAAACGGTTCCGCACTGCCGATACATTCCCGACCGGCATCCGGCATACTGTTGTCCGTCTCATCCGGAGTGCGATTGATGATGCAGGCATCATATTCTATCACCACATTGCCTGTCATTTTCTGCTTGTACCACAGAGTCAGTCCCTTGGGTGCAAGAATTTCTGCTGTATCTCCTCTCCATACAACGTGGCTGTCGTCCGTCTCTGCTTCCATCTGCCAATATCTTTCCTGCGCATTTGCCGTGAAATGCATCAGCGGAGTGGAAAGGCAGAATAGCAGACTGTTTCGTATTATATATGTTGTTTCCATGTCTTGTTCTTTATCTATGACTCCAAAAATCAATGTAGTTCTTTGGCATAGTCGATAGCACGGTTGATATAGTCTATAAACGGTTTGGCGGTCTTGAACAATCCTGCCAGACGCTGTGCCAAGCAGGGGGCATAGACAAAGTCCTCATCAACAGGATGCATCAGGCAGAAATACTTGAGTCGCAAATATTCCGAGTAAGGTGCGTCAGCCGGAAATCCTTTGGGATTCCGTTTCAGCATGTTCTCTCTTTCAAGATAGAATCCGGAAGCGGCACCGTTTACGATATGTTCAAAATCGCCTTCGCCGTTTGCAATGTCTTCACGCAAAATCTGAAGAACCTTGGAGTCGCAACAATAATCCCCGACCGCAAGAAAGTGTTTGTCTGTCCATGAGTCGGTATCATCATCACATGCCATGACAGGAAAATCTGTGGTGGCATTTCTGTCCTTTCCGGCGGATATCTGAAAGTAGTATCCGGAATATCCGGATTTTTTCCCTCCCCGGCATATGTATGCTCCCATGTGCGTCTTGTAAGGACTTTTGTCCGTTGAGAAACGCATGTCGCGATATATTCTGTATGTACAGTCCTTCACTGTCAGTCCGGTGAGGTCAGGCTCAAACAATGCAACTTCGTGTATGAGTTCTTCCACGAAAGCATTGAATCTCCCCTGCAAGGATATATATTCAGACTTGTGGCTGTTGAACCATTCGCGATTGTTGTTTCGTTGCAACTCATGAAGAAAGTCTATGATGTCTTTCATAAATTATAGGTATAGATAAAACTTGAAGTGTTGAAGCAAGGATTTTGATTTTTTCTTGAAATGCCTCCTTTCTGACATCTGAAACGGATGATTATCTTTGCGACGACACTATTCTTTCTCTCAGTTTTTTCCAAGCATGTGTGTCGAACAGACAACTGTCACGCATGGTTCCACACATCTCCTTGAATCGGGACATAGGCATGGCGAAGGCCAAAATGTTCTCTTCAAAATAAGGGCGGACGGAAGGGTCGAAGAAGCCGAGGAACGTGCGTCTCCCGTTCCGGCGGTTCTCGTTTACGGTCTGAGTGATTACCGAACTGCATCCGGAACCGAATGGCAAAGAAACTGTTTCCGGAGAATTGTTGTCGAAGAAGGCCCATGTCAAAAGTCCTGAAAGCACATCCGGCACGGCAAGGAAAATGATGCCTTCCGTTTCTTCTTCACTTATGGTTTCGGCCTTATCGATTCTTGCAAACCACATATATTCCTTATCTGTCCGTTCCACACCCAATCGTGCCACATAGTCGCGGACCATTTCCGGAGACTGTTTATAGTGCTCTTTTTCCGACACGAAAACCGGAACATACTCCGGCATGGGAGTAAATCCGGAATAGAATTTGCCACCTCCGCATCCGAGTGTCTGTGCACTGAGACTGACAGGAGTGCCGTTTCTTATATCTTTGAAAGCTTTAAACAGACAGCCTTGGGTCTTTGCTATGTTGCCCTTTGCTTCGTTGGAATAGCCGAACATTATCGGAAGTTCTGCTTCGCCAAATGCTTCCTGAAAGTTGCTGATAAAGTTTTGTGTGTCCATCTGTATTAAATGATGCTTTTGTGTATTTCTTTAAAGATTTTCACAACCGGCTTTGAAAAAGGCTGTTGAAGGGAAAGCGGAATCCGGAACGGCAAAACGGCATATTTATTTGTGTCGTGAATGCTGTTTACCGTTCATTCTGTTTGATGCAAAAGTAGCAATAAAAATTCAAAACGGATTTATATTATTTACAAAACTTTTGTGCCAATGTACAACTTCAACATTGCATCTCCCCGATTTTAGTGATTCTGACCTGATTATGTTACAGATTAATCCAGTGGTTTGGGTGGTTTTAAACTGATGTATCGTAGGCTCTTCTGCCAGACTTGTTTTGTCATTTCACCGCACCTGAAATCCATTATTTTGATTTGAACGGAGTTTTGATTTCCGCACAAACTGATTCGTTTTTCTGTAGAATATTGAAAATCATCGTATTATGGCCTGTGTAGATTTAATTTTGCTTCGCTGAAAAGTTGTTTTCACCGCACTATTTTTTATAATCTGCACTGCCGATTATAAAAACTGCACTGCTGATTGTACAATCTGCACTGTTGATTTTACAATCTGCAGTGCAGATTTAAGAAAAAAGTGCGGTGAATTTGACTTTTCAGAAGGATTGTTTCATGTTTTCGGTGCAGTCACTCTAAAAACATAGCATTTTGTACGGATGCATCTGATATGGGGTATAAAACAGTTTCCTATATAATAAAGGTCATTTTGATGTTGTCTTCACAGACTCCCCTCATGGTTTTGATGGGTCTGTGAGCACATCAGCATAAAATCGCCAAATAATCTCAGGAAAAGGAAATAAAGGATAGAGAAAGTGCGGAAAAACAAGACAGGAAAATGGCACAAATGAAAACGGCAGGAAAGCTAAAGCTCTTCGTATGAAGGAATGTCTTCAAGAAAGACGTAGGTCTGTGTGTCATAATCCATCTTGCAGCAATAGTGGTCCAGTCCATTGCTTACAATGAGATATTCGACATGCAAAACCATATTGTATCTGCATATTTGGTCGAACACTTTTTGGGTGATTTCTATATGCGACGCTTTGTATTCCATAATCATTCTGGGGGACATCTTATAGTCGTAGAGAACAGAATCGCACCTTCTCGTCATGTTGTTGAGAGTAAGCATAACTTCATTGTTCATCAATGTAGATGAATAGCCCTTATGGTTTATCAGGAAATTGATGAAATTCTGCCTGACCCATTCCTCCGGTGTGAGAGCCACGAACCTTCTGCGCAAGATGTCGAATATCTTTGATTTGCCACCTGCAACCTTTATCTTTGCCTGATATGGGGGAAGATTCAGGCAAGGAATGTCTGTCGTTTTCATTCTGATGATTTGGATGCTGATTTATATGATTATTCCTTTTTCTTTATAGTCTCGCCTTTTTTCCGTAAGTTTGCACATAGATTTATAATGCAAAAGTACGGAAAATATACGAATCTAAATATTATTTGTATGGCAAAAAAAGTGGTGGCTGCAATTACGCACAGAGACATAATAAGCGCAATAAAACAGAAGGAATATTCACCGATATACCTGCTCATGGGTGATGAATCCTACTACATAGATCGCATCTCGGAATACATAGCGGACAACGTGCTGACAGAAGATGAGAAGGGATTTAATTTGCAGGTGATATACTGTACACGTGATACAAATGTGGCAGATATCATAAATTCAGCAAAGCGCTATCCGATGATGGCAAAATGCCAAATCGTAATTGTTAAAGAGGCACAGAATCTGTTAAAACTGGATGACCTCGTCTTTTATGCCCAAAATCCCTTGAATACGACCATCCTTGTCATTTGCTACAAGAACGGCACAGTAGACAGAAGAAAGAAAATCGTGGCAACCATCGAGAAAGTTGGAATAGTGTATGAAAGCCGCAAACTGAAAGAGGGGCAACTGCCTGCTTTTGTTGTGGAATATCTTAAACGGAAGAATGTAGGCATAGACGACCGTTCGGTGCTTATGCTCGTTGAAGCGATAGGTTCCGATCTCAATCGTATGGCCGGGGAACTTGACAAACTCATCATCACATTGCCCTCCGGATTCAACAGAATCACACCTGAACTTATAGAAAAGAATATTGGAATAAGTAAAGAGTTTAATAATCTTGAGCTTCGCAACGCTATAATAAATAAGGATGTCTTCAAGGCCAACCGGATTATAAACTATTTTGAACAAAACGCAAAGATGAACCCTCCGGTTGTCACTCTTGCCATGCTGTTCAACTTTTTCTCCAATATGATGCTTGCTTTCTACTCTCCGGTGAAAACCGAACAAGGGATATGCGAATATCTTGATTTCCGAAATTCATGGCAGTTGCGAGACTATACCGCTGCCATGAGAAACTACACAGCCATGAAGACAATGTTGATTATTGGCAAAATCAGGGAAACAGATGCAAAGATGAAAGGAGTGGGAAAAGGGAATCTCACAGACGGAGATTTGATGCGCGAACTCATGTTTTTTATCATGCACTGAATGTACAATTTTATCCTTGCTTGATTTTTTATCTGTTTTTTGTTTGAATTTTTTATTCAGAAAAAAAATGTAAACGGCATTTTCAGCCTTGTATGATGGGGCATCAAAGGTTGCCGTTTACATTAATGTCCGGAAATTTAGCAAGATCACCTTATAGAATAAAAGTCCAGACACATATTGTTTTGTTGAAAAAACAGCTTTACAATTCTATTTGTTACTTAATTTCGTACAAAAAAATTGATGCTTTATCTATGATTCTCAGTAGATTATATTGATTTTATCCTTTTGAGAAGCCTGATAGAATGAAAAACATCCTTTTTATTTTCGTTTATTGAATTCTCGCAGATTTTACCCAATACACAAGCCAATACGCAAGTACTTTTATGTGTATTTGTAAAGTTTTTGTTTTACAGATATGTATTTTATAAATGTAAAACACTTTACAAAGATTAGATATTTTAGTTTTTTACACAAAATAAATTGCAAATATAAAAATATACAGATAAAAAAGATTTGTATATGTATTACAATTGTATTTATTTAATTATGTAGAAAGAATTAATATTCATATGATTTATTTACATCTTAAGTATTTGAAATATAAAGTATTAATAAGTTTTATTCATCTTTATGTTGAATAAATATTGATAAAACGGGATATTTGTTCCATTTTTATGCATGTGTAACTTTGAATGTTAAATAAATAATATATTAAATACTAATTATTTGCTTACTTTTTGAGAATTAATAAATTAAGTCTGTTATTTACGGTACAAAGAAAAGAATATAAAAGAATAAACAAAGAGTGTACGAATATAAATTTCAATATTATAGATATAAAATTAAATCACGCTTTACAATATGAAAATATTATATGTTTATTTGTCTGATTCAATTTTTACTCGTATTTTTGTAAAATCTTTGAAAAAGGTAGAAAAAGGATCTTCCAAGTACTACTTTCAGAAGCGCCCCACCCCTTTTTTCTTGAAACTCAAATTTGCAACTAAAAATGGATGACAAAGAGAGAATCGAATTTATTATGCAGGAGAAGAACTTGTCAAATGTTATCTTCTGTGCAAAAACAAATATTGCTCCGGCATCATTGTCACACATCATTAGCGGACGTACCAAACCGACTCTTCCTATACTTCGCCATATTGTTGCGGCTTTTCCTGACCTTAATCCTGAATGGGTATTCATGGGAATTGGAGAGATGTATGCCGCTCATAACAACAGTGCCTCCTCTCCTTCCGAACAAGATTCTGCTCCAAACTCAAATGGAGAGAACAGAGAACAGATGCAAACCTTAAACTCAGGTGTAGCTTATGCTGCTAACACGGCTGCATATCCTAAGGAAGGTATTGACGCACCTCCTGCACCTTCCGGTTATAGGCAGGGAACTCAAGTTTTCAATTTTGGCAATGCCAATGACGGAGGACGGCAAGATATGCAGAACAAGATACCTCAGCCAAGTGTCTCCGACATTATACACGAAACAATCGTCACTATGCAGAAAACACAACGAAAGATTGTTGAGGTCCGCATTTTTTTTGATGACGGAACCTTTGAAACTTTTTTTTCAAACAAATAATGCAAGATTTATGTTTGGCTACATGGGTGTTTTTTTTATAAGATATAAGCAAACAATCTACATGTTAAAGAAACGATATGTTTTAACATTTATAGGCGATTTAGTTGCCATTCTGAACACAATTTTTTGTCTAAGATGTTCTGTTTTTTAGGAAGAAAAACATGTTTTTCCAAATAATTAGGACTGTTTTCCGGCACTTTTGAGAACCATACAATGATGGATTTTTACTCTTTTTGGGAGTTTTTCGGCCTACTTTATACCTTCATTAACAAATGGGAGACTTCAAAACCTTCAAAAATCACACAAAAATATCAGAAGAAACAGACTTTTATTATATAACAACCGAACTGCACTTCCGGAGTTATCGATAAAGACTTCGGGAGTGCAGTTCGGAAAATTATATCATCAATACTTTTCGTATCAAGGAAAATCAAAGTCTGGTAAGTTCACCTGTTGTGGAGTCCATGATATATCCTTTTACAACAACGTCTTCAGGGACAAGAGGGTGATTCTTCACGAGATCGACAGTCTCATTTACCGCAGACTCAGTATCTTCAAAACCATGCAGCCATTCATCGAGATTTATTCCGCAATGCTTCATCAAGGATATATGTTCCTCGTCAATACCACGTGCACGCATCAAATGCAGCATTTCCTGTGAATCCATGCCCTGTACACCACATTCTGTATGGCCGATAATCATCACTTCATTCACCCCAAGTTCGTATATTGCAACAAGAAGGCTGCGGACCGTAGAGTCGAACGGATTAGTGATGGTTCCTCCTGCATTCTTGATAATTTTCACATCTCCATTCTTTATGCCAAGGGCAGCAGGCAGCAATGCCGTAAGACGAGTGTCCATACAAGTAACAATGGCAATTTTCTTGTCCGGATATTTGCTTGTCACATATTTCTCATAAGCTTTCGACTCAACGAAAGACTTATTGTATTTCAGCATCTCTTCAATCATAATATTAGGTATTTATTATTAATATTCATGCTTATTTCATGCACAAATGGCCGACAGCCGGCAAAATTATCAGTGCAAAAGTACATAAAATCTTAGGATTTTTGCACTGACAAGATAAAGATTCTGTTTTTATAGAAAAAATTTAATAGAGTGTTTTTCGTGGCGCAATGTTGGAGAATACAATTATACAACCCATCTCCTCCAAACATTATTTGGAGAGTTTTGTTTATATATTAGCAATAAAAATAAGGCATATATAGTTGATAACATCTATATTTGTCAGTCCAAAAAGTTACAAAAAAAGACAAATTGCAGATTATGAACAATTCACAAACAAAGAAGACTATGAAATCTATGGTAGGTCCTATTGCCGCATTCGGTTTGGTGTTATGCAGTTGTTCTCCTTCCGAAAAGACGACCACAGATGCATCGAGCATAATAGGAGAATGGAGTATCTTAAAGGCAGACGGAGTAAGTACGAAAGAAGGCGCCAATCCTGCAACAATCAGCTTTGATTCAGAAGGGAAAATCAACGGCTGTGCATCTGTTAACCGTTTCTTTGGCAGTTATAAATTTGACGGCAAGAAACTTACGCTTGATCAGATCGGACTGACCAGAATGATGGGACCGAACATGGAAATAGAAGACGCTGTAATCAAAGCGATAAATTCGGTCAACTCTGCCAAGATAAACACCAATAAGGCTACTTTATTTGACGATGAAGGAGTTGAAATAATGAAACTCAAAAGAGTGGAAAAATAGTAACTTATTTGTACAGCTCTTCATACTCCGGACAAGGAGTAAATAAAAATCACGAAAACAGGTTCCAAGTACAAAGAAATATGGAAATCTTTAGATTTCTTCCTCTGAATCGTTTTCGTGATTTTTATTCTTATAACAGTGTTCTGTGTAAAAAAGCTCCACGACTTTTTTACAGTAAACATGCTTTCTTTCTCAGAGACATTTCTTCTTTCTTTTTGACACTAAGCCCACCCATCGCGGACGGAGATTTATTAACATAATTAAGATTCGTTTACGCCTGACCAAATGCCGATTTTTTGAAGTTTTATTGATAAATGATTGATAATCAGCAAAATACTATTTTAATAGAACTATGCGGTTTTAGATACAAGAAGTACAAGCGAAGACAAAAATAGGATATACTGATAATCAGCAAGTTATAAAAATTCTCGTCTAAGATTCCTGTTTTTCGCAGCCGGAATCCATCTTTGTTTTCCGTGGCATTGAAAATACGATTTTACTCTTTTTAAGAAATCAAAATTAGTCAATATTAGATTTCAGCCCGAAAAACGGACCTCTTCAAACTCGTGCACCTTGAAAATAAATTTCGTGCACCTTGAAAATATTTTTAAAGTGCCTTTTAAACAAATTTTGTTCACCTTGAAAATTTATTTTCAGCGTACTCTTTTTTCAGACGATACACACGCGAATGTGAATAAATGTATCTTTTGGGGATGCAAATTGTATTATTTTTACATTTGAGATTTAAGGCTTGAAAACGGCCTTAGAATCGCGTAAATGGAACTTCGGTAAGGTTCGGCCGATTTTACGCGATTCTCAGAGGCTTGAAATTTAACAGTTTAAATTGTCAAAAAAAGCTTGAATTTTATGACAAATAGATAGTGTTCACAGATTCCTTCTGTGATTTTGGTGATTTAGAACTGATGGGTTCACAGACTCCTCCTGTAATTTTGATGATTTAAAACAGATGTATTCACAGACTCCTCCGTCGCTGTCGCGCCACCTCCCCTAACTTAGGGGAGGAGCCAGGTTACTCAGCAGATGTAAATGCTATTATATTAGCAATCAGTATATTAATTTATTATTAGCATTTCAACGAGCAAGGTAATCAAGTTCCTCCCCTAAGTTAGGGGAGGTGGCGCGAAGCGACGGAGGAGTCTGTGAAAACACCAGCTTGCAACCATCAGAATTACAAGGCGAGTCCATGAATACATCAGCAAAAACAACTTGCAAGATTGCCGACTCCTTACAAGGCTTTCTTAAACCAAATTCGCATCATATTGCCACCAATGCAGCATTCTCCGAATGAGCAAGCAGCGGTTCGTAGGACAATGATTTCTCAAATATCTTCAGCTTTGTATTTGAAGGACACCATATTGGTGGTCGTAATTGGAGTATACATACCCGGAATCTTCGTAAAACCACCTCGCAAAAAGCCGTTTTACTTTTTACAACTACGGCTCCACATAGAATATCGGTTCGTCTGTGTGAGGATCTTGTGGATAGAAATGAATAGCACTGTCATTGAGCTTGATGTGCTGCGATTTGAGCATTTCTATAATCTCCGCTCCGGCCCATATCACAGGCCCATATCCATGTGCCGCGAAATTATTTACAGGGCGATAAGCATAAAAAGCAGGATCAAATGCCATTCCTGTGCCGACACATGTGCCACAAACCTGACCTTCAGCATTTATCTGACTGTCGACATAGTTCCATGCCAGCAGCGCCGCCGCACCGTATGCTTGTGCATCAATCCACCCTTTATTGACGGCATGGGCTATACAATAAGCATAAATAGCTGTGCACGAAGTTTCAAGGTAAGTATCGTTGCGGTCGAGCAACTGATGCCATGCTCCGTCGTACCCTTGCAACGCTACAATGCCCTGAAGATGTTCTTTAAATTGCGCCATAATCTTCCTGTAGGAAGGATGGCTCTCCGGCAGAGCATCCAGAAGCTCGCAAGCAGTCAGAAGCGCCCAACCGTTGGCTCTTCCCCAAAAGAAGGAAGGATGAGGTTCCATACCTTCAGCCCAACCATGCCTATAGAGCTGTTTTTCTGCAACCCACATACGGTCATGGAACAACTGGAATTGTGCAGCAGCTGCATCCATTCCGCTTATATCGTTGTCCGCCACAGCTTTCCAAGCCAGTGTCGGTATCCCCATAAACATGTCGTCAAGCCATACTGTATTCTTCAGCGGACGCAAACGGCCGAATATGCCGTCCGAAAGACGATATTGGCCTTTTGAAACGAAGCCATAATATGTTTTTATCTGTTCGTCTAAGGGCAGTTTACCGTCTTTCATTTTAGCTTTTATCATCGCTGCACAAATGGCGCCTGCATCGTCAAGAGCCTCCGGTTTGACAACCTGATGCATCAGCACATCTATATCTTGTCCTTTTTCCAGCACCTTTCGGAAATAAGGAGCAAGTTCGGCAAGATATTTCATTCGTTCCAGCGCATACAGAGAATAACGGTCATCACCGGTAGTTTCT
Source organism: uncultured Bacteroides sp. (assembly GCA_964554265.1). GTDB lineage: Bacteria > Bacteroidota > Bacteroidia > Bacteroidales > Bacteroidaceae > RGIG8745. The sequence continues at coordinate 12,193 of CAZKOB010000041.1, read as the reverse complement.
GCCGCACGCATCATGGCACTATATGTCACACCCCACTCGTATGATGTAAGTCTGAAAGTGCCTCTTACCAATTGGGATTCACTGTCAATCTTACGCAAATCTTTCACCGGCTGATGAGTGTTTTTGTTCTCTACCTGCATGAATGTTGTCTGTTCAAGATATGTACGCACCCTGTCCAAAGTCGATTTGACTTCTTCAGGCCGAGGCACTCCATAGAAAACCTTATATGCCGGTTTCATAAGATGAAGAGGACTGTTGGCATCATTCGCCGGTGCGTCTGCCGAATTTTGTGCGTTTATTGCAACTCCCGCAAAGCAAAGCAACAAACACAATGTGGATTTTTGTTTTGTCATAATATGATTTGGTTTTAAAAATATCAATAAGAAACTTCCATCTTGGAAAGCCACACCGTCCGGAGTGTTTTCGCTCCTGTCGCTGCCAGCCAGACATACGCAAGACGCAAGGAATTTGTCATGCCCCTGTTCGGTTTGCGACAAGAGAGAAAACACCCCGGACTGCCTTACTGGTTTATGTATTGGGCAAGCATCTCAGCACAACGTTCGCCGTCTATTCCTGCGGATACAATACCGCCGGCATATCCGGCGCCCTCCCCACATGGGAAAAGTCCACACAAGCGTACATGTTGCAGAGTTTCCCGGTCGCGCACGATGCGCACAGGCGCGCTTGTGCGTGTTTCCACTCCTATCATCACAGCCTCATTGGTAAGAAAACCGTGTGACGACTTTCCGAAATTAAGAAAACCCTGTTTCAAACGCGATGTTATAAAAGGAGGAATCCAGAAATGGAGCGGAGTAGAAATAAGCCCCGGAGTATACGATGTTTCAGGAAGTTCGTATGACAGACGCTTGTTTACAAAATCGCTCATGCGTTGGGCTGGCGCCGTTTGTCTGCGATTGCCTTGAATCCATGCCGTATGTTCAAGCCATTGCTGAAAGTACATCATAGCAAGAGGATGCTTGCAAAAATCTGTAGCATGCCCATTGTCAGAATGCCGGCAAGCGCAGTCCTCCCCTATGCCATTTCCACATATCAGGTTCTTCATCTCTTCAAATTTCTCCTCTCCGAAATCCATGTTTTCATCTGCAAGGTCGTCCACATGCAGTTCAACAACCATGCCACTATTGCTCCACGGCGAGTTGCGTAAAGATGAAGACATTCCGTTTACGACAATCTGCCGGGGACCGCTTGCAGCCGGAACTACGGTTCCTCCCGGACACATACAAAAAGAATACACACCTCTTCCTTCCACTTGTGTGACGAACGAATATTCCGCTGCCGGAAGATAATTGCCACGTCCTTTAGAGTTATGATACTGGATTTTGTCTATCAAATCCGAAGGATGTTCAAGACGTACACCGACAGCAATATCTTTTGCCTCGATTTCAATACCTTCTTGATACAGCCAAGAATACACATCACGTGCAGAATGCCCGGTTGCAAGAATCACCGGACCGTAAAATCTTACCGTCGATTGGCCCGAATACACCGCTCCATTATCTGCCAAGCGTTCTGCTTCCACACCTTCGACCTTATTTCCGGAAATCAACAATCCTGTCATCTTGGTTTGGAAATGCACCTCGCCTCCACAAGCAATAATGGTTTTTCTCATGTTCTCTATTACACGAGGAAGTTTGTCTGTTCCGATATGAGGATGAGCATCACTCAGAATAGAAGTCGATGCACCATGCTGGCAGAAGACATTGAGAATCTTTTCCACATTTCCGCGCTTCTTGCTTCTTGTATAAAGCTTCCCATCCGAGAATGCGCCGGCACCGCCTTCTCCAAAACTGTAATTTGATTCCGGATCGACTTTGTGTTCTTTTGATATGCGTGCTATATCTATTCTGCGGCTATGCACGTCCTTGCCTCGTTCAATGACAACAGGACATACCCCAAGCTCTATCAATCTGAGAGCGGCGAACAGCCCTCCCGGACCGGCACCAACAACGATTGCTTTCGGATTCCCTTCCACGTTCCTATACTCGGTATGTACAAAGGCATCATCATCCGGCTCTTCGTTTACATATACCCGGACTTTCATATTGACATAAATTGTCCGCTGTCTTGCATCTATGCTTCTTTTCAATACACGTACATGCTTTATCGTCCGTGAGTCCATGCCTTTTTCTGCCGCTACGAACCTCTTTATCTCCTGTTCGTTTACGGCTTGTTCAGGCAATAATCGTATTTGAAACTCATGTATCATTTCTCTGAAGTTTTATTTTTCTTAACAAAGGTACTAATAAAAAGTGAAATGCGGAAAGATATAGTGATAGAATTGAGTTACAAGGGTTTCAGTTGGAGTAGGGATAATTCGTGAAACCATTGCAATCCCTGCCGAAGCCAAACCCTGACACCGTTACGTTACTTGTTCGTAACCATACCCGAAAATGCGACAAACGGGTATGGATGGCGAAACAAGGGGGCAACGGATTTTTCCGGTTGGAAACAGATGGTGGCCAGATATAAAATAAAGCCACTCTAAACATGAGAATTTGGGGATTCAGCAATCCCGAACAGCCCATGCAAAAAGTCTCACTTTACAAAAAGAACATTTTTTTGACAACTTAAACTTTAACCATTCTTATTCCTACAGAACCCGACCTGTCACCTACACATTATTTTCTTTATATTAGCTATGACATACTCAACTTCCTCATCCATCAAAACCGGACTGACAGGAAGACTCAATTCCTCATTTGCCCATTGTTCAGACACAGAAAAAGTCAATGCCGAATATTCAGAATATGCCTGTTGTCTATATGGAGAAACAGGGTAATGAATCAATGTCTGTATTCCTCTACCGGTAAGCTCATTCTGCAAAAAATCCCTATCCGACGAACGTACAGCATAGATATGAAAAACATGATTAACCATCTCACGGCCGGCAAGTTCAGGAACAACCAGACTTCTGCCTGATATATTGTCTATTCCACACAATTCCTCAGAATACCGATATGCTATTTCCTTTCTTCTGTTATTGTCTGTATCCAGACGGCGAAGCTTCACTCGTAACATAGCAGCCTGAATCTCATCAAGACGGCTGTTCAAACCTTTCAAACAATGTACATATTTTTTTTTCTGGCCATAGTTTGCAAAACTCCTGACAACCTCCACAAGCTCCTCGTCGTCTGTTGTCACACATCCTCCGTCACCAAGACACCCCAAGTTCTTCCCCGGATAGAAGCTAAAAGCAGCCGCATCGCCAAGACTTCCGGCATGCTTTAATACAGTTTCCCCAAGATGCCCGGCAACAGGATATACCGCACCATGTGCCTGACATGCATCTTCCAACACTTTCAGCCCTTTGGAATGTGCAACAGATATTATCGCTCCCATATCACAAACCTGTCCATAGAGATGGACAGGGATTATGCAACGAGTACGATCTGTCACCACTCGTTCAATCAAACTTGCATCAATAAGAGCATCGCTTATATTAGGTTCACAAAACACAGGTTTCAGTCCTACCCTCGATACAGCAAGCACAGTAGCAATAAATGTATTTGCAGGAACAACCACTTCATCCCCATCATCCCAACCATACATCAGTTTCCATGCCGCAAGTACAAGAGTCAAAGCATCAAGTCCATTTCCTACGCCAACACAATGTCCGACTCCTATATATTCAGCAAATTCATGTTCAAAAGCATCGGTTTCATACCCATGAAGATACCAACCGGAGTTTATTACCCTAACAGCAGCGTCCCTAAGTTCACTTCCAAATGAATCATTGACTTTCTGCAGGTCAAGAAATCTAACATACATATTACTCTAATATCATAAATCTCGTTGCCGGCAAAAATATCCGGAAAATACTTCATCCGCAAAATCAACAGGCTTGTCAAATATTCCATAGACCGAGCTTCCACTTCCTGACATAGAAGCATACAAAGCCCCCATATCATAAAGTTTATCCTTGATAGCTGCAATCTCCGGATATTTTGGGAACACGCTTTTCTCAAAATCATTCACAACCAAATCTTTCCATGTATCCACAGGATTTGCCAACAGTTCCGGAAGCGAAAATTCCGGACGGTGAGGCACTACAGAAGCATATGCATCACGCGTAGAAACAAAAATGTCCGGCTTTACAAGCAAAAGACTTTTTCCTGACAATGAAAACGACAAATCGTGAAACACATTACCAATACCGGTAGCAAACACTGGTTTGTTTTTTATGAAGAAAGCGCAGTCTGCGCCAAGCTGTGCGCAATAAACCTCCATCTGCTCCACACCCAAACCCAAGTTGAAACGCTCATTCAGCATCTTTATCGTAAAGGCTGCATCAGAAGACCCTCCACCCAAACCGGCTCCTGTAGGTATATGTTTGTAAACAAAAATGCTCACCGGAGGAAGACCAAACTCTTTTTTCAAGAGTTTGTATGCCCTTACTACAAGATTATCATCAGGAGTTCCATCGAGAATAGTTCCTGAGACTTTAAGCTGATACCCACATTCAGGCTCTGCACCCTCGATATTTTTTATCTCTATCGCATCTTGCAGATTTATCGGATAAAACACCGTTTCAAGATTATGGTAACCATCTGGACGACGCTCTACAACATTAAGACCTATATTTATTTTTGCGTTCGGATATACAATCATAACAGTATTCTATTTTTTTTGTTTTACGCGACAAATATAATAATTATTCTGCGAGAGAAGAGGATTTCATACATAAAACTTTCAGAAACAACCTATCACATTATTACCATACGACACATGCGAGTTTGGTTTAAGAAAATCCTATAAAGTTGGTAATCTTGCAAGTTTTTTGCGTATCCTTCCTTTGTCATCGTGTCACAAAAAAAGCTATCATCACATCTTCTTGTCATAAATCACAGGTTTTTCTTGACAATCCGAAATGTTAAAATTCAAGCTCCGCAGAATTGCGTAAATTCGGCCGAACCCGGCTGAAGTTCCATTTGCGCGATTCTGAGGCCGTTTTCAGGCCTTGATTCCAAAATGTAAAAATAATATAATTTACATTCCGAAAAGATAATTTTATTCACATTTGCGCATGCCTCATCTGAAAAAAGAGTACGCTGGAAATAAATTTTCAAGGTGAACAAAATTTATTTAAAAGGCGCTTTAAAAACATTTTCAAGGTGAACGAAATTTATTTTCAAGGTGAACGAGTTTGAAAAAGTCCGTTTTTCGGGCTGAAATTGGATATTGCCCCAATTAGATTCTTAAAAAAATAAAATCGGATTTTTCAATGCCACGAAAAACAAAGACGGATTCCGGTGATGGAAAACAGGAATCTTGGACAAGAAATTTTATAAGTCACTGATTATCAATATATCCTATTTTTATTCTTTCCTGTACTTCTTGTACCTAAAACAGCATTCTTTTGTTGAAATAGCATTTTATTGATTATCAACTGCTTATCGATAAATCTTCAAAAAAAATTGACAATCGGGAAAGCGTAAACGAATCTTAATTATGTTAATAAAGTTCCATTCAATATGGGTGGACTTAGTGTCAAAAAGAAAGAAGAAATCCCATTAAGAAAGACAGCATATTCATCAGTAAAAATCAACTGCTTTTGCTGTTGTGTTCACAGATTCAGCTTGTGATTTAAATCCGGTGTATTCACAGACTCCTCCGTCGCAGGGTTCCCCAATTGCTTCTATTCCGCAATTGCCCCTAACTTAGGGGGGGAGGAGTCTGAGAACAAGCCGGAGGATTTACAACTAATTCTGTTCTAAAATTATCCCGAACTCACGTAGCTATTTGATTCCGCGAGCATTGAGTGCAGCCGTATACCTGCGTGCATTTGATAAATGCTGGTCGTAGCTTACAGCAAAATTATGTGTTCCGGAGAAGTCCTCCTTAGCGCACATATACAGGTAATTGTGATGCTCACAATTCAAAACAGCATCAATACCCGCAATAGAAGGAATACGTATAGGTCCGGGAGGAAGTCCTGCCACACGATAAGTGTTGTATGGAGATTCAACATTAAGATGCACGTTGAGAATGCGACGAAGAGCAAAATTGCCAAGTGCGAACTTCACCGTAGGATCGCTCTGTAACGGCATATTGACTTTCAGACGGTTGATATACAAACCGGCAATGCAAGGCTTCTCACCATTGTTGGCAGTCTCTTCATCTACAATACTGGCAAGTGTCACCACTTCTGTCTTGCTCATCCCCAACTGTTCCGCTTTCTCCATACGTCCGGCATTCCAAAATGCAGAATTTTCCCTTTCCATACGAGAAAGGAAATCGGAGACAGACATATCCCACCACACTTCATACGTATTCGGGATGAACAGGGCAGGGATAGTAGCTGTAGTGTATCCAAGAGAACGGCAGACAGCGGAATCTTTCAAAGCGGAAACAATTGCTGTGGAATCAATCATCAGTTTGTTTCCAAGCCGTCCGGCAAGGTCTTCCACTGTGCGAACAGAAGGAACAACCAACATGACAGGTGACTGATGGTGGTTGTGCATGTTTCTGACTATATCGAGCATAGAAGCATCGGGCATAACAGCATATCGACCGGTCCTGACGTTCTCATCCAACTTATACAGCGTAGACATGACATCGAATGCAATCATAGAAGAGGGAGACGCTTCACGCATCAGTTTGGAACGCACGGAATCAATGTCGTCATCAGTATCTATCAACACATATACAGTTTCTTTATTTCTAAATTGATGTCCTAACAGCGAATACCCAAAATACAAAGCCAAAAGAATTACAACAGCGACAAGGGCGCCACACAATGCAAATATTTTTTTCCTTCTCATAAAAACTTCATTCACATATTAAATTATATCCAATAAAGGGCAACAGGCTCACATAAAGCCAATTGCCCATACTTTCAAGATAGAGGAAACATCATCAGATGAGAGGCATTCCACATCTGGCACATTCCATGCGCATATCGTCCGGCCATATACTTGCCTGAATCTCACCGATATGGGCTTTATGCAACAAGACCATACATAGACGGCTCTGCCCTATTCCACCCCCAATACTCAAAGGCAATTCACCGGAAAGCAGACGTTTGTGGAAATAAAGTTCTCTCCTATCCTCCTTGCCTGTAAGCTCAAGTTGATAAAGAAGTGCTTCCTTATCTACTCTGACACCCATCGAAGAAAGTTCAAAACCACGCTCAAGAACGGGATACCATATCATAATGTCTCCATTCAAGCCTTTATATCCCTCTTCGTTATCCGTAGTCCAATCATCATAATCCGGAGCACGCAAATCATGCTCTTTACCATCACTCAACTTTCCGCCTATACCTATAATGAATACAGCACCATACTTCTTACATATAGCATCTTCACGCTGCTTTGGAGTAAGAGATGGATAACGCTGCAAAAGTTCTTCGCTATGTATGAAATATATCTCCTCCGGAAGGAAAGGCTTTATCTGCGGATATGTTTCACAAACTAGATATTCGGTTCTCCGTATGGCGGCATAGATACTTTTCACAATCTTTTTCAGAAACGCCACATTCCGGTTTTCTTCGACAATGGTTCGCTCCCAATCCCACTGATCCACATACAGGGAATGGAGATTGTCGAGTTCTTCATCTCCACGTATAGCATTCATATCTGTATAAAGTCCGTATCCGGGCTGTATATTATATTCCGCAAGCATCATTCGCTTCCATTTCGCAAGTGAATGCACTACTTCGGCAACTTTGTCGTCCATGTCTTTGATAGGAAATGAAACAGGGCGCTCAACACCATTCAAGTCGTCGTTTATACCCAGGCCACGTCTGACAAAAAGAGGCGCTGTCACTCGTCTCAGCCGCAGAGCCGTTGAAAGATTCGCCTGAAAAAAGTCCTTTATCTGCTTTATTCCCTGTTCTGTCTGTATAGGGTCAAGCAACTGCTGATACCCCACAGGTTTTATCAATTTGCTCATTCTTTTCGCACTTTTAAGATTTATCTATGCAAAGATAGGACAAATAATTAAGAAGAACAACAAACGCAGGAAATAAAAACAAAAAGTAAGCCATCACAGCAATTACGCGCTTAAGATGTCAGCATTTCGCCTTCAAAGCGCTAAAAATGACACTACGCACAAATCAAAAAAAATTCTGAATCATCATCAAGACAACTCAGAATTTCAATATCTAAAGTCCGGACTGCTACACAAAACAAATATCAGCACTCCAACTGTCCTATAATTTCCGTCACAGATTTACACCCATGGCTGTCAAGCCAATGGTTTATCCCTTTCGCAACCTTTACACTTATAGCAGGATCGATGAAGTTCGCTGTTCCAATCTCAACGGCAGAAGCTCCAGCAAGCATGAACTCGATAGCGTCGCATTCATTCATTATTCCTCCCAAACCGACAACCGGGATTTTTACAGTCTTGGCAACCTGCCATACACAACGCAGAGCCACAGGTTTTATGGCAGGACCACTAAGCCCTCCCGTCGAAATGGAAAGACGAGGACGGCGCTTCTCTATATCTATCGACATACCCATGAGAGTATTGATCAACGAAACGGCATCCGCACCGGCATCTTCAACACTACGTGCAATATCAGCAATGCTTGTCACATTAGGAGAAAGTTTCACAATAAGAGTTTTCCCATACACTTTCCTGACAGCGCGCACTACGCTCTGCGCCCCCTCGCATGTAACACCAAATGCCATACCTCCTTGTTTCACATTCGGACAACTGATATTCAATTCTATAGCAGGAATATTATCGAGTTTGTTTATCCGGGCAGCACACTCTGCATAATCCTCAGGACAACTTCCCGACACATTCACTATCATATTGGTATTGATATTCTTTATCTGCGGATAAATAGACTCACAAAAATAATCCACACCTTTATTCTGCAACCCCACACAGTTAAGCATACCACTTGCTGTCTCAGCCATCCGAGGATAATCATTTCCCTCACGCGGATTCAGCGTAGTTCCTTTCACTATAATACCTCCAATATCTTCAAGGTTTATGAAGTCTGCAAATTCAACCCCATATCCGAATGTACCGGAAGCAGTCATAACCGGATTCTTCATTTCAAGTCCGGCAATTGTTGTCTTCAAATTTGCCATGTCAATTCTTCTATATTAAATACCGGTCCTTCCTTACACACACACACATTTCCCTTCACCGTCTTTTCCACACAGCACAGGCACGCGCCAAGCCCACAAGCCATCATATTTTCAAGCGAAGCTTCACAAGGAATACCTTTCGACTTTGCAAACCTCGCCACAGCCATCATCATAGGCTTCGGACCGCATGTGGATATACGGTCAAACTGCTCACGCTGCAAGACTGAATGCTGGGTAACAAAACCCTTCTCTCCTTCTGAAGCGTCTTCTGTTGTAATATAAACATCGCCTATCTGACGAAACAAATCAAGTTCCAACAAATCCGATTTAGAACGTGCACCAAGCAGAAATACAGGTTTTGCCCCATGCTCTTTCAGTTCCTTGCCATACATGAGCAAAGGTGCAACACCTACACCACCACCAACCAACAGCACTTTTTCTCCTTCATGTCTGGCAGGAGTGAATCCGTTCCCAAGCGGAAAAACGACATCTACAGTATCGCCTTTACGCAAAAGTGAAAGCGTCTTGGTTCCTTTTCCTACAATCTGCACAAGCAACCACATCTGATTTTTCTCCCTGTCTACATAGTTTATAGAAATAGGACGACGCAAAAATGTTGATGTGCTGCCTTCAACCTTTATTTCAACAAACTGTCCCGGCAACATATCCGGAAGTTGTTCGCTGTCAGTCAATTTCAACAGCACATAACGGTCGTGAGGATATTCCACCTCCGCCACTTTCAGTTCTTTTATATACTTCTTCATATTTCATTATATTGTACAATCAAACAAATCCGGCCAACATATTATATGCCCCAAGCCCCCGGATTGCACTCCGCCTCTACCTTGTCTTCAATGTCGTCAGGCAAAGACGGATAAAAATCAATTCCTGTAATCCGCTCCACCTCATCTACAGATACGGCATAATCGCGTATGTCAAGATTGGTATCATCGTTGGGATAAATAAAACCTATTGCCTTTGGAATACGTCCCATCATCAGGACGACTTTGAAGAAACGGTCCGGCACACTGATTCTATATTCTTTTCTCCGACCTATTTTCTTCGGTCTTTCAGAATCAAAAACAGGTCCGCAAGCAATGAACACTTCTCCGTAAGCACTCGCCCACTCTCTGCACTGTTCTTCAAGCTCCTTCCAATCACCAGCATTAAGATTATGTCCCTGAGGACACATATTGGTCATCAAAAAAGATTCCGCCATAAATTCTTCACTATTCTTACAGTCACCGGCCGGACACATGTGTCCTCTGTCATATCCCGAACGCGAATAATCCGAGGTTTCCACCCTGTATTGTTCAGGAATACTCTCGTCTCCACGAAATTTATTGTCTCGCACAGCACCACCGGAAATCCGTTCATCCGTAAGATGCCATGCCACATAATTCGGGCACAATGTCTCCACATTATATGAAGCCGTATAGCTTTTACGATAAAGTATCACTTCCGGCCTGTCTTCAAGTTTTGCAGGTATTTCAAGCCCCTTGCCTTCCTGTACAGACTTACAATCCCCCTCTTTGTTCTCTTTTGCGACATCCTCTCCCACTTCTGATTCTACAACAGAATCCACACAAGCAATCTTCTGTTCAAAGAAACTCCAAATATTACTCCAACAAAATAATACAGCTACCAGAAAAAGCGACACATACAAATAATGTACAGGCTTTTTACTCGATTTTCTCTTTTTATATTGTTTTTTCTGCGCCATAATACGTAAAAGTTTAGTGCAAAATTAAAAAACATTTGTGTAATGATTGCAATATATAAACAAAAACATTACCTTTGCACCGTCAAAAACAGAGCTGCTGCATCAGTGATATGCTGTACACACATTATTGCCGAATTGGCTCAGTTGGTAGAGCAATTCATTCGTAATGAATAGGTCGGGGGTTCGAGTCCCCCATTCGGCTCTTTATCTATGATACAGAAATTCAAACTAACCGCGATGATGATAGCGTTGGGCGCTATCGTTGGACTCTTCCTTCAGAGTTGCGATAATGATGAACCCGAAGTTGCTGTGTATACAGCGCCATCGTTCAAGGCAACAAACAACAGTGCTTCTGGCGAAAAAGCATTAACCGCCTCTGATAATAAGGTCGTAGTCAATCTTACTTATACAGTGACTATGATAGTGAATGGAGAATCTCAAGTTTTTACAGGCTCATGCTGTAGCAATGAACTGCCTGTAATGGTTAGTAACGAGATAGCTATAACAGCCTCCTTCGATGAAAATGCTGCGACATCGAATATCTGCTTCACGATGCCTGATGGCTGCAAGGAGACTGTCACAAAAACCTCCCCCACTTACAAATGGACTGTGCCCACGAGTTTCTCAGATGGAGACAAAATCATTGCTCAATGGGCTGACAACTCCGGTAAAATGATTTACGAATGATATGGAATGCCATTTTTTATTTAGTGAAGACCGGTTGTCAATGGCGTATGCTTCCTCTTCACTTTCCTAAGTGGCAGTTGGTTTATTACTACTATCGTAAATGGGCGTCCTTGTCAGACTTTGACTTGCTATTGGAGAAATTACGTGGATATGTACGTGTGAAACGAGGTCAAAATATGGAACCAAGTGCAGGCATCATGTACAGTCAAAGTGTCAAATGGGGAAACAATGCTTCCTTGAACGGCGTTGATGGAAACAAAAAGGTAAAATGCATAAAGCGTCATGTCATATAGTAGATAAGAATGGTTTTTCTCATTGCCATAACGGTTACCATAGCCAATGTACATGACAGTAAAGCCGCTTATCTGTTGATGAGAGTCCTTAAAGAGGATATTGAAAATGACCTTAAAAACGATGCTACCTATAAATTTGGAAGTTTGCGCTATTTTTTTTCTGAATCAAGTGTGTCGGCGTTCTTCAATGATGGAGAAAAGCAGAAGCGCGGAAGAGATTTCTGTTTCCTTTTGAAACGTGCTTTTGAATTTACCATATCGTTGACTGCAGGAAATGTCAACTGGAGAAATGAGACTGTAAGCCTGATTCAATCAAAGACCGGATAACCTTTGTCCCTTCCGATGAATGTCCGCATCGGTAATGAACTCCTGTTTTCGTCATGCGTTACCCAAATCGCGAGTTACCCAGTCTTCGACCAATC
>CAZKOB010000040.1:0-24418 GCA_964554265.1 uncultured Bacteroides sp. | reverse complement strand
TCTCAAACTCGTTCACCTTGAAAATAAATTTCGTTCACCTTGAAAGTTTTTTTACAAGGCACTTTAAAACCATTTTCAAGGTGAACGAATTTTATTTCCAGCGTACTCTTTTTTCAGACGATACACGCGCGAATGTGAATAAATGTATCTTTTAAGCACACAATTTGTATTATTTTTACATTTGGAGTTCAAGGCTTGAAAACGACCTTGGAATCGCACAAATGGAACTTCGGTAAGGTTCGGCCGATTTTATGCGATTCTGCGAAGACTTGATTTTAACATTTCAGATTGTCAGAAAAAACGTGTAATTTATGACAAATAGATGATGTAAAGATGGGATAACCAAACTGATTGACAAGGACGTCTGGGCCATGAAAAGACATCAAAGATAGTGTGAGAATCTTCGATGAGAATGTTCGGGTGACACGATGACGAAGTCAGGAGATATATACATCCGTTGGATTTATGCAGGGTGACACAATGACGAAACGAGGAGCACCGCTTGTGGGTATAAACCGCTTTTGTAGGTGTACAAATAGTTTTCAGACGCTGTACATTGTCAATGTATAAAAATGAAGACTGCTTTTCTCCGTTATTCAGTTCTTTCTGTACTTTTCTTCAATGTCGGCATTCATGATGTCAAATACTTCCTGCATGAATACTTTTGTCGGTTTGCCCTTACGGTCTTCAGCCGTGAGTGGCCTGTGTATTTTCAGATGAAGCGTTCCGGGAGATACGGATTTGGCCTTTCGGGAGAATATGTCGAACGAACCGTTGATGGTCAACGGCACAATCGGCAGTCCTATCTCGTTTGCAAGCATGAAGGCACCTCTTTTGAAAGCTCCCATTTCTCCAGTGTAAGTCCGTGTTCCTTCCGGAAAAATAACCATCGACATGCCTCCTCGCAGTGTCTCCCTTGCCTGAATGACCGTGTGCTGTATAGAGGAGAGACTGTCACCTACATATATGTGCTTTGATTTGGCGCATGCATATCCTACGAACGGTATTTTGCGCAGATATTCCTTCATCATCCATTTGAAGTTGTGTCCGAGATAACCGTATATCAGAAATATGTCGAAATATCCCTGGTGGTTGGCAAGGAACACGTATGACTGCTTGGGGTCGATAAGCTCTTTGCCTTCAGTCTTTATGCGTATGAGAAACAGCCGGCACGTGATGCGTGACCACAGTTTCGGTGCATAGTAGCCGATATACGTGGAGTCACCGAGCATTGATGCGATGACCACAATGGTAGCAGTCACAATTGTTGCCACTACAAACAGTGGCAGTGCTATACAGAACGAGTATATTTGGTAAATGATTTTCATAATATGAACCTTTCTTTGATTGGGAAATTATAGTTGTTTCTTCATTTGTTTGCTAATCTATCCTTTTCAGCGTGATCACATTGATTTCCGGCCATGCTCCGAATCTGAAAGGAAACATGACGGTACCTATGCCGTCGCTGACATTCAGAATCTGTTTCCCTTCGTTGTATGCCCCCGACCACTCGTCATAGACAAAGGCGACGGGCGACCATCCGAATACTTTGAACTGTCCGGCATGAGTATGCCCCGAAAGGGTCAGCTGAATATCCGTATCGGGCAATATTTCACGTCTCCAGTGGGTCGGGTCGTGGCTGAGAAGGACAGCGAACGTACCTTTGCCGATGCCTTTGGTCGCCTTGGGCAGGTCGCCGAGGGAAGGGAATGGCGGACGTCCGTCGTTCTCAACCCCTATGATGGCTATGGAGTCGCCATGTCGGCGGATGATGTCATGCTCGTTTTTGAGCAGCTTCCATCCGTATGAACGCTCGCGCCGTTGCAGGTCGATAACGTCAGCCTTCCTCATTGCCTCTGTGGGATATTTGAGATACATGCTGTAGTCGTGATTGCCCATGATGGAGTATACCCCATCTGGAGCGGACAGGTGGCACAGGTCGTCCTTGAATCCGTCCAGCTCGCATGCCTGATGGTTGACGAGGTCTCCTGTGAATACAATCATGTCGCAATGCTGGTTGTTGATAAGTTCCACAATCTTCCTTGCATCCTGTTCGTGCCCTTTTCTCAATGTGCCTATGTGCAGGTCCGAGAACTGTGTGATACGGTAACCGTCAAATTCCTCCGGCAGGTCGGTAAAGTAGAATGTCTGATGATGGACGACAAACCTGCTTCGTCCCTGAAGATATCCGAAGCATAAGATGAACATGGAAAAGAAAGCAAGTGTCATGCCCGACATTCTGAATATGCGTTTGGTGAATGTCGAAGGGAACAGGTGCCCGATACCGTCGATAAGCGAGAACAGGAATTTCGGAATGCATATAAGCAACACTGTGAACATGAAGATTCCCACATATGTCTGGTGGTCCGGCAGCATGTCGTTTGAGGAAATTATTGCCGTCATGGAGGCCAGCAGAATGGCGGACGGAACAAAATTCAGGACACGCAGGCAACAGCGTCTTGTCCATTTCCTGACATACATCCAATATATATATATGTCAGGAAGGATAAGCAGTGCCAGTAACAATATGATAATCCTATACAGCATCTTGGTTTTTCCTGTTTTGTTATTTCATCCTATATTTTTCATGAGATACTTGCGTAAGTCGGCTTTGGACATGCCTCTCCGGCAAGCGTAGTCCGAAAGTTGTGTCTCGTCTATCGGTCCGACCGCAAAATAGTGCGATTGGGGGTGGGATAGCATCAGGCCGCTTACGGAAGCATGCGGACACATCATTCCATGTTCCGTCAGTTTCACTCCGATTTGTGAAAAATCAAGCAGCTCGTCGAGCACGAAGTTGAGCGAGATGTCGGGCAGACAGGGATAACCTACGGCCGGACGTATTCCCTGAAACTTTTCGCGGTGAAGCTCGTCCATTGTGAGTTTCTCGTTCGGTGCATAGCCCCATGCTTCTTTCCTTACTTCCTCATGCATGCGCTCGGCTGCTGCCTCCGCAAGGCGGTCGGCAAGTGTCTGCGCGAGCATGCGGTTGTAGGCATCGTCGGCATACAGCCTCTCCATTTCTGCGTCCACTGATGTGGCGAAAATGCCTATCTTGTCATGTATGCCGCTCTCTTTCGGACGTATGAAATCACTCAGACATAGGCAGTAGCCCTCGGTGTCGGCAACCTGCTGTCTCAGCATTGGCAACCGTGTTCCGTTGCAGATGACGATGTCATCACCCTCCGAATTGGCTGCGAACAGGCGGAATACGGCGCTTGTCTCATAGTAGGCATCAAGTTTGGACAGCATTTTGGATGCGTCTTTCAACAGTTTCACCGCTTCCGATGCGCGTTGCCTTTCCGTTTCCGGAAAACCGGAAATCCATGAGGCACGGCATGCGTCACAGCCGTGTACATGGGCTATGGAAGCATATTTCAGCGGAAAAGACCATGCGTGAAAGAAATAGGTCCAGTTGATGTAAGGTGCAATGTCACGTATGTGATAATGATGCACCACATTTTTCAGGCAACTCCTCTCGTTCATGTGTCTTGTCTTTTTCTGTGTTCCATTTGCATAGTAACCTGCGTCAGAAATTGCCGCGCGTTACTGATTTTCAAATTCCAGCTCTTTTCCCCGGCCCCCATCGACGACAATGCCGTTGCAATATGCCGTGCGTCCGTTCACAATGGTACGTCGTACGCGCCATTTGAAAGTACGTTCGTCCATCGGAGTCCATCCGCATTTTGTATAGTAGCGGCCTTCCTTCACCTGCCAGTTGGCATTGGGGTCTACGATGACAAGGTCGGCATAGTACCCTTTCCTGATGAAACCTCTTTTCTTGATGTGGAAAAGTTTGGCCGGGTTATGGCTCATCAGTTCCGGAATGCGCTCTGTTGGGAGCACACCTTTGTCTGACAGCTCCAGCATGGATACGAGCGAAAACTGTATCATCGGCATTCCCGATGCGGCTTTGAGTGCGCCGCCTACTTTCTCGTTGAGAAGATGTGGAGCATGGTCCGTGGCGACCACATCTATGCGTCCGTCTGTAAGTGCCTCGCGGAGCGCCTCCCTGTCTTCTGTGGTCTTGATGGCAGGATTGCACTTTATTTTTGTGCCGAGAGAGTCATAGTCTTCCGTTGTGAACATGAGGTGAGCTATGCATGCCTCGGCTGTAATTCTCTTTTCTTCGAGGGGCTTGCTCTCGAATAGCGACAGTTCTTTTGCCGTGGAGATATGGGCGACATGCAGGCGCGCTCCTGTTTCCGTGGCAAGACGTACAGCTAATGACGATGATTTGTAGCAGGCTTCCACATTGCGTATGCGGGAGTGGTAACGTACAGGAAAATCGTTCTGCCCTTTATATTTCTTCTTGAACGAATCTATATTATGCTGGATGATGCTTGTGTCCTCACAATGTGCCATGATGAGCAGTGGCGAAGTGCTGAACAACTGTCGCAAAGCATTCTCGTTGTCCACAAGCATGTCGCCTGTGCTGCTTCCCATAAAAACCTTGACACCGCAGATTCTCGTCGGGTCGAGTTGTGGCAGGAGACCGATATTGTCATTGGTTGCACCGAAGAAGAAGGAGTAGTTTACACGGCTCTTCTCCTTGGCAAGCATGAATTTCTGTTCAAGCAACTCTATTGTTGTGGTTTGTGGCACGGTGTTCGGCATTTCCATGTATGAGGTGACCCCCCCTGCTGCTGCTGTCCGGCTTTCGCTCTCAATGTCGGCTTTGTATGTCAGGCCCGGCTCGCGGAAATGTACATGGTCGTCTATCACACCTGGAAACAGATACATGCCTGAAGCGTCTATTACATTTTCGCAGTCCTGTGTGGATAAAGATTCTCCCTCAAGGACATCTGCTATCAGTTCGTTTTCAATGACAACTGCTCCGATGAATTTCCTGCCTTCGTTGACAATCGTGGCATTGTTGATTATGGTTCTCATTTCTCGTAGTGTGTATTCTCTTTAGTATTATTCTGTAGGTCTGGGATATTTCTTGAACCAGCCGTCGAGCCTGAGCCGTATGACACCGAATACGGCTTCGCTGAATATGCCTCCGCTCATTTTGGACACTCCTTCCACCCTGTTGACGAAGATTACGGGTACTTCTTTTATCTTGAAGCCACATTTGTAGGTGGTGAATTTCATCTCTATCTGGAAGGCATACCCCTTGAAACGTACGGCGTCAAGGTCGATGGTTTCAAGTACTCTCCGCTTGTAGCATTTGAATCCGGCCGTCGTGTCGTGTACCTTGAATCCCGTCACCATACGGACATACATGGATGCGAAGTACGACATCAATACTCTTCCTATGGGCCAGTTTACGACATTCACTCCCGTGATATAGCGTGAGCCGATGGCGAGGTCATACCCCTCGTCGGCACATGCCGAATAGAGCCGGGGAAGATCGGAAGGCGAGTGTGAGAAATCGGCGTCCATCTCGAATATATAGTCATATTTATGTTCTATACTCCATTTGAACCCTGCAATATATGCTGTCCCCAGTCCTAACTTTCCTTTGCGCTCCAATATGAACAGGCGGTCGGAAAACTCAGAGTTCATCAGGCCTTTGACTATGGATGCGGTTCCGTCGGGAGAACCATCGTCGATTACGAGTATATGAAAGCTCTTTTCGAGGCTGAACACTGCCCTGATGATTTTCTCGATATTTTCCTTTTCGTTATATGTCGGTATGATTACTATACTGTCGTCGCTCCTGTTCATAATGTTGCTGAAATTGCTTATGAATAAGTGCAAACTTACACAAAAAATCCGATTCTATCGTTTTTTGTATGAAAAAGTTTTAGGCATACAATGTAAATTGCGTTTTGAACTGATATTTTTCATTTGCTCTGTAGGGTCTGTGTGTGCTTTTGTGGCAGCGGAGCAATGGTGTCGGAACAGTAGAACCGGTGTTCCTCGTGTTCTACGAACTCCCATCCCCTCTTTTTCATGACGACCTATTATATATAGGAAACTGTTTTGTGGTTCGTAGCGGAGGCATTCGTGCAAAATGATACATTCTTGGAATGGCTGTACCGGAAATATGAAATCACCCTTCTGATAAACCAAATTCACCGCACTTTTTTCTTAAATCAGCACTGTTGATTTAAGAAAAATAATGCGCAGAAAACAACTTTCTAATGGGGCAAAATTAAATTTTCCAGGTTGTAATACAATGTTTTTGTGATTTAAAGCTGATGTTTTCACAGACTGCTGACCATTTAAGTGACATTTCTTCTTTCTTTTTGACACAGAATCCATCCATGACAAACGGAATTTTATTAACATAATTAAGATTCATTTACATTTCCCTGATTGCCAAATTATTCAAGTTTTACTGATAAACAATTGATAATCAATAAAATACTGCTTCAACAAAACTATGCAGTTTTAGGCGCAAGAAATACAGGTAACAACAAAAATAGGAAGTCCTGATAATCAACAAGTTATAAAATTTCTTGTCCAAGATTCCTGCTTTTCGCAGCCAAAACCCATCTTTGTTTTTCGTGGCATTGAAAATACGATTTTACTCTTTTTAAGAAATCCAAATTGTCAACATCCAATCTTACCCCGAAAAACGGACGTTTTCAAACTCATTCACCTTGAAAATAAATTTCGTTCACCTTGAAAATTTTTTTACAAGGCACTTTAATACTATTTTCAAGGTGAACGAAATTTATTTCCTGCGTACTCTTTTTTCAGACGATGCACACACAAATGTGAATAAATGTATCTTTCCCGAACAAAAAATTGTATTATTTTTACATTTGGGATTCAAGGCCTGAAAACGGCCCTACAATCGCACAAATGGAACTTCGGCAAGATTTGGCCGATTTTACGCGATTCTACGGAGCTTGAACTTTAACATTTCAAATTGTCAAGAAAAACTCGTGATTCATGACAAATAGATAACATATAACGATATAAAGGCTCACGTCCGTATCCGCTTCGCTGCATTGAAAGTGAACCGGAGAGGATTCTGCAACTTACAGACATACAAATGAGCGTATTTCTCGTCTTTTTAAAGGTGTTAACCCCATCTGAAACATAAATATTCTGTGCACCTGCATTCTGGAGCATTCTAAAAATCTTTTTCTCGTGGTGTGCAAAAAAAAAAGACGCACCGGAAAATCCGGTACGTCTTCTAAAGCCATGTAACAGTATGATTACAAGTTAGGGTTGATTTCGTTCCATTTTGAAATTTCCGGAACGATGTTGAGAGTAACAAGCTCGTCGCGCATCTTGCAAAGGTGTGCGTAACTTGCATCAAGTTTTGCAACTTCTTCTTCAGTGCCGGTTGGAACATTGTAGTGGCAACCGTTGGCATCGATAGTAGTGTCCATTGCCATCATGATGTGGTCGTACTTGTCAGTCTTTACGTATGTACCTGCAGGCCAACGGAACTTCTCTCCGCCCATAGCCGAGCGAATCATCTCGACAGAAAGGTATGAAGGGCTTTGGAAAGAGCTGCGTCCGCGAAGCTCAATAATCTTGGCACCGCCCTTAGTGACATCAACCTTCATCTGCTCCCATTCTTCAGCCGGAAACTCAGCTGTGCCGATGAGGTCGTTGAGAGGCTTGCCGGCGATTCTGACAGCGCTGCCGAAAACGGCCATCTGCTCACCGTGACCACCATAAGTGGCGCATCCTGTCACTTCACTCTGCATAACACCGAACTTCTTTGCCAGTGCGCTCTGCAAACGAGTAGAGTCGAGACCTGCGAGAGTAGTTACCTGTGATGGTTTCAAACCGGAATAAAGGAGTGTTACAAGACCTGTGAGGTCGGCCGGGTTGAAGATAATAACCACGTGCTTCACATCCGGGCAGTAAGCCTTGATGTTCTTTCCGAGCTGCTCTGCGATTTCGCAGTTGCCTTTGAGAAGGTCCTCGCGAGTCATGCCGGCCTTACGTGGTGCACCGCCTGAAGAAATGATGTATTTTGCGTCTTTGAAAGCTTCAGCCACATCGGTAGTAGCTGTGATGTTTACATCTCCGAAACCGCTCTGGCGCATTTCTTCAGCAACTCCTTCCGGAGAGAACACGTCATAAAGGCAAATGTTTGAAGTAAGGCCCATCATGAGGGCTGTCTGTACCATGTTGGAACCAATCATACCGGCTGCTCCAACAATAACGAGCTTGTCGCTTGTCAAGAATCCCATAGTTCTATTTTTTATGATTAAACAATAATTCTGTGTATGCAATACCGTTGTGAGACGTATTGAATCATGCAAATATAGGATTTTCGCTTTTTATTAACAATTCTGTATAAGTTTTTTTAATGGAAAGATTTTATGTAGTAGTAAAAAGACTCATTTTGTTAAATGTAAAGTCCAACGTATAGAACAAAACCGTATATTTGTCCGTGCAAAAAGTAAGATGTAAAGTTATGAGCAACACAGATATCAAGGTGGCCGCATTGAGGCATGTGATGGAACGTGAGGGAGTGAATGCGTTTATCACTCCGAGTACAGACCCCCATTCCGGTGAATACGTACCGGACAGATGGAAAGCAAGAGAATGGATTTCCGGATTCACCGGTTCTGCCGGTACAGCTGTCGTCACTTCGGACAGAGCTGCATTGTGGACTGATTCAAGGTATTTCCTTCAGGCTTCGCAGCAGATTGAAGGTACCGGATATATGCTGATGAAGGAGAAAATAGACGGAACTCCGAGTGTGGCACAATGGCTTGGCTGTGTCTTGCATAGTGGAGATGTGGTTGCTGTGGACGGAACAGTGAATACTGTCGTGCAGACGGAGGAGCTTGAACAGGAACTTCGCACGTATGGGATACAGCTGAGGACAGACTTGGACCCGTATCAGGAAATATGGACAGACCGCCCTTCTGTTCCTTCTGACAATGTGTTCATACAACCGCTGGAGTATGCCGGTGAGCCTGCGCACGAGAAGATTGGGCGGGTGCGCGAGGCATGCCGGAAACAAGGTGCGGACGCTGTACTCATATCCATGCTCGATGAAGTGGCATGGACGCTGAATCTGCGTGGCTCCGATATAGAGTTCAATCCGGTTTTCGTTTCTTACCTGTTGGTAACTCTGGACAAAGCCGTACTATATATAAATAAGGAGAAGATTCCTGCCGATGTGTCCGTCTATCTTGACCGTGAGGGTGTGGAGGTGAAGGCATATGAAGGTTTGTTTGAAGATTTGAACTCTTCTTCTCTGAAAGTCATGATGCAGCCGGACAAGACGAATTATGCCGTGTATGGGGCATGCCCGAATGTGGTCAGAACCGAATGTCCTGTCACGATGATGAAAATCATGAAAAATGAGGCCGAGATACGTGGCTACCATAGTGCCATGCTCAAGGATGGCATAGCTATGGTGAAATGGATAAAATGGGCGGTCGAAGCAGTGCGCCGGGGTGGCCAGACAGAACTTTCTTTGTCGGACAAACTGTATGGATTTCGTGCAGAGCAGCCACTTTTCAAGGGTGTCAGTTTTGAGAGCATCATGGGATATGCCGCACACGGCGCGATTGTACATTATGAGCCCACGAAGGAGACCGATATACCTGTCGAACCGCGCGGATTGCTGCTGATTGATTCGGGAGGGCAGTATCTGGATGGAACTACGGACATCACTCGTACGATTCCGCTGGGCGAACTTACCGCAGATGAGTGTCGCGACTATACCCTTGTGCTCAGAGGATTCATTAATCTCGGACGTGCGGTGTTCCCTCATGGCACATACGGCACTCAGTTGGACGCTCTCGCGCGTGCGCCGATGTGGCAGTATGGCATCAACTATTTGCATGGAACGGGGCATGGGGTCGGTTCTTTTATGAATGTACATGAAGGGCCTCACCAGTTACGGATGAATTACATGCCTACTCCACTTGTTCCGGGAATGACCATAACAGATGAACCGGGCATCTACATTGCCGGCAGTCATGGTGTGCGCCATGAGAATACAATGCTTGTTGTCCCTGCTGATTTCAGTGATAGGGGACAGGACGGCAATGAAGGGCTGGCTTTCGGTCCTTATTACAGGTTTGAGCATCTGACTCTGTGTCCGATACTCACTTCTCCTATAGTGAAAGAGATGATGCAGCCGGAAGAGGTGGAGTGGTTCAACGGCTATCAGAAGATAGTATATGAAAAGCTTGCTCCTCACCTTGATGTGGAGCATAGGGAGTGGCTTAAGGAAGTGACAAGGGAAATATAAAAATAAAGGAAGAATAAAAGACGGATTATAAAGAGGAGGTGCCGGATTTGTCCGTGGCATTTTGAGACGCTTGTTTCAGACTTTTTTCGTTGCTTGGAGAAAAGGCATTGCAAGTGCTGTGCCTGATGAGAATTGACGGAAACAGGCGGAACAGGAGTCGAGACGGTCGGAGACAATCAATGAATTAGGACACCTTCTGATAATATATAATATATAGAAAAAGATAGCTCTATGGCTTTGGTAAAGACTGTATGCGGCTTGACTCCGAAATGGGGCAAGGACTGCTATTTTTCTGAAAATGCAACTATTGTTGGAGATGTCACTATGGGAGACAATTGTACCGTATGGTTCAATGCTGTGGTGCGTGGTGATGTGAACTATATAAAGATCGGTAACCGTGTGAATATTCAAGACGGTTCGTGTTTGCACACGCTCTATAAGAAGGCGGCGATAGAGATTGGGGATGATGTGACTATCGGACACAATGTCACTTTGCACGGTTGCAAGGTGAAGAGTTGCGCACTTATCGGTATGGGAGCCACCGTGCTCGATGATGCTGTGGTAGGTGAAGGTGCTATTGTCGCTGCAGGAGCATTGGTGTTGAAAGGTACTCAGATTGGTGATGGAGAACTGTGGGGCGGTGTGCCTGCCAGATTCATAAAGAAAGTGGATCCGGAGCAGGCTAAGGAATTGAATCAAGGGATTGCCGCTCATTATCTGATGTACGCAGAATGGTATAAGGATACGGACGGAGAAGAAAAATGAAGTTCGTATGAGGTCGCATTTCTTTTGCACGGCAATGTGAATGGAATGTAGCGACAGTGGAAAAAAGACTTTTTTTTGTGCGGACTGTACTTGATCTTGCTATCTGTAAGAGTTTCAGTGTTTTGCCGGAAAAAGAAGGCTTGTTTCAAGTTGTCGGGAGACTTTTGAGGCGGATCTGCTTGAAAAGTTTCCCGATTTTTATATGCAAATATTTGTGTATGAATTGTTTGGCTGTTTTGATGGTTTATGAAAGTTTTCCTTTTTGAAAATTGTGTAGCAAAAAAATATATGCAGTGGGATAATTTTTTATTCCTTTCGTGTACAATCTATTGAAAGAATCTGTACATTTGCATTGTCGATACGGTGATGCATGAACATGAGTGCACAGAGGGTACAGAATGGACATGCGAGGGAATGTCGTCAGAAGCGGAAGCTGTGCCCGCAGCTGTAGTCCTTAAGTGTGAAGCATATCCACTGCTTCGTTGTGCAACCGAATTGTTCAGTAGGTTTGCTGATGGGTGGGAAGGCGCTTCACAGATATCGGGAGAGCCAGAAGACCGACCGTATTTCGATGTCAACACAAGATGTTTCCCGGGATATGGAAACAGTGGGAAATCAAATAAAAAAAGACAGAATATGACAACTGTGCAAAGCTCGGAATGGTGCTTCTTGTACAGACAGGGATGAATACGCCTTGTTGAACATACTCTTCTGATTCTCATTTTTATCTTGTGTGGATATATATATGAGACAAATCAGTCGGATTAATAAATAAAGGTTACAAATATGAATTATGCTGAAATAACCATAGTCAAGAGAGATGGCAAACATGAGGATTTCTCTATCAGTAAGATAAAGAATGCCATACTGAAGGCTTTTGTCGCTACAAATAAACCTGTCGAAGACAAAGAAATAGCCGAGCTTACCATGCGTGTGATAAATGAATTTGCTGAAAATACGATGTCTGTGGAACAGATTCAAGACATTGTCGAGCGTGAGTTGATGAGGGGCTATCCTGATGTGGCGAAAAAATACATACTTTATCGAGAGTGGAGGAATACAGAGCGTAACCGTAAGACGAAAATGAAACGCGAGATGGACGGTATTGTGGCTATAGACAAGAATGATGTGAATTTGTCGAATGCCAACATGAGCAGCCACACACCGGCCGGACAGATGATGACGTTCGCTTCGGAAGTGACAAAGGACTATACATACAGATACCTTCTGCCAAAGCGCTTTGCGGAGGCTCACCAGCAAGGCGATATACATATTCATGATCTTGACTATTATCCTACTAAGACCACGACATGCATACAGTATGACCTTGCGGACCTTTTTAACCGGGGCTTCAGGACGAAGAATGGCAGCATAAGGACTCCGCAGTCTATACAGAGCTATGCTACGCTTGCCACCATTGTTTTCCAGACCAACCAAAATGAACAGCATGGAGGGCAGGCAATTCCTGCATTCGACTTTTTCATGGCGCCGGGTGTGCTGAAGTCGTACAGGAAAAATCTCGTCAATTATTTCTCTCTTGCCGCTTCTGTTGAGGGGCACGACATGGGAGAAGAGACGCTTCGTGAGGTGATAGAGAAAGATGTGGACTCGATAGATATGTCGGATGCTAACAGACTGGTTCTGCTTTCTTCTCTTCGTTCGGCCGGACTTAACCTGCCTGAAAATGCTTTCGATTCAATCATGGACAAGGCCTATAAGCAGACATGCAAAGACACGCATCAGGCTATGGAAGGGCTGATTCACAATCTGAACACGATGCATTCAAGAGGAGGAAATCAGGTGGTGTTCTCTTCTATAAACTACGGTACGGATACTTCTGCAGAGGGACGTCTTGTGATGTCTGAACTGATGAACGCGACGATTGAAGGGCTTGGACCTAAAGGAGACGTTCCTGTGTTCCCTATACAGATATTCAAGGTTAAGGACGGTGTGAGCTACGACGAGGATGAGTTTCTTGAGGCGCTTGATGACATTGAAGGTGTTGTCAACGGCACCCATAAGCTGCGCACTCCCAACCTCGATCTTCTTATCAAGGCTTGTAAGACTACTGCCAAGGCTTTGTTCCCGAATTTCATGTTTCTCGATACTCCTTTCAATAAAAACGACAAATGGAATGCAGATGATCCGGAGCGTTATAAGTATGAGCTTGCCACAATGGGATGCCGTACCCGTGTGTACGAAGATTTGTGGGGCGAAAAGACGTCGCTCGGACGTGGAAACCTTTCGTTTACTACAATGAATATGCCTCGTTTGGCAATAGATGCACGTATTGAAGCGGAGAATGCTGCTCCGGGAAATGCAAATCCTGACTTTGTGGAGGCGAATGCAAAACGTATATTCATCGAAAAAGTGGCGGACATGGCGCAGCTTATCGCCGACCAGCTGTATGAGCGTTACCAGTATCAGCGTACTGCTCTTGCGCAGCAATTCCCTTTCATGATGGGCAACGATGTGTGGAAAGGTGGTGCGCAGTTGCGTCCGAATGATACTGTCGGAGACCTTTTGAAGCATGGTACTTTGGGTATTGGTTTCATTGGAGGACATAATGCCATGATGGCTTTGTATGGCGAGGGGCATGGAAAAAGCCGTAAGGCATGGGATACTCTTTATGAGGCTGTGCAGACGATAAAGGCTGTTGCCGACAGGAACAGGGCTGAGCGTCAGCTCAATTATTCGGTGCTGGCTACTCCGGCTGAAGGCCTGAGCGGACGTTTTACGAAAATGGACAAGCGCCGTTACGGGGTTATTGAAGGTGTCAATGACAGGGACTATTATGTAAACTCGTTCCATGTGGATGTGAAGGAGAATATCAGCATTGTAGATAAGATACGCAAAGAAGCACCGTTCCATGCTATTACGCTGGGTGGTCATATCACGTATGTCGAACTTGACGGAGAGGCAAAGAAGAATATACGTGCCATTGCCAAGATTGTGAAAGTGATGCATGACGAAGGTATCGGATACGGTTCTATAAATCATCCTGTCGACACATGCCATTCTTGCGGTTATCATGGTGTGATATATGGAAAGTGTCCTATTTGCGGCAGCGACAATATTCTTCGTATGCGCCGTATTACCGGATATCTTACAGGAGATCTTTCTACTTGGAACAGCGCCAAACGCGCGGAGGAACGCGATAGGGTGAAGCACTGTTGATAGGTTGTGAATCAGCAAGGAAAAAGGAGATGAATATTATAAATACATACAAGGAAACTATTGTCGATGGTGATGGAGTGCGGTATTCCATTTATCTTGCGGGTTGCGGCCATCACTGTCCGGGATGCCATAATCCTGCATCATGGAATCCCGATGCCGGGGAACCGCTGACGGAAGAACGGCTGTGCGGAATCATTGATGAGATAAATGCAAATCCCCTGCTTGATGGCATCACGGTGTCGGGGGGAGATCCTTTCTTTCATCCTGAAGAGACATTGCAGCTTTTGCGTCGGCTGAAATCTGATACGAGGATGAATATATGGTGCTATACAGGATATACAATAGAAGAAATCCTTGACCGGCCGAGATTGTGTGCGCTCCTGCCTTATATTGACATTTTAGTTGACGGACGTTTCGTGCAGGCGCTTTACTCTCCGTTTTTGGATTTTAGGGGAAGCAGCAATCAGCGTATAATAGATGTGGCTAAATTTCTTGCTTTTGAAACGGCATTGACACATAAATCAGCTTTTCGCGTCAAGGCTGCATTCTCGAAGTGCATATGATCCTTGGGTGAAAGAAGGAATAGAAAAGAGCAGAGGCCGGCAGGCATTACTTTCTTTGGCGTGGAAATATTGGTTGTCACGAAAGGAAGTAATGCCTGCCGGCCTTTGCTTTTTCTGATTTCGTCATTGCGTCACCTTGCATGATTTCAATGGATGTATATAGCTAATTTTTACTTTTTTGAGGTGGAAATCAGCAAAAAAACAACTGATTTTACATTATACTTGTCACAATTTACGGACTTTTCTTGACAATTTGATATGTTAAAATTCAAGGCTCCGCAGAATCGCATAAAATCGACCAAACCCGGCCGAAGTTCCATTTGTGCGATTCTAAGGCTGTTTTCAGACCTTGAATCCCAAATGTAAAAAATAATATAATTTACATTTCAAAAAGATACATTTATTTACATTTGTATGTGCATCGGATGAAAAAAGAGTACGCTGGAAATAAATTTCGTTCACCTTGAAAATGGTTTTAAAGTGCCTTGTAAAAAATTTTTCAAGGTGAACAAAATTTATTTTCAAGGTGAACGAATTTGAGAACGTCCGTTTTTCGGGCTGAAATCTGGTGTTGCACAAATTGATTTCTTAAAAAGTTTAAATAGGATTTTTCAATGCCGCGAAAAACAAAGATGGATTTTGGCGGCGAAAAACAGATGTCTTGGACAAGAATTTTTATAATTTACTGATTATCAGGATATCCTATTTTGTTACAACTTGTACCTTTTGCACCTAAAACTGCACTGTTTTGCTAAAATAGCATTCTTTTGATTATCAATTACTTATCAATAAAATTTCAAAAAATCAGCAATTATTCATGTGTAAACGAACCTTAATTATGTTAATAAAGTTCCATTTGCTATGGGTGGACTTAGTGTCAAAAAGAAAGAAGAAATGTCCATAAGAATGACAATTGCTTTTGCTTGTGTCTTCACAGACTCCTCCGTCGCTTCGCGCCACGCCCTCCGTCGCAAGCGACGGAGGAGTCTGTGAGAACGACCTGTAAAACACAGTGAAACCACCATCTTACAATCACAAGATTTATAAGAGGAGTCTTGTGCTTGATTTTCACCTGTAAAGCACTAAAAAATTTGCAGACTCTCCGCCTCTTCACAGGACTTTCTTAAACTGAACTTGCATATAATTTGTTTATTTTAACACAAGAATGCTTTGAAATCTTTTGTTAGCCTATGAATATATTTATTTTATTAAAAGGGCCTTTTGTTCTATATTTGTTCTAATTTCAATAATTTTTTCTTTTAATTTGCAAAATCAATAGTAAAGAACACAATCTAATAGCTCCTGTGTCTTATACCTTAAGTCTATAATATACGGAGTTTGTTTGTTGTCTGAAAAATATATTGAGAAGAATAATACTTGTTCTTTTTGCTCAGATTTAATGCTTGTTGGGTTCGATGTTCAGAAAAAGATGAAGCTATAGAATAGGGGTAATTAATTAAATAAATATTGGACGATTAAGTAAAACAATATTAACAAAAAATTTTTATGGACAAAAGAAAGCGTTGGGGAAACCCTGACATAATGGTACGTATAGCTATGTACCTGTGTCTGTTAACCTTGTCGTGGGTTCAAGTGAAAGGTGAAGTAAATACTACTGTCGCCGACGTTGTGTGGGAAATACCGATTCCTCATGCAATGAGTGATTATCAACCGGGCGATGTTGCCTATCTTTACAACAAGGATGTGAAAGGCTTCTTTTTGGGGGATAATGAGTATGGAACCCGGGCGAGTTTCAGTACATCGAAAGGTTATAAGGTGAAACTGGAAGCAAGTGATGATGAAAAACCCGGTACCTTTTTAATTACAAGTTTTGTTGAAAC
This sequence comes from uncultured Bacteroides sp., assembly GCA_964554265.1. GTDB lineage: Bacteria > Bacteroidota > Bacteroidia > Bacteroidales > Bacteroidaceae > RGIG8745. The sequence goes on along the minus strand of CAZKOB010000040.1, from coordinate 7,937 downwards.
AAAGGAGCAATGGCTTCAAACTTGCTGTAATGACGCTAATGGTGCAGGGGATGACATCTGGGTTGATCGTATAGCACAGACAGCCTATCATTGGGTTGTGAGCAGGAACGGAGATTATTATCGTTTTGAGAATGCGGAGCGTAGAGAAGCTGGGCGTGAAGGTGATTATCTTGGGGCTATCTTGAATAGTGGCAACACTCGCCTTTTTCTGTGTAGTGAAGAGTTTTATCCGGATGAAGAGTTCGGTGTAGACTGGTTCTTTGTTGATCCTTTGGAGTATGATCGTGTAATGGCACCTTATAATGCGGCTGTTGCATTGAAGGAGGAGATTGATGCGGCGAAAGAAAAATATAAAGATGACATAGACCTTAGTGGGCCGGAAATGGTGTACTGTAATACTTCAAGTACACTTGACGAACTTCTTCAGGCTTCGGAAGCCGTAAAGCAGGCGATTCTTGACTATGAATCAAGTATTTATATTGAATGTGACGGAATCGCATATCATATAATCAGCGGTACAACGGTTGAAGTCATCCCTCTTCTTGACGGTTCACACTATTCAGGTAATGTGGTTGTTCCTGAAACAGTGGAGTATAATGGCAAGACATTGACTGTTGTCTCAATTGGATATGATGCTTTCAACGGCTGTCAGGAACTTGAAAGAATAGAGCTGCCTTCAAGCATAAAGTTGATAAGCAGTTATGCTTTTGCCGGTATACCTTTTACTTCTGTGGTGCTTCCTTCTTCAGTAGAGACCATTGAGGACTTCGCATTTGAGGGGAGCCGTATAGAGGACATTACTATCCCGGCTTCTGTTACGGTTTTGGGTTCTGATGGAAACGAAGTGTTCTATCAGATGAATAACCTTATGAACATATATGTCGAGGATGGCAATCCGGTATATACTTCAGTCGATGGTGTACTGTTCAATAAAGATAAAGGCTCTCTTGTGCGCTGTCCGCTGTCGCGTACAGGGATTTATGAAATACCTTCTTCTATCACCGTTAATGGGCAGGAAATAACCATCGGTACAATTGATGTACGTGCTTTTCAAGGTTGCAAACTGTCCGGTATCGTCATTCCTGAAACCATAGAGAAAATTGGAGGATATGCTTTTCAATGGTGCTTTGACATGGTTACAATGCAATGTTTGCGGACTACACCTATACCAATGAGCAACGAGGGACAATTCAATGATGTCCGTGCTACGGTTTATGTTCCTGAAGGTTCGTACGAAGCCTACATGTCTGCCGAAATGTGGAAAGACAGGACCATAATAGAGGGTGAACCGATACCTGACTTTGAATATGAGGGCATCGCATACAGTGCGATTAGTCGTACAACAGTTGAAGTCATCTCTCTTCTTGATGGTTCACAGTATTCTGGTAATGTGGTTATTCCTGAAACAGTGGAGTATAACGGCAAGACATTTGTTGTCGTTTCAATAGGCACTCGTGCTTTTGCCGATTGTAAGGACCTTCAAAGTGTATCCATCTCCTCAACAGTAGAAACAATACAGTCGCATGCTTTTGATAATTCGTCTCTGAAATCATTGGCTCTTCCTGCATCCGTGAAGTCGATAGCTCGTGGAGCTTTTGTTAGTGGAAGTTTGTCTGTCATCCAGTGCTTGGGTGCAGAGCCTGCCGTTTGTCAGGATGATTGGATTGTCAATGATGGTGTGAAAATCTATGTTCCAAATGGTTCATACGAAGCCTACATGTCTGCCGAAGTGTGGAAGGACAGAAATATTGTCGAGGGCGAACCTATTCCAAACTTTGAGGCAGACGGAATCGCATACTGTGTGACAGGTAACACAACGGTTGAGGTTATTCCTCTTCTTGATGGAGAGTCTCGCTATGTAGGTTATGTGGTCGTCCCTGAGACTGTTGAATATAATGGCAAAACATTTGTCGTCACTTCGATAGGCGATAATGCCTTCCGTGATTGTGGAGAACTTCAGAGTGTCTCTCTTCCTTCAACAGTGGAGACAATACAGTCGTGGGCTTTTGCTTCTAATTCCCTGAAATCGTTGGTTCTTCCAGCCTCTGTGAAGTCAATAGGTGAAGGGGCCTTTGTATGGGGTGAACTGTCAATCATTCAGTGTTTGGGCGCAGAACCTGCAGTATGTCAGGGTGATTGGATTTTCAATGATGGTGTGAAAATCTATGTTCCTGAGGGTTCATACGAAGCCTACATGTCTGCCGAAGTGTGGAAGGACAGAAATATAATCGAAGGAGAACCGATTCCTGATTTTGAGTTGGATGGAATCGCATATCGTGTAACGAACAGCACAACAGTAGAGGTTATCCCTCTTCTTGACGGTTCACATTATTCTGGTAATGTGGTCGTCCCTGAGACTGTTGAATATAACGGTAAGACGTTTGTTGTCACTTCGATAGGAGAGTATGCTTTCCGTGATTGTGGAGAACTTCAGAGTGTCTCTCTTCCTTCAACAGTGGAGACAATACAGACGTATGCTTTCTATGGTACATCTCTGAAGTCATTAGTTCTTCCTGCATCCGTGAAGTCGATAGCTCGTGGAGCTTTTGTTAGTGGAAGTTTGTCTGTCATCCAGTGCTTGGGTGCAGAGCCTGCCGTTTGTCAGGATGATTGGATTGTCAATGATGGTGTGAAAATCTATGTTCCAAATGGTTCATACGAAGCCTACATGTCTGCCGAAGTGTGGAAGGACAGAAATATTGTCGAGGGCGAACCTATTCCAAACTTTGAGGCAGACGGAATCGCATACTGTGTGACAGGTAACACAACGGTTGAGGTTATTCCTCTTCTTGATGGAGAGTCTCGCTATGTAGGTTATGTGGTCGTCCCTGAGACTGTTGAATATAATGGCAAAACATTTGTCGTCACTTCGATAGGCGATAATGCCTTCCGTGATTGTGGAGAACTTCAGAGTGTCTCTCTTCCTTCAACAGTGGAGACAATACAGTCGTGGGCTTTTGCTTCTAATTCCCTGAAATCGTTGGTTCTTCCAGCCTCTGTGAAGTCAATAGGTGAAGGGGCCTTTGTATGGGGTGAACTGTCAACCATTCAGTGCTTGGGCGCAGAACCAGCCGTATGTCAGAGTGATTACATTTTCAATGATGATGTGATAATCTATGTCCCTGAAGGTTCATACGATGCCTATATGTCAGCCGAAGTGTGGAAAGACAAGAACATTATCGAGGGTGAACCGATTCCGGATTTTGAGTTGGATGGAATCGCATATCGTGTAACGAACAGCACAACAGTAGAGGTTATCCCTCTTCTTGACGGTTCACATTATTCTGGTAATGTGGTTATTCCTGAAACTGTGGAGTATAACGGCAAGACATTTGTCGTCACTTCGATAGGAATGAATGCTTTTTATAATTGTTGGGACCTTCAGAGTGTATCTCTTCCTTCAACAGTGGAGACAATACAGTCGTGGGCTTTTGCTTCTAATTCCCTGAAATCGTTGGTTCTTCCAGCCTCTGTGAAGTCAATAGGTGAAGGGGCCTTTGTATGGGGTGAACTGTCAATCATTCAGTGTTTGGGCGCAGAACCTGCAGTATGTCAGGGTGATTGGATTTTCAATGATGGTGTGAAAATCTATGTTCCTGAGGGTTCATACGAAGCCTACATGTCTGCCGAAGTGTGGAAGGACAGAAATATAATCGAAGGAGAACCGATTCCTGATTTTGAGTTGGATGGAATCGCATATCGTGTAACGAACAGCACAACAGTAGAGGTTATCCCTCTTCTTGACGGTTCACACTATTCAGGTGATGTGGTCGTCCCTGAGACTGTTGAATATAATGGCAAGACATTTGTCGTCACTTCGATAGGTTATGAGGCTTTTTGGTATTGTTGGACCCTTCAAAGTGTATCCCTCCCTTCGACTGTAGAAACAATTCAGTCGTATGCTTTCTATGGTACATCTCTGAAGTCATTAGTTCTTCCTGCATCCGTGAAGTCGATAGGTGTAGGGGCCTTTGTTAGTGGAAGTTTGTCTGTCGTCCAATGTTTAGGTACAGAGCCTGCTATATGTAAGAGTGATGAAATATTCAATGATGATGTGACAATCTATGTCCCAGATGGTTCATACGAAGCCTATATGTCAGCCGAAGTGTGGAAAGACAAGAACATTATCGAGGGTGAACCGATTCCGGATTTTGAGTTGGATGGAATCGCATATCGTGTAACGAACAGCACAACAGTAGAGGTTATCCCTCTTCTTGACGGTTCACATTATTCTGGTAATGTGGTTATTCCTGAAACTGTTGATTCTAACGGCAAGACATTTGTTGTCGTTTCAATAGGCGCTCGTGCTTTCGCCGATTGTAGGGACCTTCAAAGTGTATCTCTTCCTTCAACAGTGGAGAGGATATATGCGGAAGCTTTCATGGGTACATCTCTGAAATCATTGGTTCTTCCAGCCTCTGTGAAGTCGATAAATGATGAGGCCTTTGTATGGGGGAATTTGTCTGTCATCCAGTGTTTGGGCGCAGAACCAGCCGTATGTCAGAGTGATTGGATTTTCAATGATGGTGTGAAAATCTATGTCCCAGACGGTTCTTACGAAGCTTACATGTCGGCCGAAGTGTGGAAGGACAGGATCATAATCGAGGGTGAACCAATACCGGACTTTGAATATGATGGCATCGCATACAGTGCGATTAGTGGTACAACTGTTGAAGTTATCTGTCTTCTTGACGGAGAGTCTCGCTATGCAGGTGATGTGATTATCCCTGAAACAGTGGAGTATAACGGCAAGACATTTGTCGTCACTTCGATAGGTGATGAGGCTTTCTATTATTGTCGTGATCTTCAAAGTGTATCCCTCCCTTCGACTGTAGAAACAATTCAGTCGGATGCTTTCTATGGTACATCTCTGAAGTCATTAGTTCTTCCAGCATCCGTGAAGTCGATAGCTAATGGAGCTTTTTTTGATGGAAGCTTGTCTGTCATCCAGTGCTTGGGCGCAGAACCTGCAGTATGTCAGGATGATTGGATTTTCAATGATGATGTGACAATTTGTGTCCCAGAGGGTTCATACGATGCCTATATGTCGGCTGAAGTGTGGAAAGACAGGTACATTATCGAAAGCGAACCGATCCTTGATTTTGAGTTGGACGGAATCGCATACCGTGTGATTAATGATACTACAGTAGAGGTCATTCCTCTTCTTGACGGAGAATCTCTTTATTCCGGTGATGTAGTTATCCCTGAGACTGTTGAGTATAACGGTAAGATATTTGTCATTGCTGTGATAAAAAATAGTGCTTTCCGTGGTTGTTGGGACCTTCAAAGTGTATCTCTTCCTTCAACTGTGGAGACAATACGGTCGGAAGCTTTCTATAATACATCTCTGAAGTCGTTAGTTCTTCCAGCATCCGTGAAGTTGATAGCCAATGGAGCCTTTGCTCGTGGAAATTTGTCTGTCATTCAGTGCTTGGGCGCAAAACCTGCCGTATGTCAGAGTGATTACATTTTCAATGATGATGTGACAATCTATGTTCCTAAAGGTTCATACGATGCTTACATGTCAGCTGAAGTGTGGAAAGATCAAAATATAATTGAGCTTGAATCGGCCGAAGAATTTGAATATGCTTTGTCGGAAGGTTGGAACTGGATTTCTGTCAATGTCCGTGATAATTCTGTCTTGAATGCAGAGACCATGCTTGCCGGTATTGGTGATGCTGCTGAGTACATGGCTTCACGTCAGAATATTCTTGTCAACGATCCTGAATATGGCTGGACTGGCGGACTTGCTGATATTTCTTACGCTGAAGGTTATAAACTGAAAATGAATGCTGATGCTGTGCTGTCACTTTATGGAACCAGACTGCTTGCCGGAATGATTCCTGTCACAGTACGTTCCGGCTGGAACTGGATCGGTTATGTTCCATATTCAGCACAATGGGTGTCAGCTGCTCTTGCCGACCATGAAGCTTGCGAGGGTGACGTTGTCAAAGGACAGGATGATTTTGCCATATACAGCAATGGTGTGTGGAACAATGATTTTGTAATGAAACCTGGACAAGGATATATGTATTATAGCGCTACCGAATATGACAGATATTTCTGCTATGCAGAGAATGCACTTGCGGTTGAAGCACCGGCTCGTACTGTCAGACAAAAGAACAGTTACTGGGAGTATGATGCCCATCGTTATGCCGACAACATGGCTTTGATTGCTAAGGTTGCAGGAGATGAAGATGGCATTTATACTGTGGGTGCTTTCGTCGGAGACGAATGTCGCGGCTCTTCTGTGGGCAATGACATGCTGTTCATCACGGTTCATGGCGACGGTGATGCTGAGCAGGTAAGTTTCCGTATCATGGATACCCGTACCAATGTAATGTACGAAGCTCGCGAAACTGTTGAATTTGCATCTCTTGTCGGTAGCATGGCATCACCTGTTGTGTTGACGCTTGGCGATGTGATAGAGCCGACCAACGTAGCTGCAACCGATGCTGATATAGCGGTTTTGTTTGATGGAAACAGACTCGTTGTCAAAGGAGCCTCCGGTATGCGTTCGGTAAGAGTTGCGGATACAAACGGCATTGAACTTGTCAAGAAGACTGATGTGTCGGAAATCGACCTGTCTGCACTTCCGCGCGGCATATACATTGTCGTTGTGGACAACGGAGCAACAGTGATTACGCGCAAGATTGTTAAAAAATAAAATGAATATGTTTTATGAACAATAAATCAAGAAGAATCTCGGCATGGCTGTTGTTCCTGTTCATGCCGCTGCTTGCCCTCATGGCGCAAACCGGAAAGCAATGGAACTGTTCTACCGGTGATTATGAATATGATATGAGCACGTTCCTGTCTCTTCCGGTGGAAGTGCCCGAAGATTTTGAATTGGCGGCTTTTTGTGACGGTGAGTGTAGGGGAGTATGTGTTGCACCGACCGAAGTCAATGGGACATACTATTTCTTTCTACGTATATGGAGCAACAGTGTGAGCGGTGAAACCATTACTTTCAGTGTTTGCAATTCCTCCACGCACGAAGTGACAGAGTTGCTTACGACTCTGACTTTTGATTCCAAGAATTTTGTAGGTTATCCGAGTCGTCCGTTGGAGCTGGTTTTTCCTCTGACATTTGAATATGAAGGCTTGTGTTATAGTCTCAAGGCCGACAATACTGTTGAAGTGGTTCCTGTGTCTGATGAGAGTGGAAGTGGTGGCGATATTGCTGCGAAGCGTCGAACAGCTTTGTTGCGAACAGCAACAAGGGATGGTCGTCGGTATAGTGGCGATATAATAGTACCGGAAGTGGCGGAGTATGAAGGAAAATCATATACTGTTTCCGGTATTGGAGTTGGAGCCTTCCGCGACTGTACTGATTTGCAAAGTGTTGTGCTTCCTTCGACCGTGACAGCCATAGAGGCATACGCTTTCTATGGAACCGGCATAAGTCAGCTGGTACTTCCCGCTTCTGTGAAAACAATCGGTGCATATGCTTTTTCAGAGGGAAATCTGACTGAGATTCAGTGTCTGGGTGAAACTCCTCCCGTATGCGAAGGTGACAAAGTCTTTGATGAAGGTGTGAGAATCTATGTGCCGGAAAGCTCGTGTGATACTTATCTCTCATCCGGAGTTTGGACGGAGCATAATGTCATGGCCGATACGGCCTATAAACTCACGTTCGTATTGGATGGTGTGGTTATATATGAAGCGGAATTTAAAACCGGAGAACCGATTGTGGCGCCCGAAGTTCTGGAGAGAGAAGGTTATACTTTCAGTGGTTGGGGTGATGTGCCGGATGCTATGCCTGCAGGTGATTCTGCTTTTGTCGGTTCGTTTGTGCCTAATCGGTATACTGTTTCATTTGTAGTTGACGGTGAAGTCATTCTGTCTTCCGTTCTCGACTATGGCACGTCTATTGTGGTGCCTGAAGCACCGGAGAAAGAGGGCCATACTTTCAGCGGCTGGGGCGATGTTCCTTC